>NZ_JBSGHB010000003.1:0-136266 GCF_053604195.1 Actinokineospora sp. NPDC004072 | reverse complement strand
GCCCCGGTGGGGCGCCGGGGCCGCGGGTTCCGTCTGGAGAGCCGCGGCAAGGTGGCCCCTGGGGCCCTGCTGGTCCCCAGCAGGGCGGGCGGCCGGGAGGCCCCGGTGGGGCGCCGGGGCCGCGGGTTCCGTCTGGAGAGCCGCGGCAAGGTGGCCCCTGGGGCCCTGCTGGTCCCCAGCAGGGCGGGCGGCCGGGTGATCCGTTCGGGGCTCGGAGGCCGGGTGACGGTGCGCCTCAGCAGGGGGACCGGCCGGGTGCCGGTCCCGGGCCTCGGCGGCCCGGGGATGGCGGGTCTGCGCCGGGGGAGCGGGTTGGCGAGATGGGCTCGGCTCAGCGGCAGGCGCAGGGGGAGCGCTCGGGCCTCGC
Organism: Actinokineospora sp. NPDC004072; assembly: GCF_053604195.1. NCBI lineage: Bacteria > Bacillati > Actinomycetota > Actinomycetes > Pseudonocardiales > Pseudonocardiaceae > Actinokineospora > Actinokineospora sp. NPDC004072. Next base: position 135,899 of record NZ_JBSGHB010000003.1, on the reverse strand, counting down.
GGCTGAGGGGCAGGTGGAGCGCTCGGGCCGCGCAGGTGGGGCACGGCGGGATGAGCCCGTGTCCGGAGATCAAGCCGGGACGCGCCGGGATGGGATGGTTGCTGGCGATCGGGCGGCTGGGGCGCGCCGGGATGGAGCTGTCGCGGGTGCTCCGGCAGCCGGGGTGCGCGGTGGTGGCGCGCTGGCCGGTGATCAGGGTGAGGCGCGCCGGGTTGGGGCGGGTACCGGTGATCAAGCTGGGGTTCGCAGGGATGGTGCGGGTGATCAGGGGCGCCGGGATGGTGCGGGTGATCGGGCTGGGGTGGGCGCCGGTGGTCAGGGGCGCCGGGGGGTGGCTGGTGAGCAGGGTGGAGCGAGTGGGGATGGCCCCCCTGGGGAGGGGGGTCGCAGGCGGCGGGTTGGGGTGATGGTGGGGGTTGCGGTTGTGGTGGTGGTTGCGGTGGCTGCGGGGGTTGTGTTCGGGGTGCCTGGGGTTGCGGAGCGGTTGGGGTTGAGGGGTGGGGAGGGGGTTGCGGTGGCGCCGCCGCCTGCGGCGGTGCGGTTCGAGCCGGTGCTCGGGGGGCCGGTGGAGGGGGCTCCGCCGAGTGCGCAGGGGGTGGCCAAGGCGTTGGCCGGGCCTGCTGCCGACCCCGATCTCGGCACCCTCACCGGGGTCGTCATCGATCCGGTGAGCGGGCAGGCGCTGTTCAGCCGGAACCCCGGCACGCCGCTGGTCCCCGCGTCGACCACCAAGCTGCTCAGCACGGCCGCCGTGCTGCTCACCCTCCCGCACACCGACCGGCTGGTCACCAAGGTCGTCGCGGGGGACGAGCCGGGAACGGTGATCATCGTCGGGGGTGGCGACCCCACGCTGTCGTCGCTGCCCGTGGGCGAGGAGTCCGTCTTTCCGGGCGCTCCCCACCTCGACGAGCTGGTCAAGCAGGTCAAGGCCGCCGGTCCCGTCGACACCGTGCTGGTCGACCTCACCCGGTACACCGGGGAGGGCCTCGCGCCCGGGTGGCTGCCCGAGGACGTCCCCGCAGGCCACATCACCCCGATCGTGCCCGCGATGATGGACGCGGCCAGGCAGGACCCGACGGAGGCCGTCAGCCCGCGGTCGGGCAACCCGGGCCGGGCGCTCGCCGAGGAGTTCGCCAAGCGGATCGGCGCGCGGGTGCCCGCGGACGCTCTGGCCACCGCCAAGCCCGACGCCAGGGTCCTCGGCCAGGTCGAGTCCGCGCCGATCGTCGAGCTCGTCCACACCGCGGTGCAGCGCTCGGACAACGTCCTGGCCGACACCCTGATCCGCGAGCTGGCCATCGCCACCGGCCAGGAGCCCTCCTTCGCGGGCGCGACCACCGCCGTGGCGAACGTGCTGCGCGAGAACGGCTTCGACGTCGACCAGCTCGTCCTGCGCGACGGCAGCGGCATGTCGACGGAGAACCGGGTCACCGCCGCGCTGCTCGGCGAGGTGCTCAAGGCCGCGGCCGCGCCCGACGGCGCCGACCCGCGGACGGCCAAGCTGCGGCCGCTGCTGGCCGGGCTGCCGGTCGCGGGCGGCAACGGCACCCTCAACAAGCGCTACCTCGACGGCCCGTCGGCGGCGGGCAAGGGCTGGGTCAGGGCCAAGACCGGCACGCTGTCGGCGGTGAACTCGCTGGCCGGGGTCGTGCTCGACAGCGACGGGCGGCTGCTGGTGTTCGCCCTGATGTCCAACGGCACCAACCCCGCCGACGCCCGCCCCGCGCTGGACGCCGTCGCCGCGGCTTTGCGTGGGTGCGGCTGTCGATGAAGGGGGTAGCGTTGGCCGATGTGAACCCCGTTACCCGGACCGGGCAGGCGCCTGTCGATTGGGACCTCGCCACCGCGACGGCGAAGCGGCTGGTCCGGCCGGGGCCGGTCGTGCCGCTGGCCGAGGCCGAGCGCACCGTGGCCGACCTGCGCGCGGCGACCGTCGTCGCCGAGGAGCACGTGCGCGGGCTGACCGGGATGGGCCACGGGCTGCCGGTGCGCGAGGGCGACGTGGTCGACCGCGACGGCTGGATCGAGGCCGCCGCCCAGGGGATCGCCGTGCTGACCGAGGGCGCGCTGCCGTCGCGCTCGGGCAAGGTCGGCGGGGTGCTGTCGGGCAGCGCGGGCGTGCAGGCCGGGATGGTGCTGGCCTACCTGGGCAGCCGCGTGCTCGGCCAGTACGACCCCTACGGCGGCGCGGACGGCAGGCTGATGATGGTCGCCCCGAACATCGTCGCCGCCCAGCAGGTCCTCGACGTGCCGCCCGCGGACTTCCAGCTGTGGGTCGCCCTGCACGAGAGCACCCACCGGCTCCAGTTCACCGCCGTGCCGTGGCTGGCCGACTACTTCCGCGGCCAGGTGGCCGGGTTCATCGCCGGGCTGGAGGACGAGGCGAGCGGCCTGCTGTCGCGGCTGCCCGAGGTGCTCAAGGCCGCCCGCTCGCGCCCGGACCCCACCGCGTCGACCGGGCCGCTGGCGATCGTGGAGCTGCTGCAGTCGCCCGCCCAGCGCGCCGCGTTCGACCGGCTGATCGCGCTGTCGACGCTGCTGGAGGGCCACGCCGACCACGTGATGGACGCCGTGGGCCCGGGCGTGGTGCCCAGCGTCGCCACCATCCGGCGGCGGTTCACCGCCCGCAGGCGCGGCGGCGGCGTGCTCGACCGCGTGCTGCGCTCGCTGCTGGGCGTCGACGCGAAGATGAAGCAGTACGCGGTGGGCGCGAAGTTCACCAAGCACGTGGTGGACGCGGTGGGGATGGCCGGGTTCAACCGCGTCTGGGAGTCGGCCGAGACCCTGCCGCTGCGCGCCGAGCTGGGCGAGCCGGACGCCTGGTTGCGCCGGGTGGCGTGAGCGGGCCCGATCCCGCGGTCGCCGACGTCCGCCGGGCGGTGCGCGCCCTGCTGCGCCGCGCCGACCCGGGGCGGGTCGTGGTCGCGGTCTCCGGGGGCGCGGACTCGCTCGCGCTGGCCGCCGCGGCCGCCCACCTGCGCCCGGTCGAGGCGGTCGTCGTCGACCACGGCCTCCAGCCGGGCTCGGCCGAGGTTGCCGCGCGCGTGGTGGACCAGCTCGCGGGGATCGACGTGCCCGCGCGGGTCGTCCAGGTGACCGTGAGCGGCCCGGGCGGGATCGAGGCGGCGGCCCGCCGGGCCCGGTACGCGGCGCTGCGGGCGGCGGCGGGCGACGGGCTGGTGCTGCTCGGCCACACCCGCGACGACCAGGCCGAGACCGTGCTGCTCGGGCTCGGCCGCGGGTCGGGGCCGCGGTCCATCGCCGGGATGCGCCCGCTGGACCCGCCGTGGGGCCGCCCGCTGCTCGACCTGCCGCGCGCGACCACCGCGGCCGCCTGCGCCGCGCTCGGGCTCACCCCCTGGCAGGACCCGCACAACGCCGACCCGCGCTTCACCCGGGTCCGCCTGCGCACCGAGGTGCTGCCGCTGATGGAGGAGGTCCTGCAGGGCGGGGTCGCCGCCGCGCTGGCCCGCACCGCGGCCCAGCTGCGCGAGGACCTGGCCGCCCTGGACGACCTCGCCGCGACCCTGCTCACCCGCGCGGGCGACCCCGATGGGCTGATTGTGGCCGAACTCACCGGGGCCCCGCCCGCGCTGCGCAGGCGGGTGCTGCGGACGTGGCTGCTGGGCCGCGGCGTCCCGGAGCTGACCGATGCGCACCTGCGCGCCTGCGACGACCTCGTCGGCGACTGGCGCGGTCAGCGCGGCGTCGCGCTCCCCGGCGGCTTTGTGGCGCGCCGCGCGCATGGCAGGCTGAGCTGCGAACGGCCGAGTTGACGGCGCCGACCCGAGTGAAGGACCACTGTGTACGACGGTGACATCGCCTCCGTGCTGATCAGCCGGGACCAGATCGACGAGAAGATCACCGAGCTGGCCAAGCAGGTGGGGGCCGACTACGCCGACACCCCGTCCGATCTCGTGCTGGTCGGCGTCCTCAAGGGCGCGGTCATGTTCATGACCGACCTGGCCCGCGCGCTGCCGGTCCCCGTGCAGCTGGAGTTCATGGCGGTCAGCTCCTACGGCTCGGCGACCTCCTCCTCGGGCGTCGTGCGGATCCTCAAGGACCTCGACCGCGACATCGCGGGCCGCGACGTGCTGATCGTCGAGGACATCATCGACTCCGGCCTGACCCTGTCGTGGCTGCTGAAGAACCTCGCCTCGCGCAACCCGCGCTCGCTGGAGGTCTGCTCCCTGCTGCGCAAGCCGGACGCGGTGAAGGTGGAGGTGCCGGTGAAGTACGTCGGCTTCGACATCCCGAACGAGTTCGTCGTCGGCTACGGCCTCGACTACGCCGAGCGCTACCGCGACCTGCCCTACATCGGCACCCTCGACCCGCGGGTCTACACCTCGTAGTCCGAGTTCCCCTGATCGCCTGACCGGGTGCACCCAGGTGCGTTAGCCTGCGGATCAACTGCTGCGGGTGAGCAGCCGACGGGGACCAGGGAGAGCAGACGTGTACGACGCAACCGGCATCGGCGGCGCCGTCGGCGCCTTCGCGGGGGCCGCGGCCAGCGGCATGGTCGCGGTGGACCCGGACGCGGCCCAGGCGGCGATCAAGGAGATCGGCGCGGTCCGCGACGAGCTGTCCCTGCTGCTGCAGAGCGCCGACGCGGCGGGCCAGGAGGTGCAGATCGGGGCCAACCCCGTCGGCACCGCGATGGCCAAGAAGTCGATGGAGCGCTTCGACGGCTCCGGCGACTCCTTCCTGCACCTGGTCCGCCAGCTGCTCGACCAGACCGACCAGGCCGAGCGCGCGCTGAACCAGGCGATCGCGAACTACAAGGACACCGACTACGGCAACGCGGCGCGGGTCCGGGGCTGAGCCCGTGCGCAGCACACCGGTGGTGATGGTGGCGCTGCTGGCGGCCCTGGCCGCCTGCGGCGCCGAGCCGGGGACCCCGACCACCGCGCCCACCACCACCGCACCCGCCACCGCTCCGGCCGAGGCGACCACGACGGCCGCCCCCGCCACCACGACGACGCAGGCCGACCGGGAGGTCCGGTACCAGCGCGACGAGCTGTGCGAGCTGCTGACCCCGGCCGAGGCCGCGGAGTTCGGCTCGGCCAACCCGCGGCCGGGCAACAGCATCACCACCGGCTCCGAGCAGTGCCAGTGGGGCGGCGACCTCGGCATCACCATCGACTTCATGCTCGACGCGGCAGGCGTGCGGCCCACCGACGGGAGCACCTCGGAGATCGAGGTGGCCGGGACGCCCGCGGTGCTGACCAAGACCGCCGAGAAGAGCGAGCTGTGCCTGGTGCGGGTCAAGCTCAACGACGACCGCTCGGCCATGACCTTCGGCGTCGGCGTGCTCTCCGCCGGGCGCGGCAAGGGCTACGACACGTGCGATGTGGCGAAACAGGTCGCCGGAATCGTCATACCCAAGGTGAAGGGCTAGGGGGCAGGACATGCCTAACGGTGATCAGCCGCGTTACGACACGCACGAGTACGCGGGCGACCGGGCTGACGACATCTCGATCGCCATGCGGAACATGCCCGACGAGGACCGCTCCACCAACGCCGAGCTGCAGCAGAGCATCGCCGAGTACCAGCGCGAGCAGCTCGCCGGGCACGTCGAGATCGGCGACGACCGGGTGGTCGTCCCGCAGAACTGGGCCAGCCGCACCAGCACCGAGCTGTACGCCGCTGGCACCGAGAAGAACGTGCCCACCAGCGCCGACGGCCTCGGCCGCGGCTTCACCGAGGGCGGCAACCGCCTGGCCGAGGCCGCCAACCGGCTGCTCGACGCGGTGACCAGCCTGGAGCACGCCTGGCAGGGCGAGGCCGCCGAGGCCGCCCGCGGCGCGCTGCGTCCGCTGGCCCTGCGCACCGGCCAGGCCGGGGTCTCCGCCCAGTACATGGGCACCGCGATGTCCGACCAGGCGATGGCCGCGGCCACCGTGCGCAACCTGCCCGAGCCGGTGGAGTTCGACCGCGACGCCGAGCTGACCAAGGCGCTGGCCAACCCCAACCCGGTGGCGGGCATGGCCGACCTGCAGGCCAAGGAGCAGCACGCCCGCGAGGTCAAGGCCGAGCAGGTCAAGTACCTGACGAACTACACCACCACGATGGCCGAGATCGACGCGCGCACGCCGACGTTCGTGCCGCCGCCGCCGAGCAGCACCGACACCGGGCGCGGCCAGGGCTACCAGGACGGCACGCGGGTCACCTACAGCGGCGTCGGCAGCGGCGACCGGTTCACCCCGCGCGGGGACACCGGCTCCCTCGACAGCAGGCCCGGGTTCATCCCCGGCCACGGCCCGAGCAACCCGGGCAGCGTCGTCCCGATGCCCGGCTACGACGGCATCGACACCAGCACCGACCAGTCCGGCTACACCCCGCCGTCGCACACCCCGGTGCAGCCCCCGGTCACCGTCAACCCCGGCCCCACCCCGGCCCCGCAGCCGAGCCCGACCGGCCCCAGCCCGTTCGGCCCGGTCACCAGCGGCCCGACCGGCCCGACGGGCGGCAGGCCCCCGATGGGCGGGCCGCGCGGCCCGTTCGGCGGCGGCCCCTCCGGCGCAGGCGGCGCAGGCCAGGGCGCGGGCCCGCGTCCCGGCGCAGGCGCGGCGGGCATGGGCGGCATGGGCCAGGGCGGCGGCCCGGCGGGCGGACGGCCCGGCGGCCCCGGCGCGGGCGCGGGTGGCCGCGGCGGCGCGGGCATGGGCGCGGGCGGCGGCGGCCGCGGCGGCCAGGGTGAGGAGGACACCGAGCACCAGCGGGCGTCCTACCTGGTCGAGCCGGACCCGGAGGACACCTTCGGCACCGACCAGATCACCGCGCCGCCCGTCATCGGGGGCTGATCGTGCCCTCGGCCGAGACGCTGGACCAGCTCGCCCTCGACTTCCTCTGGGAAGCGCTGGACGCGGGCGAGCTCCCGTACCCGCTGCAGGTGCGCTCGCACGGCGACACCGTCGACGAGCGCACCGCGCTGCGCCACCGCATGCACGCCGAGCTGGCCGCGCGCGGGCTCATCGACCGGTACGGCCGCGTCGAGCCGCACGTGGAGGACTGGCTGGGCGTGCTCGCCCGGCCGGACGTGGCCATCGACGCGCTGTTCCTGCCCCAGCTGCCCGGCAAGGCGGTGGCGGTCTACGCCGCCGCCGCGGGCGCGACGGGCGTGGTGGCCACCCAGTCCGGCGACGACCTGCACCTGCGCCGCGTCCGCGCGGACGGGCTGGTCGCCGAGGTGGTGGCGCTGCTGCCCGCGGCCCCGCGCGGCGCCGAGGCGTCGGTGTCGCTGCCCGCCGACGAGTTCGCCGCGATCGACCCGCGGGCGGTGCGCGGGCTGGCCGAGTCCGACCCGCGGGCCGCCGCCGCCCGGCTGGTCGGGCAGCCCAACCTGCGCGGCGGGCAGTTCGGCGTCACCGCGCGCGACCCCAACGGCGGTCGCGTGCGCGGCCCGGTCCTGTCGTGGTTCGACAAGCCCAACGGCCGCTACCTGACCTCGACCAGCCGCGGCCGGGACGGGCGGGAGTGGGTCACGGTGGCCCCGGCCGACGCCCAGACCGTGCGCCACCGCCTCGGCCAGCTGTTGGCCGAGGTCACGCGCTGACCGCGGCGGGCGGGGGAACTGCGGCGGGCCGTCGTCCGTTGAGCTTGGTGGCGCCCTCGTCAACCGGTGGGGGCTCCACCGCGGGCGGTACGCTGGAGCGACCGGAGCACCGCCCGGCCGGGTAATGGTCGTCATTGCCCTCACGTGCACGTCCAGGGAGGGTCGAGGCCGCCCCACGGCCGTATGTAATGGACCGAAAGCGACTGCTGCGCAACCCGCTGCTGTGGATCCTCGCGGTGTTGCTGATCTACTTCGCCTTCAGCATGCTGTTCGACGACACGCGCGGGTACACCTCGGTGCCCACGTCGAAAGCCGTCGCGCAGATCGAGGCCAACAACGTCAAGGCCGTCGAGCTGGGGGACAAGGAACAGCAGCTCAAGCTGACCCTGAACAACCCGATCGAGCACGACGGCCAGCAGGTCACCCAGCTGGTCGCCCAGTACCCGGCGGGGGCGACGTCCCAGCTCTACGAGACGATCATCGACAAACCGGGCATCGAGTTCCGGACCACGGTGACCCAGGACTCGTTCCTGACCCAGATCCTGATCTTCCTCATCCCGTTCGCGCTGCTGTTGCTGCTGCTCATGTGGATGATGAACAACGTCCAGGGCGGCGGGAACCGGGTCCTCAACTTCGGCAAGTCCAAGGCCAAGCAGTTGTCCAAGGACATGCCCAAGACCACCTTCGCCGACGTGGCCGGGGCCGACGAGGCCGTCGAAGAGCTCTACGAGATCAAGGACTTCCTGCAGAACCCGGGCCGCTACCAGGCCCTGGGCGCGAAGATCCCCAAGGGCGTGCTGCTCTACGGCCCGCCCGGCACCGGCAAGACGCTGCTGGCCCGCGCCGTCGCGGGCGAGGCGGGCGTGCCGTTCTACTCGATCTCCGGCTCGGACTTCGTCGAGATGTTCGTCGGCGTCGGCGCATCGCGCGTCCGCGACCTGTTCGAGCAGGCCAAGCAGAACGCGCCGTGCATCATCTTCGTCGACGAGATCGACGCGGTCGGCCGCCAGCGCGGCGCGGGCCTCGGCGGCGGCCACGACGAGCGCGAGCAGACCCTCAACCAGCTGCTGGTCGAGATGGACGGCTTCGACGCCCGCGGCGGCATCATCCTGATCGCGGCGACCAACCGCCCGGACATCCTGGACCCGGCGCTGCTGCGCCCGGGCCGCTTCGACCGGCAGATCCCGGTGTCCGCGCCGGACCTGTCCGGCCGCAAGAAGATCCTGCAGGTGCACGCCAAGGGCAAGCCCTTCGCAGGCGACGTCGACCTCGACGGCCTGGCCAAGCGCACCGTGGGCATGTCCGGCGCCGACCTGGCCAACGTGATCAACGAGGCCGCCCTGCTCACCGCCCGCACCAACGGCACCGCCATCACCGGCGCGGCGCTGGAGGAGTCGGTCGACCGGGTGATCGGCGGTCCGGCCCGCAAGAGCCGGATCATCTCCGAGAAGGAGAAGAAGATCACCGCCTACCACGAGGGCGGGCACGCGCTGGCCGCGTGGGCGATGCCGGACCTGGAGCCGGTCTACAAGCTCACCATCCTGCCGCGCGGGCGCACCGGCGGGCACGCGCTGGTCGTCCCCGAGGACGACAAGCAGCTGATGACCCGCTCGGAGATGATCGCCCGGCTGGTGTTCGCCCTGGGCGGGCGCGCGGCCGAGGAGCTGGTGTTCCACGAGCCGACCACCGGCGCGTCCAGCGACATCGACCAGGCCACCAAGATCGCCAAGGCGATGGTGACCGAGTACGGCATGAGCGCCCGGCTCGGCGCGGTCCGCTACGGCCAGGACCAGGGCGACCCGTTCCTGGGCCGGTCGATGGGCCACGCGCCGGACTACTCGCTGGAGGTCGCGCACGAGATCGACGAGGAGGTGCGCAGCCTGATCGAGGCCGCGCACACCGAGGCGTGGGACGTGCTCAACACCTACCGCGACGTGCTCGACGAGCTGGTGGTCGAGCTGCTGGACAAGGAGACGCTGACCCGCAAGGACCTGGAGCGGATCTTCTCCGGGGTCGAGAAGCGGCCGCGCATCACCGCGTTCAACGACTTCGGCGACCGGGTGCCCAGCGACAAGCCGCCGATCAAGACCCCGCGCGAGCTGGCGCACGAGCGCGGCGAGCCGTGGCCCGACGACGAGCGCGAGCGGGAGAAGACCCCGGTCGCGGCCGTCCCGGGCGCGGGCGAGCTGCCCGGCGGCCCGCCGCGGACCACCCCCGACCTGCCGCCCGGCGGCAACGGCAACGGGGCCCCGCCGCCGTACCCGCAGCAGCCCTACCCGCCCGCCCCCGGCTACCCCTCGCCCCCGCAGTACGGCGAGTACCGGCCCGGCGCGGGACCGCCGAACTACGGCGCGCCGCCCGGGTGGACCCCGGCGACCACGCCCGGCGGGCAGCCGTGGCAGCCCGCGGCGCCCCCGCCCGGCCCGGATGCCCGTGACCAGGACAACTCCGACGGGCGCGCACGCGGGTCCGAATGAGAGGGTTGCGGCCGCACCGCCGCGACAATCTCGGAGACTGGCGATGAGTGACACCGCGAAGCAGGCGGGCGGGACCGATGGCGTCCCGCTCGCCGCCTTCGACCCGGACCGGGCCGAGAAGGCCGTCCGCGAACTGCTGCTGGCCTGCGGCGAGGACCCCGACCGCGAGGGCCTGCTGGAGACCCCGGCGCGGGTGGCCCGCGCCTACCGGGAGCTGTTCGCCGGGCTCTACACCGAGCCCGACGCGGTCCTGGACAAGACCTTCGACGAGAGCCACGACGAGCTCGTCCTGGTCACCGACATCCCGATGTACTCCACCTGCGAGCACCACCTGGTGCCGTTCCACGGGGTGGCCCACGTCGGGTACATCCCCAACGAGCGCGGCCAGGTGACCGGGCTGTCCAAGCTGGCGCGGCTGGTCGACCTCTACGCCCGCCGCCCGCAGGTGCAGGAGCGGCTGACCTCCCAGATCGCCGACGCGCTGATGCGCAAGCTGAGCCCGCGCGGGGTGATCGTGGTGATCGAGGCCGAGCACCTGTGCATGGCCATGCGCGGCATCCGCAAGCCGGGGGCGCGCACGACGACCTCGGCCCTGCGCGGGCTGCTCAAGACCGCCCCGTCCTCGCGGGCCGAGGCGATCGAGCTGATCAACGGGCGGACCAGGTGATGCTGCCCGCGCCCGGGCGGTGCGCGGTGGTGGGGGTCCTCAACGTCACCCCCGACTCCTTCTCCGACGGCGGCCGCTACCTCGGCCTGGCCGACGCGGTCGCGCACGGGGTCGCCATGTGGGAGCGCGGCGCGGACGTCATCGATGTGGGCGGGGAGTCCACGCGGCCGGGCGCGGAGCGCGTCGACGCCGAGACCGAGATCGCCCGGGTCGTGCCGGTGATCGCCGAGCTGGCCACCGCGGGCGTGGTGATCAGCGTGGACACCACCCGCGCGCGGGTCGCCGACGCCGCGCTGGCCGCGGGGGCGACGATCGTCAACGACGTCTCCGGCGGGCTGGCCGACCCGGACATGGCGCGCGTGGTCGCCGCGTCCGGGGCGCCGTGGGTGCTGATGCACTGGCGCGGGCACAGCCGCGACATGGACGCGCTGGCCACCTACGGCGACGTGGTGGCCGAGGTGCGCGACGAGTTGCGCGCCCGGGTCGACGCCGCGCTGGCCGCGGGCGTGGTCGAGTCGGCGATCGTGCTCGACCCCGGCCTGGGCTTCGCCAAGAACCACGACCACAACTGGGCCTTGCTCCGCTCCCTGGACGTGCTGCTCGACCTGGGCTTCCCGGTGCTGGTGGGGGCTTCGCGCAAGCGCTTCCTCGGGTCCCTGCTGGCCCGCGGGGGCGTCGCCCGCCCCTCCGACGGCCGCGAGGACGCGACCGCCGCCATCTCGGCCCTGGTGGCCAAGGCGGGGGCGTGGGGGGTGCGGGTCCACGACGTCGGGCGCTCGCTGGACGCGGTCGCGGTGGCCGCGGCGATGGGCGGGGCGCCCCGGGTGGCGTCCTGGCCGGTGACCCAGGAGGTGACATGGCCGATCGCATCACGCTGACCGGGCTGCGCGTGCGCGGGCACCACGGCGTCTTCGAGCACGAGAAGCGCGACGGGCAGGACTTCGTCGTCGACATCACCCTGTGGCTGGACCTGGCAGCGGCGGCGGCGACCGACGATCTGACCAAGACCGTGCACTACGGCGAGCTGGCCGAGCGGGCCGCCGCCGTGGTCGCCGGGCCGCCGCGGGACCTGATCGAGACCGTGGCCGCGGAGATCGCCGAGGGCGAGATGGCCGACGAGCGGGTGCTCGCCGTCGAGGTGACCGTGCACAAGCCGAGCGCGCCGATCCCGCTGTCGTTCGCCGACGTCGCGGTGACCGTGCGGCGCTCGCGGAAGTCGATGCGCGGATGAGCCGGGCGGTGCTGTCGCTGGGGTCCAACCTGGGGGACCGGGAGGGGCACCTGCGCGCGGCCGTCGCCGGGTTCGCCGACGTGCTGGTCGCGGTGTCGCCGGTGTACGAGACCGCGCCCTGGGGCGTGACCGACCAGCCGGACTTCCTCAACGCGGTGCTGATCGTCGAAGACCCCGCCGCCGACGAGTGGGCGTGGCTGCGCCGCGGGCAGGCGCTGGAGGCGGCGTCGGGGCGCGTGCGCGAGCAGCGGTGGGGCCCGCGGACGCTGGACGTCGACGTGGTGACCGTCGACGGGGTGCGCAGCGACCACCCCGACCTGCTGCTGCCGCACCCGGGCACCGCCGAGCGGGCGACCGTGCTGATCCCCTGGCTGGACGTCGAGCCGGATGCGGTCGTGCCAGGCGCCGGGCCTGCGCGCGAGCTGCTGTCGCGGTTGGACACCGCGGGCGTGCGGGCGCGGCCGGACATCGACCTGCGGGGGGCCGGGTGAGGTTCACCAAGGCGTCGGAGCTGGTGTCGGCCGGGCTGGTCACGGCGGTCGCGTTGTACCTGTTCATCCGGCTGCTGTACGGGAAGCTGCCGCCGCTGCCGACCTTCGCCGGGGTCACGCTGCTGGTGCTGGCGGTCGTCGAGGTCGTGTTCGGGTACGTGCTGCGCGGGCGCGTGCGGGGGACCGGGCAGGGCAGGCCGCTGCAGCCGATCACCGCGGCGCGTGCGGTCGCGCTGGCCAAGTCGTCGTCGCTGCTGGGCGCGATCATGCTGGGCGCGTGGCTGGCCGTGCTGGCCTACGTGGTGCCCGAGAGCGGGCGGGTGGCCGCGGCGCGGGGGGACATCCCCAGCGCCGTCATCGGGGCGGTGTCGGCCGCGGTGCTGATCGCGGCGGCCCTGTGGCTGGAGTCCTGCTGCCGCACCCCGCGCGACCGCGATGACCAGCGCCGGGACGCGGTGTGACATCCGTTTGGTCTCGCGGAGGTAACGGACGGGTACGGTGTGCGGCATGACCGGCCGGAACGACCACCTCCCGCGGCTGCTCTTCCTGGCCGCGCTCGCACTGGCGGCGGGCGCCACCGCCGTGCTCGTGCTGAGCGACTCGCTGCGCTGGATGCGGCTGGGCGTGGTCGCCGCCCTGTGGGCCGCGCTCGCCGGGGCGTTCCTCGCGGTGCGCTACCGCAGGCAGTCCGCCGATCGGGCCGAGGACGCCGAGCAGGCCCAGCGCATCTACGAGCTGGAGCTGGAGCGCGAGGTCGCCGCCCGCCGGGAGTTCGAGCTGACCGCGGCCGCGGAGGCCAGGGCCGCCGCCGAGGACCGCGCCCGCGACGACTTAGCCGAGCTGCGCGCCGAGCTCAAGGCCATGCGCGACCACCTGGAGCTGCTGCTCGGCGGTGAGGTGCTGGTCGAGCGGATCGCGCTGGAGGCCACCCGCATGCGCGCCCAGGCCCTGGAAGGCCGCGCCGACGCGGTCAAGCGCATCGGCGGCGACCCGAAGACGGACCTGATCGAGCGCGTGCGGGAGCCCTGGCTGGCCGACACCCCCAGCAGCCGCCCCATCGACCCGACGTGGACCCCCTCCTGGGAATCCGGCGAACACCGCCGCACCCAACGCCCCACCCGCCCGACCGAAGCCCCCGCCCAGCCGAGCAGACCGGCGGCTGCCGGCCGCAGGCCGGAGGAGGAGCAGCGCCCCCGCCGCCCGGAAGCGGCCGAGCACCCCGGCCAGCGGGGCCGCCGCGTGGACGTTGAGGAAGAGCAGCGCTCCCGCCGCCCGGAGGCGGGCGAGTATCCGGGTCAGCGAGGTCGTCGGCCGGATGTGGACGAGGAGCAGCGTTCTCGCCGCCCGGAGGCGGGCGAGTATCCGGGTCAGCGTGGTCGTCGGCCGGATGTGGACGAGGAGCAGCGTTCTCGCCGCCCGGAGGCGGGCGAGTACCCGGGTCAGCGTGGTCGTCGGTCGGAAGTGGACGAGGAGCAGCGCTCTGGCCGCCAAGAGGCGGGCGACTATGCAGGTCAGCGTGGTCGGTCGGAGGTCGATGAGGGGCAGCGCTCTCGCCGGCCGGAGGCGGGCGCGGGTGAGTATTCCGGTGAGCGGGTTCCCCTGGCGGAAGGCGCGGGGGGTGAGTCCTACCCCGGTGAGCGGGTTCGCCGTTCGGAGGTGGGCGGTGAGCGGTCGCGGGGGGAGTACCAGCGGGGGCGGCGGCCGGAGGCTGAGCGGGCTGTGGGGCGTCCTCATCCCGAGACCGCGCCGGGCGAGCCCTATTCCGCGGGCAGGGCCGGTGAGCGGGTGGGGCGGACGCGGCCGGAGGCGCAGGGGGGCGATGCGTACCCCGGTCCGCGGCCCGCGGCCGACCAGCGGCCAGCCGCGGCCCGTGTTGACGCCGAGGCGACTCGGCAGGGGGTGCGGCCGGTCGAGGGGCCGACCCAGCACGGTGTGCGGCCGGTGGACCGCAGCGCGCCGCCCCGGGTGGTGTCGCGGCGGCCGGGGGAGGAGCAGGCGTCCGCAGACGCCGCCCGCGGCCGCCGGGCGGTCGACTCCGCCGTCTTCCCGCCCGCGACCGCCCCCGACCAGCCCGAGCACCGCGGCAAGCGCGCGGCCGAATCCCTCCCCCCAGCCCGATCGGCGACCGGCTCGGGTGTCTTCCCCCCGGCCCAAGGTCCCGCGGGTGCTTTCCCGGCCGGTCAGGGCACGTCGGCGGCGGGTGCCGTCCCGTCCGGGCACGGCCCGTCGGCGTCGGGCGCCTTCCCGCCCGTCCCGGGGCCGTCGGCGACCGGCTCGGGTGCGGTCCCGCCCGCCACCGCAGGCCGCCCGTCCGACCCGCACACGGCCGACGCCGCCCGCGGCCACCGCGCCGCCGAGTCCGGCGTCTTCCCGCCCGCTCCCGAGGCCGCTCGCGGCAAGCGCGCCGCCGAATCTGGCGTCTTCCCGCCCGCCCCGGAGGCTGCCCGCGGCAAGCGCGCGGCGGAGTCCGGTGTCTTTCCGCCCGCTTCGGAAGCTGCCCGCGGCCACCGCGCCGCCGAGTCCGGTGTCTTTCCGCCTGCTTCCGAGGCTGCTCGCGGTCACCGCGCCGCCGAGTCCGGTGTCTTTCCGCCTGCTCCGGAGGCTGCTCGCGGTCACCGCGCCGCCGAGTCCGGTGTCTTTCCGCCTGCTTCCGAGGCTGCTCGCGGTCACCGCGCCGCCGAGTCCGGTGTCTTTCCGCCTGCTTCCGAGGCTGCCCGCGGCCACCGCGCCGCTGAATCCGGTGGTTTCCCGCCTGCTTCCGAGGCCGCTCGTGGCAAGCGCGCGGCCGAGTCGGGTGTCTTTCCGCCTGCCTCCGAGGCTGCTCGCGGTAGGCGGGCTGCTGAATCTGGTGTTTTCCCGCCTGCTCCCGAGGCCGCGCGCGGCAAGCGTCCGGCTGAGGCGGGGGTGTACCCCTCTGCTTCGGAGGCCGCTCGTGGCAAGCGGGCTGCTGAGTCGGGTGTTTTCCCGCCTGCGCCGGAGGGCGCTCGCGGCAAGCGGGCGGCTGAGTCCGGTGTGTTCCCGCCCGCGCGCGGGAAGCGGGCGGCTGAGTCGGGTGTCTTCCCGCCTGCGCCGGAAGGCGCGCGGGGCAAGCGGGCTGCTGAGTCCGGTGTGTTCCCGCCTGCCCGCGGCAAGCGCGCGGCTGAATCCGGTGTCTTCCCGCCCGCCCGTGGGAAGCGGGCGGAGGCCGTCGAGGCGGATGCAGGTGGGCGCAGGCACCAGGCGCAGGCCGAGCCCGACGGCACGCATGCCGAGGGGACCTCGGTTGCCGAGCTGCTCGCCGCACACGGGGGTTCCGCGCCGCGGCGCAGGCGGCGGCGGGATGCGGACTGATCACTCCTCGGGGTGACCGAGGGGGCACGGCGCCGCGGGGCGCAGCCCTACTATCAGGCGCGTGTCCGATGATCAGCTGCAGCGGCACCTGCCCCGCCGCAAGACGGTGCTGCTGCCCGTGGTGGGCCTGCTGGCGCTGGCGGGCTGCGCGCTGGCGTTGCTCGCCCTCAGCACCGCGCGGGTCGGCCTGCAGGCCGAGCTCGTCGGGATCCTCGCCGCGCTGCTGCCCGTGGGGCCGGTCGTGGCGGCGTTCCTCTGGATCGACCGCTGGGAGCCCGAACCCGCCCGGCTGCTCTGGCTCGCCTTCGGCTGGGGGGCGTGCGTCGCGGCCGTCACCGCGCTGCTGATCAACAACACCGCCGAGGCCGTCGGGGACCTGCTGCTGGGCAAGGGCAGCGGCGACACCATCAGCGCGATGGTCTCCGCGCCGCTGTTCGAGGAGTTCGTCAAGGGCGCGTTCGTCTTCGGCATCTACCTGTTCCTGCGCCACGAGTTCGACGGGGTGATCGACGGCATCGTCTACGCCGGACTCGTCGCCGCCGGGTTCGCCTTCACCGAGAACATCTACTACTTCGGCCGGGCCTTCGCCGAGTACGGCATCGGCGACGGCTCCTCCCCGGGCGTGGTGGCCGCCTTCATCCTGCGCGGGGTCCTCTCCCCGTTCACCCACCCGCTGTTCACCGCGTGCATCGGGATCGGCATCGGGATCGCCGCGCGCTCGCACCGGCACCGGGTCACCGCCCCGGTCCTGGGCTACCTCGCCGCTGTCGTGCTGCACGCGGCCTGGAACGGCGCGGCGACGCTGGGCGGGGGCACCGCCTTCCTGACGGTCTACTTCCTCGTCATGGTGCCGATCTTCGCCGTCGCGGTCTGGTTCATCACCTGGCACCGTCGCCGCGAGCAGCGGATCATCGCCGCCGCGCTGCCGGGCATGGTCGCCGAGAACCTGATCCTGGACAACGAGGTCGAGGCCCTCTCCCGCCTCGACGCGCGCCGCAAGTGGCGCAAGCGGGTGCGGGCGCGCTCCGGCCGGGCCGCCGCGGCGCTGATGGCCGAGTACCACGCGGCCGTCAGCGAGCTGGCCTTCCTGCGCCACTCCGCCGCGCTCGGCATGACCGGCAGGCACGACGTCAGCGAGGCGCACCTGGTCGCCGTGGTGCGCGCCACCAGGCAGGCCGCGGTGCGCGCCTCGGCCCGGTGAACCTGGTCACCCGGCCACCACCGACCTGGTCACCGGCGGTTACGCTCGCCGCGTCGTCTGGTACCCGCGCGGCGGGACTGGAACGAAGGGACTTGTCATGGACGCCGGTCAGACCCGGCCAGCCAGGTTGGCGGTCGGAGTCGTCTCAGCGGGCCGGGTGGGTGCGGTGCTCGGCGCCGCGCTGGCCAGGGCCGGGCACACCGTCGCGGCCGCCGCAGGCGTCTCCCGGGCGTCGCTGCTGCGGGCGGAGACCCTGCTGCCCGACGTCCCCGTCCGCCCGCCGGACGAGGTCGCCGCTGTCGCGGACCTGGTCCTGCTCGCCCTCCCCGACGACGCCCTCCCCGGCACCGTGCGGGGCCTGGCCGCCGCGGGCGCGCTGCGGCCGGGCCAGATCGTCGTGCACACCTCCGGCGCCTTCGGCGTCGACGTGCTCGCCCCCGCGGCCGAGGTCGGCGCGCTGGGCCTGGCCCTGCACCCGGCGATGACCTTCACCGGCCGCCCCGAGGACCTCGAACGCCTCGCGGCCTGCTGCTTCGGCATCACCGCCGCCGACGGCGACGACGCCGCCTGGAACGTCGCCGAGGCGCTGGTGGTGGAGATGGGCGGCGAGCCGGTGCGCATCCCCGAGTCCGCCCGCCCGCGCTACCACACGGCCCTGGCCCACGGCGCGAACCACCTGGTCACGCTGGTCGCCGACGCCGCCGACCTGCTGCGCGGGGTCGGCACGCCGGAGCGGCTGCTCGGCCCGCTGCTGGCCGCCGCGCTGGACAACGCCCTGCGCCACGGCGACCGCGCCCTCACCGGCCCGGTCGCCCGCGGCGACGCCGGGACGGTGCGCAAGCACGTGCGGGTGCTCGCCGAGGACGCCCCCGAGCTGCTCCCGGCCTACCGCGCCCTGGCCCGGCGGACCGCGCAGCGCGCCGCGGCGGCCGGGCTGCTCCGCGCCGACCTGGTCCCCGACACCACCGCAGCCATCGATTCGGAAGGCCCCCCATGACGACCTTCACGCCCGGCCGCCTCCACGTCCACAGTGGACCAGCCGAGCTGGCCAGGGTCACCCGCGCGCTGCGCGCCACCGGGCGCAAGATCGCGTTCGTGCCCACCATGGGCGCCCTGCACGACGGCCACCGGGCGCTGATGCGCCACGCCCGCCGCATCCCGAACACGGTGCTGGCCGCGTCCATCTTCGTCAACCCGCTGCAGTTCGGCGCAGGCGAGGACTTCGAGCGCTACCCGCGTCCACTGGAGACCGACCTGGAGGTCTGCGCCGAGGAGCGCGTCGAGCTGGTGTTCACCCCCGCGCCCGCGGACATGTACCCGGAGGGGGCCACCACCACCGTCCACCCCGGCCCGCTCGGCGACGAGCTGGAGGGCGCGGTCCGGCCGGGGCACTTCGCGGGCGTGCTCACCGTGGTCAACAAGCTGTTCAACATCGTCCGCCCCGACTACGCGCTCTTCGGCGAGAAGGACTACCAGCAGCTCACGCTCATCAAGCGCATGGTCGCCGACCTCGACATGGAGGTCGCCGTGATCGGGGTGCCGACCGTGCGCGAGCCCGACGGCCTGGCCCTGTCCTCGCGCAACGCCTACCTCGACGAGGAGCAGCGCCAGGCCGCCGTGACCCTCTCCGCGGCCCTGGCCGCGGGCGCGCACGTCAGCGCCCGGGGCGCGGCGGAGGTCGTCGCCGCCGCCCGCGCCGTGCTGGCCCAGACCCCCGCGCTCGAGGTCGACTACCTGGAGCTGCGCGCGCCCGACCTCGGCCCGGCCCCCGCCGGCGGCGACGCGCGGCTGCTGGTCGCCGCGCGGCTCGGCGGCACCCGGCTCATCGACAACGTCCCGGTCCTGCTCGGTTAGGGGAGACCATGTTCCGCACGATGCTCAAGTCCAAGATCCACCGCGCCACCGTCACCCAGGCCGACCTGCACTACGTGGGCTCGGTGACCGTCGACCCGGTGCTGATGGAGGCCGCCGACCTGCTGCCCGGCGAGCAGGTGGCCATCGTCGACGTGACCAACGGCGCCCGGCTGGAGACCTACGTCATCGAGGGCGAGCGCGGCAGCGGCGTCATCGGGATCAACGGCGCGGCCGCGCACCTGGTGCACCCCGGCGACATCGTCATCCTCATCGCCTACGGCCTGATGGACTCCGCCGAGGCCGCCGCCCACCAGCCGCGCGTGGTCTTCGTCGACGCCGACAACCGCATCGTCCACCTCGGCGCCGACGCCGCGCACGCCCCCGAGGGCTCGGGCCTGAAGTCGGGGGCCGCGGCCGAGCCGGAGCCCACCTCCGAGACCGACGACGCCGCCAAGCTCGACGCCCTCCTGGCCGCCGAGGTCTAAGTGCTCCTGGCCATCGACGTCGGCAACACCAACACCGCATTCGGCCTGTTCGACGGCCCCGAGCTGGTGCGCGACTGGCGGACCCGCACCGACGCCCGCATCACCGCCGACGAGCTGGACCTGTCGCTGCGCGGCCTGCTCGGCGGGCACGCCGACGCCGTGACCGGCATCGCGGCGCTGTCCACCGTCCCGACCGTGCTGCGGGAGCTGCGCGCCATGCTGGGCAAGTACCACGCCCGGGTGCCGCGCGTGCTGGTCGAGCCGGGCGTGCGCACGGGGGTGCCGCTGCTGGTGGACAACCCCAAGGAGGTCGGGGCCGACCGGGTGGTGAACACCCTGGCCGCCCACCACCTCCACAGCACCGCGTGCGCGGTGGTCGACTTCGGCACCTCGACCAACATCGACGTCATCTCGGCCAAGGGCGAGTTCCTCGGCGGGGTGTTCATGCCCGGCATCGAGATCTCGATGGACGCGCTGGCCACCCACGCCGCCGCCCTGCGCAAGGTCGACGTCGTGCGGCCCCGCTCGGTGATCGGCAAGAACACCGTCGAGTGCCTGCAGTCGGGGATCATGTACGGCTTCGCGGGCCAGGTCGACGGCCTGATCACCCGGATCCGCCGCGAGCTGGCCCGCGCGGGCCACGACGGGCCGGTGACGGTGATCGCCACCGGCGGCCTGGCCCCGCTGGTGGTCGACGAGTCGGCGACCATCGACCACCACCGGCCCGACCTGACCCTGCTCGGCCTGCGCCTGGTGTACGAGCGCAACCAGCGCTAGACGCGGATCGCGCGCACGGCCTCGCAGATCAGCGGCCGGACGAACACCCCGCGCGAGTCGGGCAGCCCGGACAGGTACGCCCTGGCCTTGGCCAGCACCTCGTCCCGCTCGGCAGGCGGGGCGACGGCGATGTGGGAGTAGGTCCGCAGCGACTCCACCATCGAGTCGACCGTGCGCACCTGCTGGTGCCGGAAGGACTTCTCCTCGGCGTCGCCGAGCAGGTCGTGCTCTGGGCGGTTGCGCTCGGTCCGCCGGGCCGGGTCGTCCACGCTCGTCGCCGTCAGCTCGGTCAGCGTCCGCACCCACGGCACGCTGTCGTCATCGGCGTTCCACAGCGCGCCGAAGACCCCGCCGGGGCGCAGCACGCGGGTGATCTCGGCCAGGGCTTGCGGGTTGTTGAACCAGTGGAACGCCTGGCCTGCGACCACGGCGTCCACCGAGCCGTCGCGCAGCGGGATGCGCTCGGCCCGCCCGTCCATCGTCGGCACATCCGGCAGCCGCCTGCTCAGCTCGGCGCGCATCTGCGGGTCCGGCTCGACGGCGGTGACGTCGACGCCGAGGTCGAGCAGGCCCGCGGTCAGCTTGCCGGTGCCCGCGCCGAGGTCCAGGACCCTGGTCCGGTCGCCGATCACCCATTCGATGGCCTCGGCGGGGTAGTCCGGCCGGTGCTCGGCGTAGGTCGCGGCATTGACGCCGAATGAACCCGCTCTGGTCGCGCGCATCTGCGGATCGTCCACCGGACAACCGTAAGGCAATACCGGTTGTGACCTGCCGGGTGTGCCCTCGTACCCTTGCGCCGTGAACGAGGAGAGCACCCCCGACGTCGACGACCTGCCCGAGCAGATGCGGATTCGGCGGGAGAAGCGGGAGCGAATGCTCGCCGCCGGTGCCTCGCCCTACCCGGTGCAGGTCCCCCGCACGCACTCGCTGGCCGAAGTGCGCGCCGCCTATTCCGAACTGCCCGCCGACACCGCCACCGGGGACAAGGTCTCGGTCGTGGGCCGGGTCATGTTCCTGCGCAACACCGGCAAGCTGTGCTTCGCCACCTTGCGCGAAGGCAGCGGAACCGAACTGCAGGCGATGCTGAGCCTGAACAACGTCGGCGCCGAGGCCCTTTCCGCCTGGAAGGCCGATGTCGATCTTGGCGACCACGTATTCGTCACCGGCGAGGTGATCACCTCCCGGCGCGGCGAGCTGTCGGTGCTCGCCGACGAGTGGGGAATGGCGGCCAAGTCGCTGCGCCCGCTGCCGGTCGCGCACAAGCCGCTCGGCGAGGAAACACGTATTCGGCAGCGCTATGTCGACCTCATCGTGCGCCCCCAGGCGCGGGAGACGGTAAGGGTCCGTTCGGCGGTTGTGCGCGCGCTGCGGGAGTCTTTCCACGCCCGGGGTTTCCTGGAGGTGGAGACCCCGATGCTGCAGACCCTGCACGGCGGGGCCGCCGCCCGGCCCTTCGTGACGCACTCCAACGCGATGGGCATGGATCTGTACCTGCGGATCGCCCCCGAGCTGTTTCTCAAGCGCTGCGTGGTCGGCGGCATCGACAAGGTCTTCGAGATCAACCGCAACTTCCGCAACGAGGGCAGCGATTCCTCGCATTCGCCCGAGTTCGCCATGCTGGAGTTCTACGAGGCGTTCGCCACCTACGACACCAACGCGGTCATGACCAGGGAGCTGGTCCAGGAGGCCGCGCGGGCGGTCTTCGGCTCCGAGGTGGTCACCCTCGACGACGGCTCGGAGTACGACCTGTCGGGTGAGTGGACGACGCTGACCATGTACGGGTCGCTGTCGGAGGCGCTGGAAGCCGAGGTCACCCCGGAGACCGGGGTGGCCGAGCTGCGCAAGCACGCCGCGGCCGTCGGCTTGGAGCACGACCCGGCGCTCGGCCACGGCAAGCTGGTCGAGGAGCTCTGGGAGCATCTCGTCGGCGATCACCTGCACGCGCCGACTTTTGTTCGGGATTTCCCCGTCGAGACCTCACCGCTGACGCGCGAACACCGGTCCCAGCCGGGCGTGGCCGAAAAGTGGGACCTCTACGTCCGCGGTTTCGAGTTGGCCACCGGCTACTCCGAGTTGGTCGATCCGGTCGAGGAACGGCGGCGGCTGACCGAGCAGGCCCGGCTCGGGGCATCCGGCGACGACGAGGCGATGGCCCTCGATGAGGACTTTCTGCGCGCGTTGGAGTACGGAATGCCACCGAGCGGCGGGGTGGGAATGGGCATTGACCGGCTGCTGATGGCCCTGACCGGGCTCGGCATCCGGGAGACCATCCTGTTCCCCCTCGTCCGGCCCGAATGACCCCGGTCTAACACATTCCCGCTGATTTGCGCTAGCCTGCCCCCAGGGAGTATTTCTACTGGTGGCCGCGACGCTGAGCCGGCACATTTCAGCCTGAGGGAGGCGCTATGGCGCAGAAGGTCACGGTTTCGCTCGTCGACGACATCGACGGTTCCGAGGCCGAGGAGACCGTGGAGTTCGCACTCGACGGGGCGACCTATCAGATCGATCTGTCCAGCAAGAATGCCGAGCGCCTGCGTTCGGCCCTGGCCGACTTCGTCGACCACGCCCGCCGTTCCGGCGGCCGCAAGCGCCCGGTGGGCAAGGCGGCCGCGGGCCGCGCCCCGCGCACGGCTTCGGCCGACCGCGAGCAGAACCAGGCAATTCGCGAGTGGGCGCGCAAGCAGGGCATGAAGGTGTCCGACCGGGGCCGAATCCCTTCGGAGGTCCTCGACGCCTACAACGAGCAGGCCTGAGCGCCGTTCGGCAAGGGCCGCCGCGGGTGCGCGGCGGCCCTTAGCGCATTCACCCGAAATGGTGTGCGCCGCGTCACCGCCCGGCACGCGGCCCGGTTGTCGGCAACCGGGCCCGGGCGCATCGGCGCTCCGCTAGTTTCTGCGCCATGTCGATCGTGGTCCGCATCGTCCAAGCCCTGCTCATCCTCGCCGGGCTGGTCGCCTGCGCGATCGCCGTGGCCTTCGCGGTCGAGACCTTCGACGACGTCGACGCCCGCTGCTACCTGACCGAGGTCCAGGACCCCGCCGGGGGCGGCTACCGGGACGTGCCCTCGCCCGGGTGCGGGACGGTCGCGGTCCTCCAGACCCAGGCGATCTCCGCGGCGGCCGTCGGCCTGGTCGGCATCGGCGCGATGGTCGGGGCCGCGGCCCTGAACGGGATGGTCCAGCCCCGCCCGCGGCAGGCCGCCCAGCCCGCGCCCGCGCCCTACGGCTACGGCCCGCCGAGCGGCCCCCAGCCCTACCCGCCGGGGCCGTACGGCCCGCCTACCGCTTAGGCAGCACCCGCGGGCACGTGCCGCAGGGGCCTTCGCCCCGCTCCAGCAGGTAGTGGAAGCAGCAGCTCTCCCGCCTGCGCGTCCACCCGTCCGCGGCCGTGCGCAGCGTCGACCCCGAGGTCAGCGGCGCGACGCCCGCGTCGAGCACCAGGGCGGCGTCCAGCACGCCCGCGCCCTCGTCGCCGCCGTGGCGGCCCACCTGCCACAGGGCGCTGTCCAGCGCGTCGGTCGCCGCCGCCCAGAGCGTGCGCCTGCCCAGGCGGACCTGCGGGGCGTAGACATCGATGAAGCGGCGCGCGTGCTCGACGAAGCGCCCGCGCAGCAGCCCGGCCAGGGCGGCCTCGTCGGGCAGCACCACCACGTCGGGCAGGCCCGCGGCCGGGTCGTCGGGCAGGCAGGCGAAGCCGGGGGAGAGCACCGCGACCGAGCCCGGGTGCGGGCGCGGGTAGGCGGTGCGGAAGGCCAGGTCGGCCGGGCGCAGCGACGGCACCCGGCGCTCGTGGTGGAACAGCAGCGCGCCGACGTAGGCCGGGACGCTGAGGTACCAGGTCATGACGTAGCCCGCGGTCGTCTGGTCCGGGGCGTCGTCGTACTGGTCGCGCAGCCACCTGGCCAGCGCGGCCCGCCAGCGCGGGAAGGCGTCGGGGGTGGCCAGGAAGCTGGCGCAGGTGACCCAGCCGGGCGCCCCGGGCAGCCCGTACCGCACCTCGACGCGCGCCTGCCGCCCGTTGACCACGCCGAGTGATTCGGGCAACGTGCGGTGGCCGGAGCGGGCCGCCGGGCGGATGCTGGAGTCGAGGGTCATCGACGGCGCCGTCCGCGCGCGCTCGGGACCCCTGCCGACTGATAAGGCATGCCTAACCTTAGCGAGGCGCGTTGACATCCGCCTGTCGCGGCCGAGGTGGGGTAGACCACAGTCGGGTATCGGGAGCTGTTCGCGGAGAGCGGACAGCGGAATCCAGACCGGTCACCGCACGTTATCCAGGGTGACGGGGCCTCCGTCCGGCTGATGTTGCCATCTTGGGCCGCTTGCGGCACTGAGCGTGGCGGCCCGGCCTACTACAGTGGTCCCACGGTGCTGAATCCACTGCGAAGGGGTGGAGAAGGGCCGCCGGCGCAGCAGTCAGGGAGTGAGAATGTTCGAGAGGTTCACCGACCGCGCGAGGCGGGTGGTCGTCCTGGCCCAAGAAGAGGCCCGGATGCTCAACCACAACTACATCGGCACCGAGCACATCCTCCTGGGTCTGATCCACGAGGGTGAGGGTGTCGCCGCCAAGGCGCTCGAATCGCTGGGGATCGCCCTGGAGGGCGTGCGCCAGCAGGTCGAGGAGATCATCGGCCAGGGGCAGCACGCGCCCAGCGGGCACATCCCGTTCACCCCGCGGGCGAAGAAGGTGCTGGAGCTGTCGCTGCGCGAGGCGCTGCAGCTCGGCCACAACTACATCGGCACCGAGCACATCCTGCTCGGCCTGATCCGCGAGGGCGAGGGCGTGGCCGCCCAGGTGCTGGTCAAGCTCGGCGCCGACCTCAACCGGGTCCGCCAGCAGGTGCTGCAGCTGCTCTCGGGCTACCAGACCGGCAAGGAGGCCGCCGAGACCGGTGGCCGCGGCGAGGGCACCCCGTCCTCGTCCCTGGTGCTCGACCAGTTCGGCCGCAACCTCACCGCGTCCGCCCGGGAGGGCAAGCTGGACCCGGTCATCGGCCGGACCAAGGAGATCGAGCGGGTCATGCAGGTGCTGTCCCGCCGCACCAAGAACAACCCGGTCCTCATCGGCGAGCCCGGCGTCGGCAAGACCGCCGTCGTCGAGGGCCTGGCCCAGATGGTGGTCAAGGGCGAGGTGCCCGAGACCCTCAAGGACAAGCAGCTCTACACCCTCGACCTCGGCTCCCTGGTCGCAGGCTCCCGCTACCGCGGTGACTTCGAGGAGCGCCTGAAGAAGGTGCTCAAGGAGATCAAGACCCGCGGCGACATCATCCTGTTCATCGACGAGATCCACACCCTCGTCGGCGCGGGCGCGGCCGAGGGCGCCATCGACGCGGCCTCCATCCTCAAGCCGATGCTGGCCCGCGGCGAGCTGCAGACCATCGGCGCGACCACCCTCGACGAGTACCGCAAGTACGTCGAGAAGGACCCGGCGCTGGAGCGCCGCTTCCAGCCGATCCAGGTGGGCGAGCCGTCGCTGGAGCACACCATCGAGATCCTCAAGGGCCTGCGCGACCGGTACGAGGCGCACCACCGCGTCACGATCACCGACGCCGCCCTGGTGGCCGCCGCGACCCTGGCCGACCGCTACATCAACGACCGCTACCTGCCGGACAAGGCCATCGACCTCATCGACGAGGCGGGCGCGCGCATGCGCATCCGCAGGATGACCGCGCCGCCGGACCTGCGCGAGTTCGACGAGAAGATCGCCGACGTGCGCCGGGAGAAGGAGTCCGCGATCGACGCGCAGGACTTCGAGCGGGCCGCCAAGCTGCGCGACACCGAGAAGCAGCTGCTGGGCCAGAAGGCCGAGCGGGAGAAGCAGTGGAAGGACGGCGACCTCGACGTCGTCGCCGAGGTCGACGACGAGCAGATCGCCGAGGTGCTGGCCAACTGGACCGGCATCCCGGTGTTCAAGCTGACCGAGGAGGAGACCTCCCGGCTGCTGCGCATGGAGGACGAGCTCCACAAGCGCATCATCGGCCAGGAGGACGCGGTCAAGGCCGTCTCCCAGGCCATCCGCCGCACCCGCGCGGGTCTGAAGGACCCCAAGCGCCCGTCCGGCTCGTTCATCTTCGCCGGCCCCTCCGGTGTCGGCAAGACCGAGCTGTCCAAGGCGCTGGCGAACTTCCTCTTCGGCGAGGACGACGCGCTCATCCAGATCGACATGGGCGAGTTCCACGACCGCTACACCGCCTCGCGGCTCTTCGGCGCGCCCCCCGGGTACGTCGGCTACGAGGAGGGCGGCCAGCTCACCGAGAAGGTGCGCCGCAAGCCGTTCTCGGTCGTGCTGTTCGACGAGATCGAGAAGGCCCACCAGGAGGTCTACAACACCCTCCTGCAGGTGCTGGAGGACGGCCGCCTGACCGACGGCCAGGGCCGCACGGTCGACTTCAAGAACACGGTGATCATCTTCACCTCGAACCTGGGCACCCAGGACATCTCCAAGGCCGTGGGCCTCGGGTTCACCTCGGGCAACGACCAGGGCTCGAACTACGAGCGGATGAAGAACAAGGTCAACGACGAGCTGAAGAAGCACTTCCGCCCGGAGTTCCTCAACCGCATCGACGACATCATCGTGTTCCACCAGCTGACCGAGGACCAGATCATCAAGATGGTCGACCTCATGATCGGCCGGGTGGAGACCCAGCTCAAGAACAAGGACATGGCCCTCGAGCTGACCGACAAGGCCAAGCGGCTGCTGGCCAAGCGCGGCTTCGACCCGGTGCTGGGCGCCCGCCCGCTGCGCCGGACGATCCAGCGCGAGATCGAGGACCAGCTCTCGGAGAAGATCCTCTTCGGCGAGCTGGAGCCCGGCCAGATCATCATCACCGACGTCGAGGGCTGGGACGGCGAGGAGGCCAGCGCGGACAAGGCCAAGTTCGTCTTCCGCGGCGAGAAGCGCGACCGCGTCCCCGACTCCCCGCTGGTGGAGATCGCGGCCGGTGGCGAGGACTCCGCCGAGTCGGCCGACTAGCACCGCACGCGAGCTGAACCGCCCCCCGAGGACCTCCCTCGGGGGGCGGTTCCGCGTTCGCGGGCGGCTACCGGGGCAGGACCAGCTCGGCGACGACGGCGTTGTGGTCGCTGCCGGGGAGGTCGTAGACGGCCACCGAGGCCGCGGTGATGCGGCGGTCGACCAGCACGTGGTCGATGGTGACCGGCGGGCCGAACGGGGCCTGCGACCAGGTCGGGCGCAGGCCCTCGCCGGTCAGCTCGGCGGCGTCGGCGTAGCCGCGGTCGATGAGCCGGGTCAGGGCCGGGTGGTCGAGGGTGGCGTTGAAGTCGCCCGCGAGGATGCGGGGGCGGCCCTCCGCGTCCGGCGCGGGCAGCTCGGCCAGCTCGCGCTTCCAGGTCGTGAAGGCGTCGGCGCTGAGCACGCCGGGCAGCACGTGCACCGACAGGATCTCCACGTCGGTGGGTCCGGAGAGGTCGGCCACCACGGCGACCTGCTCCAACGTGGACTCCTCCACCAGCACGATCTGGCGCAGCGGGACGGTGGCCACGATGCCGCTGCCCGAGCCGCCCGCCTCCGCGCGCAGCACCTGGTACGGGAACTGCCCGCGCATCCCCGCCGCGTCCAGCGCTTCGACCGCGAGCGGGGTCAGCTCCTGCAGGGCCAGCACGTCCACCCGGGAGTCGCGGGCCAGGGCGAGCAGCGCGGCGGCGTCGGCGCTGCCGTGCAGCAGGTTGGCGGTCATCACCCGAAGGCGCTGCCCGTCGCCGATGCGGGCGCCGTCGTCGAGGCTGCGGGGGACCAGCACCGCGCCCAGCGACACGGTGGCGACCAGCGCGCCCACCAGCAGCACCCGGCGGCGGGCGATGAGCGCCAGCAGCGCGACCAGCGCGGCGGCCGCGGCCAGGTAGGGCGTCAGCGCGAGCACGGCCACCGCGTACCGGTTGCCGTCGATGCCGACCAGCCGCATCGCGGTGACCCCGAGCAGGAGCAGCACCGGCAGCGCCAGCAGGACCGTGACCCAGCGGCGCCTCCTGGTGCGGCGGGGCGGCCCCTGCGGGGCGGGGGCGTCGATCTCGGCCGTGCGCATGCCATCAGGATGCCTGACAGCGCGCTGTGCGGGCGTTGACAGCGCGGGTGGGGACTGTGGAGGTCGCGTGAAGGGAGAAGCACACGATGTACGCGATCGAAGCCGAAGGGCTGGTCAAGCGCTTCGGTGACACCGTCGCCCTCGACGGGGTCGACCTGGCCGTGCCGACCGGGAAGGTGCTCGGCGTCCTGGGGCCCAACGGCGCGGGCAAGACCACCGCCGTCCGCATCCTGGCGACGCTGCTGCGGGCCGACGCGGGGACCGCCCGCGTCGGCGGGTACGACGTGGTCACCCAGGCCACCGCCGTGCGCTCGCTGATCGGGCTGACCGGGCAGTACGCCTCGGTGGACGAGGACCTGTCCGGCCTGGAGAACCTGGTGCTCATCGGCAGGCTGCTCGGCCTGCGCGACGCCCGCGACCGCGCCGCGGAGCTGCTGGCCCGCTTCGAGCTCACCGACGCGGCCCAGCGGCCGGTGAAGACCTACTCCGGGGGCATGCGCAGGCGCGTCGACCTGGCCGCGAGCCTGGTCGGGCGGCCGCAGGTGCTCTACCTGGACGAGCCGACGACCGGGCTGGACCCGCACAGCCGCAACGAGGTGTGGGCGATCGTGCGGCGGCTGGTCGAGGAGGGGGTGACCGTCATGCTGACCACGCAGTACCTGGAGGAGGCCGACCAGCTCGCCGACCTCATCGCGGTGTTCGACCACGGCCGGGTGATCGCCACCGGGACGCCGCACGAGCTCAAGCGCAAGACCGGCGCCCAAGCCCTGCAGGTGCGCCCGACCGTCGCCGCCGACGTGCCCGCGGTCTCGACGATCCTGGCCGAGGTGGCCGGGGTGGAGCCGCACGTCGACGCCGACACCGGGGTGCTCACCGTCGGCGTCGCCGACCCGGTCCTGCTGTCCACGGTGGTGCGCAGGCTCGACGACGCGGGGATCACCGCCGACGAGCTGGCCCTGCGCCTGCCCAGCCTCGACGAGGTCTTCCTCAGCCTGACCGGGAGCCGCGCATGACCACCCTCCACATCGGACCAGCAGCCGGGCTGCGGCACGGGCTGGTCCTGGCCGCCCGCGGCATCGGCAAGATCCGCAAGAACCCCGAGTCGCTGCTGGACGTGACCGTCCAGCCGATCCTGTTCCTGGTGCTGTTCGTCTACCTCTTCGGCGGCGCGATCTCCGGCGGGACCGACGAGTACCTGCAGTTCGTGCTGCCCGGGATCATGGTCCAGAACACCGTCTTCGCCAGCCTGGGCACCGGGATGGCGCTCAACACCGACATCACCAAGGGCGTCTTCGACCGGTTCCGCAGCCTGCCCATCGCCCGGTCGGCTCCGCTGGTCGGCGCGGTCCTGGCCGACGTGGTGCGCTTCATCGTGACGCTGGTGGTGCTGTTCGGGTTCGCCTACCTGCTGGGCTTCCGGGTCACCACCGATCCCGGCCGGTTCCTCATCGCCGTGGCGCTGATGCTGGTGTTCGGGCTGTGCCTGTGCTGGATCTCGGTGTGGGTGGGCATGCTGGTCAAGTCGCCGCAGGCGGTGCCGGGCACGCTGGTGGCGTTCGTGCTCCCGCTGACCTTCGGCAGCAACGTGTTCGTCCCCGCCGAGACGATGCCGGGCTGGCTGCAGGCGTGGGTGGACATCAACCCGGTCAGCCACCTGGCCACCGCCGCCCGCGGCCTGCTGCTCGGCGGCGACTGGCTGGCCAGCACCGGGTGGGCCGCGCTCTGGGCGGTCGGGCTGGTGGCGGTGTTCTTCCCGCTGGCCCTGCGCGCCTACCGCAAGCGGGTCGCGTAGCGGGCGGCGAGGGCGGCGGCCCGCTCGTGCAGGGCGGTCCGCAGCCAGGGCGGGGTCAGGGCCTCGGCGTCCGCGCCGAGCTGCCACAGGGCCCACTCGGCGTGCCTGCCGTCCTGGAAGGACACGTCCAGCCGCAGCCAGCCGTCCGCGTCGGCCTCCTCGGCGCGGACGGCCACCGCGGTGGCCACCAGCTCCGCCCGCCGCGCAGGCGCCACCCGCACCAGCGCGGCGACCTGGTCGCCGCCCGCGCGGAAGCGGGTGCTGCGCTCCTGCCACGCCTGGTCCAGGTCGACCTCGGCCGGTCGCTGCGCGGGCTCGTCGAGCTCCTCGGCCGCCGAGATGCGGGACAGCCGGTAGGTGCGGTCCTCGCCGGAGCGCGTGGCCAGCAGGTAGCCGCGGCCGTGCGCGGTGACCAGCCCGATCGGGTCCACAGTCCGCCACCGCGGGGCCTGCCCGGAGGGCGCGTAGCGGATGCGCAGCCTGCGCCCGGCGAACACCGCGCGCCGCACCGCCGCCACCACCGCGTCGGGCGCCTCAGGCGCCTCCTCGGTGGGCTGCTTGCGGGCGAGGAGGTCGGTCTCGGGGTCGATGAGCAACCGCTGCGCCGCGCCCGCCGCGGTCGCCCGGTGGTCCTCGGGCAGCGCGTCGACCACCTTGCGCATGGCCGAGGCGAGCGCCGCGCCCAGGCCGAACGCCTGCGCCCCGCGCCGCGACCCGGCGACCAGCAGGGCGAGCGCCTCGTCGTGGTTGAGGCCGGTCAGCTCGGTCTGGAAGCCGGGCAGCAGCGCGAACCCGCCGTTGCGGCCGCGCTCGGCGTAGACCGGGACGCCCGCGGCCGACAGCGCCTCGATGTCGCGCAGGACCGTGCGGGTGGAGACCTCCAGCTCGCGTGCCAGCGCCGCCGCCGACATCCGACCGCGCTGCCGCAGCAGCAGAACCAGCGAGACCAACCGGTCGGCGCGCATGGGCAAACCCTATGCGAATACCTGACAAGAGATGTCATGTTTCGCTGGGAGGCTCTGTTCGGCAGTTCGACAACCGATTGGAGCAGAAGTGGCTGTGCAGCGGACGACCGTCAACCCGTGGGCGTGGTCGGTGCAGTTGGGGTACAACCAGGGCGAGGTCGTGTCGGGGCACACCCGGACCCTGTACTGCTCGGGGCAGGCGGCGATGGACGCCGACGGCAAGCCCCAGCACGCGGGCGACATGGCCGCGCAGCTCGCGCTGGCCGTCGACAACCTGGCGGCGGTGCTCGCCGAAGCGGGTATGGACCTGGGCAACCTGGTCCGGCTCACGGTCTACACGACTGACGTGGACCTGCTCTTCCAGCACTACGGCGTCCTGGCCGCCCGGCTGGGCGCGGCCCAGGTGGCCCCGACCACGACGATGCTGGGCGTGACCCGCCTGGCGCTGCTCGACCTGATGGTCGAGCTGGAGGGCACCGCCGTCGGGTGATGCGCGCTGCGCCGGGCTGGGTCAGCCGGCGATGAGGTCCGCCAGCTCGGCGAGGGCGGCCGCCTGCGGCAGGCCCGCGCCCGCGTCGTGGGCGCGCAGGCGCTCGGCCTCGCCGATGCGGTCGTCGATCGCGGCCAGCAGCCCGGGCAGCTCCGGGTCGCCGAGGTCCGGCCGCCCGCGGATCGCGGTGGCGATGCCGATGAGGCGGGCGGCGGTGGCGTGGTCGCCTGCGGTGGCCGCGGCGCGGGCGGCCGAGCCTGCGATGGCGGCGACGACCGGCATGTCCGGGGTCTGCGCCATCGCGGCCAGCGCCTCCCGCAGCCAGCCGCGCGCCGCGGCGGGGTCGCCGGTGGCGCAGGCCAGGTCGGCCGAGACGCAGCCGTGCACGGCCAGCCACTGCGCCGAGGGCCGCTCCAGCGCGTGCAGGGCCGCGCGGCCCTCGGCCACCAGCTCCGCGGCGCGGTCGAGGTCGCCCGCCTGGCGGGCGACGGCGGCCAGCCAGATGCGGCCGAGCGCGGCCAGCTCGTGCCCGCCGCGCTCCTCGGCCAGCCGCAGCGCCTCGGTCAGCTCGCGCTCGGCGCCCGCGAGGTCGCCCGCCCGGGCGCGGGTGAGGCCCAGCCGGGCCCGGGCGCCCGCCAGCTCGTCCGCGGCGCCCAGCTCGGCGACGGCCCGCACGGCGTCCTCGTCGGCGCGCAGCGCGGCGGCGTGCTCGCCGCACAGCGAGTGCTGCTCGGCGATCTGCATCGTGGCCAGCGCCTGCCCCCACCGGTCGCCCAGCTCGCGGAAGGCGGCCAGGGCCTCGGCCGAGGCGCCGTCGGCGGTCTCCGGGCGGCCGCTGATGTCGGCCAGGTAGGCGCGGCTGAGCAGGCCTGCCGCGCGGCCCCACGGGTCGGCCAGCTCGGCGGCCCTGGCCAGCCGGGCCTGGGCCAGCTCGGCGTCGCCGGTGGTGGTGGCGAGCATGGGCTCCAGGATCGCGGTGATCGGGAAGCGGGTCATCGCGTCGGTGGCGGCCAGCCGGTCGAGCAGGCCGCGCAGGACCTCGGGCTCGGGCAGCCCGCCGGACGCGCCGAAGGCGGCGTAGACGGCCAGCATCGCCGTCTCCGCAGGGGGGCCGTCCCCGGGCAGCGCCATCAGCTCCGCGGCGAGCTGGGCCACCTCCTCGTGGCTGCCGCTGACCGCCCAGAACCAGGACGCCCCCGCGGCGATCTCCCTGGCCAGCCCGACCTCGCCGATGGCGGCGGCCACCCGCACCGCGGCCAGCAGGTTCGCGTGCTCGGCCGCGAGCAGGCGCAGCCAGTGGACCTGGTCGGGCCCGCGCAGCCGCGGCTCGGCCTCGGTCACCAGGTCGAGCATGTGCCGGGCGAAGGCCAGCCGCGCGTCCGCGGTGAGGTGCTCGGCGGCGTAGGCGCGGACCGTCTCCAGCATCCGGTAGCGGTCCTCGCCGCCGATGACCAGCGACTTCTCCACCAGCGACGCCAGGGCGTAGACCACGTCGTCGACCGGGAGCCCGGCCACCGCGGCCACCGACTCCGCCGTCGCCCCGGCCGGGAACGCCGAGAGCCGCGCGGCCAGCAGCCGCTCGTCGGCGGGCAGCAGGTCCCAGCTCCACTCCACGACCGCCCGCAGCGTGCGGTGCCGCGGCAGCGCGGTGCGGTCGCCGCCGGTCAGCAGCCGGAACCGGTCGTCGAGGCGGGCGGCCACCTGCCGGGGCGTCATCGAGCGCAGCCGGGCCGCGGCCAGCTCCAGCGCCAGCGGCAGGCCGTCGAGCCTGCGGCAGATCTCCGCGGCCACCGCCTGCTCGACCACCGCGCCCGCGGCGGCGGCCCGGTCGGCGAACAGCTCCAGCGCGTCGGCCTGGGGCAGCGGGCCGACGGCGAAGACGGTCTCGCCGGTGATCGCCAGCGGTTCGCGGCTGGTGGCCAGCACCCGCAGCTGCGGGCAGCGCGCCAGCAGCGCGTCCACCAGGTGCGCGGCGGCGTCGACGACGTGCTCGCAGTTGTCGAGCACCAGCACGGCGGGGCGCGCCGAGAGCACGTCGACCAGCCGGTCGAGGGCGGCCCGCGCCGGCATCGCCTCGAACAGCGGGGTCTCCCGCCCGCCCACCGCGGACAGCACCGCGGGGACGACGTCCTCGGCCGCGTGCACGCCCGCCAGCGCGGCGAACGGCGTCGGCGCGGCCAGCTCGCCGGCCAGCACCGTCGCCAGCCGGGTCTTCCCGGCCCCGCCGGGGCCGACCAGGGTCACCAGCCGCCGCTCGGCGAGCAGCGCGCGCAGCCGGGCCAGCTCGGCGGTGCGGCCGACGAAGCTGGTCAGCGGGCGCGGCCCGCGCGCCGGGGGCGGCGGCTCGGCGGGCCGGGCGGCGGCCTGCCGGGGCGCCAGCTCCCCGCGCAGCAGGGCCACGTGCAGGTCGCGCAACTGCGGCGAGGGCTCCACGCCCAGCTGCTCGGCCAGGTCCCGCCGGATGCGGTCGTAGGCGGCCAGCGCCTCGGCCTGCTGGCCGGTCGCCGCCAGCGCGCGGATCAGCAGGGCGGCCGGGCGCTCGGCCAGCGGCCGCGCGGCGACGGCGGTGCGCAGCTCCGGGACCACCTCGGCGGCCCGCCCGGCCAGGATGTCGGCCTCGGCCCGGTCCTCGGCGGCGCGGGCGCGCAGCTCGGTCAGCCGGGCGGCCTCGGCGGCGGCGAAGCCGGTCTCGCCGATGCCCGACAGCGGCTCGCCCCGCCACAGCCGCAGCGCCGCGCGCAGCTGCGCGGCGGCCTCGTCGTGGCGGCCCGCCTGCGCGGCGGCCCGGGCCGCGGCGATGGCGCGCTCGAAGCGCACGGTGTCGACCTCGGCGGCCAGCCGGTAGCCGGTGGCGTGCGACTCCACCGAGCCGGGGTCGCCGAGGGCCTTGCGCAGCCGGGACACCAGCGAGTGCAGGGCGTTGACGGCGTCGCCGGGCGGCTGCCCGCCCCACAGGTCGGCGATCAGCGTGCCGGTCGGCACGACCCGGCCGGGGTCGATGGCCAGCCGGGCCAGCACGGCCTTGAGCCGCGGGCCGCCCACCGGCAGCTCGGTCCCGTCCCGGACGGCCCGCACCGGGCCGAGCAGCGACACCTCCACCGTCAGGTCAACCGCTTCCGCAGCTCGGCGAGCGCCTCGGCGGCGCCCATCGCCAGGCCGACCCCGCGGCCGTGGCGCACCTCGGGCTCGCGCGGGTTGATCCGGATCAGCGCCCCGGTCGCCGCGCTGGCCAGCTCGGCCATCCGCCGCACGGTCGGCACCGCCGTGCCCGCGCCGATCTCCAGCACCGCGACCCGGCCCGCCGAGCGCCGCCAGGCGTTGAGCGCGTCCAGCTCGGCCTGGCTGCGGTCGGGCACCCAGCCGTAGTCGCCGAACATCAGGATGTTCGGCCGGGCCAGGCTCCCGCAGCCGGGGCAGGTCGGCAGCGGCCCGACCGCGCGCATGGTCTGCGGGTCGACCTCGACGTCGAGCCCGTCGGCAGGCCAGATCCGGCTGGAACAGGGCCCGAGGCACTGCAGGTGGTGGATCGAGCCGTGCACCTCGGCCACCCCGGTGAACCCGGCCTTCTGGAACTGCCCGTCCACATTGGACGTGAACACCCGGGCGCCCAGCTCGGCCAGGACGTCGAAGCCCGGGTGCGGCTCGGTGGCCCGGTAGAGGGCGAGCCGGTGCCCGTAGAACCCCCAGGCCAGCTCGGGGTCCTCGGCGAAGTGCACCGGGTCGGCCAGCTCGGCGAAGCGCAGCCCGAGCCGGGCGTAGGGCGGGTAGGCCGCCCAGAAGCCGCGGTCGCCGCGGAAGTCCGGCAGCCCGGAGTCCACGCCCATGCCCGCCCCGGCGCACACCAGCAGCGCGTCGGCGGCGGCGATCAGCTCGGCGGCCCGGTCAAGCTCCGGGCGCACGGGGACCCGCGCTCTGCACGACCTCGAACTCCAGCAGGCTGGACCCGGTGCCCACCGGCTTGGCCCGCTCCCCGGCGTGCGCCTCCTTGGCCGAGCCGCCCATCCACGCCTGGAAGTGCTCCTCGCTCTCCCAGCGGGTGTAGACGAAGTAGCGGGTCTCCCCGCCGGTCGGCCGCAGCAGCTCGAAGCCGAGGAAGCCGGGCTGGCCCTCGACCGCGCCGAGGCGGGCGGCGAACCGCTTCTCCAGCTCCGGGCCCGCGCCCTCGGGGACCTCGATCGCGTTGATCTTCACGATTGCCATGCGGCCACACTAACGCGCCAGCGGGCCCGGGAAGAGGTGCTCGTCAGCCGGTCGGGCGGGCTGGCGGAACCAGGCGTCGAGGAAGGGCCGCACGTCCGCGCCCGCGACCTCGGCGACGAGGTCCTCGAACTGCTCCCACGACGCGGTGCCGTCGGCGTGGGCGCCCAGCCAGGTGCGCAGGATCTGCGCCCACGCCTGCTCGCCGACGCGCTTGCGCAGGGCGTGCAGGGCGAGCTGGCCCTTGTCGTAGACGGCGGTGAACTCGTTGCCGCGGCCCATGTCGTAGAGCTTGCGCTTCCAGAACCGGTCGCGCTCGTAGTTGCGGGCGACGGTGGTGCGGTAGAGCTCGTCGAGGTCGGCGCCCTGCGACTCCTCCCACATCCACATCGCGTAGGAGGCGAAGCACTCGTTGAGGCAGATGTCGGCCCAGGTGTCGATGGACACGCTGTTGCCCCACCACTGGTGGGCCAGCTCGTGCGCCACCACGTCCACCTCGGCCCACTTGGCGTAGATCGGCCTGCCCTGGGTCTCCAGCGAGAAGGCGATGTTCTCGTTGAGGTAGATCCCGCCCGCCGCGCTCTGCGGGTACGGGCCGAACCGGCTCTCGAAGAAGGCGATGATCTCCGGCATCCGCGCCTGCACGGCCTTCTTGTCCTCGGTGCCGGGGGCGTAGGCGTTGACCACGGGGATCCCGCCGGGCAGCGTCGAGCGCTCGAAGACCCACTTGTCGATGCCGATGGTGGTCAGGTAGGTGGCGATGCGGTTGGGCTCGACCCAGCGGTAGGTCGTCCACCCGCCCTCGGCCTTCGGCGGCTGCTCGACGCCGTTGGAGACCACGCTCCAGCCGTCGGGCACGCGCGCGGTGAGGGCGAAGGTGGCCTTGTCGCGCGGGTGGTCGTTGACCGGGTACCAGCTGCTGGCGCTGTGCGGCTCGCCCGCCGCGTACGCCCCGCCGGACTTGCTGACCTGCCAGCCGCCCGCGCCCAGCGGCCCCTCGGACTCCGCCTCGGGCTCGCCCGCGTACCGCACCCGCACGGCGAACGCCTGCCCCTGCCGCAGCGGGGTCGCCGGGGTGATGACCAGCTCCTGCTCGCCCTCGCGGGCGTGGCCCGCCGCGGTCCCGTCGACCTCGACGGACTCGACCTCGAAGCCGGTCAGGTCCAGGTTGAACCGGGTCAGGTCGGTGCTGGCGGTGGCCTTCACCACGGTGTCGCCGTCGAGCCTGCGGGTGGCCGGGTCGTAGCTGATGCCGACCTCGTAGGCGGTGACGTCGTACCCGCCGTTGCCGTCGTCGGGGTAGTACGGGTCCCCGATGCCCGCGGCGCCGACGCCCTCCTCGGCGGGCCGGGGCTCCGGCGCGGCCTGCTGCTGCTGGGGCTCGGGGGCCGACGTGCACGCGGTGAGCGCGGCGGCGGCCACCAGGGCGGACATCACTCGAACGGGGACTGGACGCACCCGCCCATCATGACCGGCGCGCTGTGGCGCCCGGGTTGCTTCCGGCAGACTCGCTCCCCGTGGACGACGTGATCGACTTCGGCGGTGACGGCCAGACCATCCTCCTCCTCCACGGCCTGATGGGCAGGGCGACCACCTGGTGGCCGGTGGCGCGGTGGCTGACCCGGTACGGCCGGGTGGTGGCCTTCGACGCGCGCTCGCACGGGCGCAGCCCCCACCGCGGCCCGTCCTGGCGCACCCCGGACTTCGTCGCCGACGTCGCCGCGGTGCTGGCCGAGCGCGGCCCGGGCGTGGTCATCGGCCACTCGATGGGCGGGTTGCACGGCCTGGGCGCGGCGGCCACCCACCCGGAGCTGGTCCGCGGCCTCGTGGTCGTCGACATGGCCGTCGACCTGCGCGGCCGCACCGTCGACGGGTGGCGCGCCCTGTTCGACACCTGGCCGGTCCCGTTCCGCTCGCTGGCCCACCTGCACGAGTTCTTCGGCCCGGTCGTCGGCCCCTACTTCGCCGAGTGCGTCGAGGAGCGCGCCGACGGCTACCACCTGCTCTCGGCGGTGGACGACCTGTTCGCGGTGGCCGCGGAGTGGGGCAGGCGCGAGTACTGGTCCTGGGTGGACGCCGTGCGCTGCCCGCTGCTGGTCATCGAGGCCGAGCACAGCGCCATGCCCGCGGGCCAGCAGGCCGAGATCGCCCGGCGCGCGGGCGGGGCGCACGTCGTCGCCGCGGGCGCGGGCCACCTCGTCCACGCCGCGGCCCCGGAGTTCTTCCGGGGCGCGGTCGAGGCGTTCCTGTCAGGTCAGCAGGTCGGCCTCGCCGGTGGCGGTGTCCAGGACCGCGACGGCGGCGACGCGGGCGCGTAGGGCGTCGACCGGGAAGACCGCGGCGAAGCCGCGCACCAGTTCCTCGGCGCCGACCTGGTCCAGCAGCGCGCAGTGCGGCACCCAGGAGCCGGGCAGGTGGTACGCGCTCGGGTGCTTCACCGCGCCCGCGAGCACGTCGTGCACCGCCGAGTGGACCGCCAGCAGCTCCGGGTCGGCCACCGCCGAGAGCACCAGCACGTTCTCGGTGCTGGCGAACGCCGACAGCGAGCCGAACCACAGCGACGGCAGGTGCAGCAGCCGCAGGGCCGCCCGCAGCGCGTCCCGGGTCCGCTGCGGTATCTCGGCGGCCACCGCGAAGGTCAGGTGCGGGGCGAAGGCGCGCCCGGCAGGCAGTCCGGCCGCGTCCAGCCGCGCCCACAGCTCGCGCACCGCGCGGTCGGCGGCGTCGTCGAAGAGCACCGCGACCCGCTGGGCCATCAGGACTCCCCGGGCAGGGCGAAGCGGCCGTCGGCGGTCTGCTCGACCAGGCCGTCCACCAGCAGGGAGTCCAGGCAGCGGTCGCGCTGGCCCGCGTCGGCCCACACCAGGTCCAGCCGCGACTTCGGCTCCGGGGTGGACGAGCCGCGCAGCACGTCCAGCAGCAGGCCGCGGACCTGCCGGTCGGTGCCCGCGAACTTCTGCGCCGCCTTGACCGGCCCCTGGTAGGCGGGCCGCCCGGCGCGCTGCCAGGCGCAGGAGGTGAACACCGGGCAGTCGGCGCACCGCGGCGACCGGGCCGTGCACACCACCGCGCCCAGCTCCATCAGCGCCGCGGAGAAGTGCGCCGCCCCGGTCTCCGGCAGCAGCGCCTCGACGTCCGCCATGTCCCGCGCGGTCGAGGGCGGCCCGGCCTCCCCGGCCCCGTGCACCGCCCGCGCGACGACCCGGCGGACGTTGGTGTCGACCACCGGGCAGCGCTGCCCGTAGGCGAACGCGGCCACCGCGCGGGCGGTGTAGGCCCCGATCCCGGGCAGCGCCAGCAGCGTGTCCACGTCCGCGGGCACCACGTCGCCGTGCTCGGCGGCGATCACCGCGGCCGCCTCGTGCAGCCGCAGGGCCCGGCGCGGGTAGCCGAGCTTGCCCCAGGCCCGCACGACCTCGCCGCGCCCGGCCGCGGCCAGCGCGGAGGGCACCGGCCAGCGGTCCATCCACTCCCGCCAGACCGGCTCCACCCGGGCCACCGGGGTCTGCTGGAGCATCACCTCGCTGACCAGCACGCCCCACCCGGTGCGGTCGGGGGCCCGCCACGGCAGGTCCCGAGCGACCGCGTCGAACCACGACACCACCGCGCGCACGTCCATCGCGGGCGACTCTAAGCGATCAGTGGACCTCGGTGAGCGCCGCGGTGTTCACGTCGTAGACAAAGCCGCGCACGTTGTCGGTGTGCGGGATGAACGGGCTGCGCCGCACCCGCTCGACCGACTGCCGCACGCTGTCCTTGACCTCGCGGAACGCCTCCACCGCCCACGTCGGGCGCAGGCCGGTGTCCTCCAGCAGCTCGTCCCGGAACTCGTCGTCGGTGATCGTCGACAGGCCGCAGTAGGTGTGCTGCATGACGATGACCTCGCGGGTGCCGAGCTTGCGCTGGCTGATCGACAGCGAGCGCACGACGTCGTCGGTCACCACGCCGCCCGCGTTGCGCAGGATGTGCACCTCGCCGTGCTTGAGGCCGAACACGTCGAACACCTTGATTCGGGCGTCCATGCAGGTCACCACGGCCAGGTGCAGCTTGGGGGACGGGGTGAGGATGCCCGGTGCCCCGATGTCTGGCCCGTCGAGGTGGCGCTGCAGGAGGTCGTCGATGGCGGTCATCTGGCCTGCTCCCGGCGGTCGTCGGTCTTTGATCAGCAATTGGAACCGGTGTCCCACCACCTGGACAAGGGCAGTGGAACGAATCTCACTGTGGCATGCGCCGCTGACGGGAGACCGCCCGATCGAGTGACGTTTTGCTGCCACAATCGGCCCGGTCGCCGCGACTACGGTCGATGCTCATGGACGACCCCCGCGGCGTGTACTTCCGGCGCCGGGTCGGCGCCTTGGTGGGTGTGCTGCTCGCCCTGGTCGCGCTGATCTGGCTCATCGACGCGCTGCTCGGCGGCGATGAACCCGTCCAGGGCGAAGCGGCCTCCTCGTCGAAGGCCCCCGGGCCGTCCGCCGCCACTCCTACCACCTCGGCTGCCGCCGCGCCGGTTGCCGCCACCTCGCCCACGGCGGCCGAGCCGTCGCCGACCCCGCGCAGCCGCACGCCCGAGCAGGTCCCCGCCGACCCGGGCGCGCCCTGCCCGGACACCTCCGTGCGGGTCGCAGCCGAGACCGGCGAGCGCTCCTACCAGGTCGGGCAGCGGCCACTGCTGCGCTTGGTCGTGGTCAACGCCGGGCCGGTGCCGTGCACCTACGACCTCGGCCGGTCCCGCCGCGAGCTGGTGGTCACCAGCCGCGACGGGCGCACCCGGCTGTGGTCGAGCAACGACTGCTACTTCGGCGGGCAGGCGCCCTCGCCGGTCGTGCTCGCACCGCGCGAGCGGCACGAGTACGAGGTGCGCTGGGCAGGCCGGACCTCGGCGCCGGGCTGCCCGACCCGCCGCGACGGCGTGCCCGCCGGGGAGTACCGGGTGGTGCCCAGGCTCGGCGGCCGCGCGGGCGAGCCGGTCGCGCTGACCCTGACCCGCTAGGGCCCGAACCAGCGCTCCTCGCTGGTGCGCGGGGGAGCGGCCGTGCTGCCCGGCACCAGCTCGGTGTCCAGGACGACCTCGCGCGGGCGGGTCGGGTCGGGCGCGCCGAGCAGCAGCTTGCCCGCGGCCCGCCCCTTCTCCAGCACCGGCTGGCGCACGGTGGTCAGCCCGGCGCGGTCGGCGTCGGCGATCCCGTCGAAGCCGGTCACGGTCAGGTCCTGCGGCACCCGCAGCCCGCGGCGGCGGGCCTCGGTGAGCGCGCCGAGCGCCAGGATGTCCGAGGTGCAGATCAGCGCGGTGACCTGCGGGTCGGCGTCGAGCAGCTGGGCGGCGGCCGAGGCCCCGCTGGCCGTGGTGTGGTCGAAGCGCTCCACCACGCGCACGCCCGACCACTCGACCCCGACCGCGCCGAACGCCTCGGCCAGCCCGCCCAGCCGGGCGCGCTGGACGTGGAAGTGCGCCGCGCGCTGGCGCTCGGGGGAGGCGAAGCCGTCGTTGCGGTCGCGGGAGAGCCGCATGCAGAGCACGCCGATGCGGCGGTGGCCGAGGTTGATCAGCTGCTGGGCCAGGGCGGTGATGGCGGCGTGGTCGTCGATGCCGACCTGGTCGACGCCCTCGACGTTGGGCTGGTCGGCGACCACGGTCGGCACCGGCCGCGACAGCACTGCGGCCAGGTGCGGGTCGTCGTCGGGCACGGAGTAGACGACGAAGCCGTCCACGCCCGCCCGGTGCACCGCGGCGACGTCCTCGCGCTCGGGGTTGACCGGCACCAGGTGCAGGCCCTGGCCCGCGCCCTCGCAGGCCAGCGCCAGGCCCTCGAGGAAGCCGAGCGCGGCCGGGTCGCGGAAGGCGTAGGAGAGGTTCTCGGTGAGCAGCAGCCCGACCGCGCCCGCCTTGCGGGTGCGCAGCGAGCGGGCCACCGGGTCCGGCCCCGGGTAGCCCAGCCTGCGCGCGGTCTCCAGCACCCGCCTGCGCAGCTCGGGGGACAGCTGGTCCGGACGGTTGTAAGCGTTGGACACCGTGGTCCTGGAGACCCCGAGTTCGGCGGCCAGCGACGCCAGTGTCGCAGGCCGTCGGACATGAATAGACCGCGCCATGATCTGACCGTAACGGTTCAGAACCAATTGCAGAAGCCCGAGGACGTCCTGCTGGATTCGCCACATTCACCCGGTCGTGTGACGCGATCACCCGGACGTGCCGTAAACTGATTTCGACAACGGTTTCCATTGTCGCCAGCAGGCGGCCGTCGCCCAGCAGGAGCCCCAGATGACCTCTCGTCCCCGCAGACCGGCCGCCGCCGTGGCGGGCCTCGCCGCGACGGCGCTCCTCGGCGTCGCCGCGTGCGGTGGATCACCGGAGCAGACCGGCCCCGGCACGGGGTCGGGGACCGTGGTGGTGACCTCGACGAACGTGTGGGCCAGCGTGGTCAGGGCCGTCGGCGGCGACGCCGTGCAGGTCCGGCCGATCCTGGCCGACCCGGCCGCCGACCCGCACGGCTACGAGGCCCGGCCCGCCGACGCCGTGGCCTTCGACGGCGCCCGCCTCGCGGTGTCCAACGGCGGCGGCTACGACGACTTCTTCACCGGCCTGGCCGACAACGCCGGTGGCGACCTCAAGCGGATCGTCGCGGTCGAGGTCGCGGGCGGCCACGTCCAAGCCGCCCCCGCCGAGGGCGAGCACACCGAGGGGAAGCCCACCGGCGGTGAGCACACCGAGGGGGAGCAAGCCGAGGACGAGCACGGCCACGACCACGAGCACGGCCATGACCACGGCGCGAACGAGCACATCTGGTACGACTTCGCCGCCGTCCACGCCGTCGCGGACCGGGTCGCGGCCGACCTCGCGGCCATCGACCCGGCCAACGCCGCCACCTTCGAGGCCAACGCGACCGCCTTCGGGGCCGACCTCGACGCCCTGACCGCCAAGGCCGCCGCCATCGGCTCCCCCGGGGCGAAGGTCGTCGCCACCGAGCCGGTCGCGGCCTACCTGCTGGCGACCGCGGGCCTGGCGGACGCGACCCCGGCCGAGTTCGCCGACGCCGTCGCCGACGAGGGCGAGCCCTCCGCCGCCGCGCGCGCCGCGATCGAGAAGCTGATCACCGACAAGCAGGTCGAGGCCGTGGTGTTCAACGACCAGACCGCGACCCCGGTGACCGAGGCGGTCAAGGCGACCGCGGAGCGTGCCGGGGTGCCCGTGGTGGGCATGACCGAGACGCTGCCGGACGGGGTCGGCGGTTACCTTGAATGGATGACCGAGCAGGTCGACCGCCTGGCCGCGGCCGTGGCGCAGTGAGCGCCCAGCCCGCCGCCGCCACCACCGCCTCCCGCCCGGGCAGCGCGGTGGCGCTGTCCGCCGCCCGGC
Organism: Actinokineospora sp. NPDC004072; assembly: GCF_053604195.1. Taxonomy (NCBI): domain Bacteria; kingdom Bacillati; phylum Actinomycetota; class Actinomycetes; order Pseudonocardiales; family Pseudonocardiaceae; genus Actinokineospora; species Actinokineospora sp. NPDC004072. The sequence continues at coordinate 92,998 of NZ_JBSGHB010000003.1, read as the reverse complement.
TGTCCTACGGCGACCGGGTCCTCTGGGACGGCCTGGACCTCGACATCGCGCCCGGGGAGTTCGTCGCCGTGCTCGGCCCGAACGGATCCGGCAAGACCAGCCTGCTGCGGGTGCTGCTCGGCCTGCAGAAGCTGACCGCGGGCACCGTCCGGGTGGCGGGCGCCGCCCCCGGCCGGGGCAACCGCGGCGTCGGGTACATCCCGCAGCAGCGGGCGCTGGACCCCTCGCTGGCCATCCGCGGCCGCGACCTGGTCGGCCTCGGCTTCGACGGGCACCGCTGGGGCCCGGGCTGGGCGGGCCGCCGCGAGCGGGCCGCGCGGGTGGCCGCGGCCATCGAGTCCGTCGACGCCGCGGCGTTCGCCGACCGCCCGGTCGGTCTGCTCTCCGGTGGCGAGCAGCAGCGGCTGCGGGTGGCCCAGGCGCTGGTCGGCGACCCGTCGGTGCTGCTGTGCGATGAGCCGCTGCTCTCGCTTGACCTGGCCAACCAGCGCGCGGTGAGCACGCTCATCGACGCCCGGCGCCGCAGCGCGGGCACGGCCGTGCTGTTCGTGACCCACGAGATCAACCCGGTGCTGCCGCTGGTCGACCGGGTGCTGTACCTGGTGGACGGCCGCTTCCGGGTGGGCCGCCCGGACGAGGTGATGACCTCGGCGACGCTCTCGGAGCTGTACCGCACGGAGATCGAGGTGATCCGGGTGCGCGGGCAGATCCACGTCGTCGGCGCGCACAGCGACCTGTGCGAGGACAACCCGCACCACGACCACGAGGCGGGGTAAGTGGACAGCTTCTTCGACGTCGACCTGACCCTGGCCCTGCTCGACCAGCCGTTCGTCCAGCTCGCGCTGGTCGTCGCCGTCGTGCTCGGCCTGCTGGCCGGGGTGCTCGGCCCGCTCATCGTCAGCCGGAACATGGCCTTCTCCGTGCACGGCACCAGCGAGCTGGCCTTCACCGGCGGCGCGGCGGCCCTGCTGCTGGGCTGGGACATCGGCAACGGCGCGCTGGCCGGGGCGATCGTCGCGGCGCTGGTGCTGGCCCTGCTGTCGCGGCGCACGTCGGACTACGACTCGGTGATCGGCGTCGTGCTGGCCTTCGGCCTGGGTGTCGGCGTGCTGATGCTGTGGTTCTACAAGGGCCGGGCGTCGAACAAGTTCGGCCTGCTCACCGGGCAGATCGTGGGCCAGGACTTCGCCAGCGTCGCGCTGCTGCTGGGCTGCGCGGCGGGGGTGTTCGCGGTGCTGGCGGTGATCTACCGGCCGCTGCTGTTCGCCTCCGTCGACCCCGAGGTGGCCCGGGCGCGCGGGGTGCCGGTGATGGCGCTGTCGCTGGTCTTCGCGGTGCTGGTGGGCGTGGCGACGGCGCTGGGCGTGCGCACGGTCGGGGCGCTGCTGGTGCTGTCGCTGATGGTGACCCCCGCGGCCGCCGCCTGCCGGGTGACGGCCAGCCCGCTGCGCGCGACGCTGCTGTCGGTGCTGTTCGCGCTGGTGTCCGCGGTCGGCGGGATCATCCTGTCGCTGGCCCCCGGCGCGCCGATCAGCGCCTTCGTCACGGCGATCTCGTTCGTGATCTACGTGGTGTGCTGGGCGGTCGGCCGCAGCCGCAAGCTGACCCGCGCCTGACTAGAACCAGCCCGACGACAGGAACACCAGCACCTGGAGCTCGCCGACCAGGGCGCCGATGACCGCGCCGACCGCGATCAGCTTCCACTCGTCCTGGCGGAAGGCCGGGCGCAGCAGGCCCTCGTACTCGACCCTGGTCAGCTTGTCCATCTTGGCCGCGATGACCTTGCCCAGGTTGATCTGCTCCTGGGCGTAGGGGGCGGCGATGCGGGCCGTCTCGTCCAGGTAGGACATGGCCTTGTCGGCGGCGGCGTGCTTCATCTGCTGGAAGCGGCGGGAGCCCACGGCCACCGCGACGAACGGCTTGGCGAGGCTGGCCTGCTCGTCGACCACCTTGGTCACGGTGCGCCGGACCATCGCCATGACCCGGTCGGAGCGGGGGCCGTGCAGGATCCCGTTGATGATGTTCGGCACCGTCATCACCTCGCGGGCGACGATCTCGCCGTACTGCTGCGCCACCACCTTGCGCCGCCGCTGGAAGACCCCCTGGAACCGGATGCCCAGGATGCGCCGCGGCTCGCGCGGGAAGAACACCAGCTTGATCGCCAGCCAGTCGGTGAACCAGCCGATCAGCCCGCCGAAGATCGGCAGGACCAGCGGCTCCCTGGTCAGCGCCCACACCACCGTCTGCACCACCCCCAGCGCGAAGCCGAAGTAGATGCCGCAGCGGGCGATGAAGGCCATCTCCGGGCGGGAGATGTCGCGGACCAGCCGGACCAGCAGCGACTTGTCCCGCTCCAGCGCGTCGATGGCGACCTGCTGGATGTCGAGCACCTCGTCGATGTTGGCGCGCAGGTCGGACACGATCTGGCGGACCATCGCGGGCGCCCCGGCCTGCACCTGCTTGATGATCATGTCCTGGGCGAAGACCGGCAGCGTCTCCCACAGCCGCGGGTGGTGCTCGGCGATCACGTCCCTGGTCACCCGGTCGATGACCAGCAGCAGCGGGCCCTGGATCTCCCTGGCCAGCTCGTCGGGGTCCAGCCGGGCGGCCAGCTGGCGGGCGTCGACCAGCCGGGTGGTGATCATCTCGGTGGAGACGCGGATCATCCGGGCCGAGTTGCGCGGCACCACGCCCTGCCAGCCCAGGTACGGCTCGGCGATGCCGACGAAGCGCAGCGGGCGGAACATCATCTCGATGGCGACCCGCTTGGTCACGTAGCCGATGATGGCCGCGATGACCGGCATCATGGCGAAGAGCGGCCAGTCGGCCGCGATGTCCGACAGCACCCGGCCCGCGTCCAACTCCACCTCCACGGCTTAACCGCCGGGTAGGTTATCCGACCGCGCAGGCCGTCCGCTGAGGTAATCGTGGTAGCGGCGCACCGTCGTGGTGTCGGGGTGGTCGGGGCCGAGCACCCGGTCGCAGTCGGCGAGCAGCGCGGGGATCTCCGCGGCCACGGTGGTGTCGCCCGCCTGCCACCGGCACACGCACAGCGCCCCGCGGGTGCGCAGGGTGTCCGGGTGGTGCGGGCCCAGGACGCGGCGGCGGTCGGCGAGCAGGTCGGCCAGCTCGGTGGCGCACGGGCTCAGCTCGCCCGCGGTCAGCAGCATGACGGCCCGCTCGAACCGGGTCATGAGCGTGTCGGGGTGGTCGGGGCCCAGGACCCTGGCCTGGTCGGCGAGCAGGTCGGCCAGCGCGATCGCGGCCGCGGCGGGGTCGGCGGTGGAGCCCAGGGCCTTCGCCAGGAGGTCGCGCGTGCGGCGGGTGTCGGGGTGGTCGGGGCCGAGGGTGCGGGTCTGCTCGGCCAGCAGCGCGGCGAAGTCCAGCGACGCGGTGTCCGCCCCGCCCGCCCGGCCGCGCCAGAACGCCAGGTTCCCGCGGGTCGTGGCGACCGACGGGTCGGCGGGGCCCAGCACCCGCAGCCGGTCGGCGAGCACGTCGGCGAAGCGCTTGGCCGCCCCGGCCGGGTCGCCCGCCTCGCCCTGCCAGTGGGCGTGCCGGGAGCGGATGACCAGGGTGATGGGGTGGTCGTGGCCCCAGCGCTCGGCCGCGGCCTGGGCCAGGCGCAGCAGGTCGGCCGCCGCGGCGACCGGCTGGCCGGACTCGCCCAGGCTCTGCGCGGCCCGCAGCAGCACCGGGTAGCCGTCCTCGCCGAGCACGTCCCCGGCGCACCGCTCCAGCGCGGCGGCGTTGGCGCGCAGCATCCGGCCCGCCACCGGGTCGCGCTCGGCGGGCGGCCACACCTCCAGCAGCGCGACCGCCGCGGTCCTGGCCGCCGCCGTGCGGTCGCGGGTGGACAGCCCGTCCCGGACGGTCTGCTGCACCAGCGGGTGCACCCGGACCTCCTGGTCCACATCGGCCAGGCCCAGCCGCTGCAGGGCCAGCAGCCCGGCGCGGACCCGGGCCTGCGACGCGCCCGTCGCCGGGGCGGTGAACACCGGCAGCGGGATGCCCTCGGGGTCCAGCACGCTCGCCAGCCGCAGCAGCCCGCTCGCCGGGGCGCCCTCGTCGGCGCGCTCGACCGACAGCGCCGTGGTCACGGCGACCGACTCGGGCACGGCGACCGACTCGAGGGCGGCGGGGTCGGGCAAGCCGCCCGCGGCTTTGCGCTGCCGCCACAGCTTCAGGTACTCCCGGCAGGTCAGCCCCCGGTCGGCCAGGTAGGCCGCGGCCTGGGCCAGGGCCAGCGGGAGGTGGCCCAGCTCGGCGGCGAGGTCGTCGGCGCCGGGCAGCAGCTCGGCCCGGACCGCGGCGGCGAAGTAGGCCGCCGACTCGGCCGGTGCGAACACCGGGACCTCCAGCACCGAGCCCGGCACGCCGTCGGGGCGGCGGGCGGTCACCAGGACGTGCCCGCGGCCGCCGGGCAGCAGCCCGTCGAGGTGGGCGGGGGAGCCCACGCCGTCGAGCACCACCAGCCACGGCTCGCGCGCCGCGGCCAGCCATTGCAGGAACCGCAGGGCGCCGACCTCGGCGTCGCGGTGCCGCACGCCGGTCAGCGCGGAGCCGACCCGGGCGTACTCGCCCACGACCGCCTCCCGCGACCAGGCCCGCACCCAGACGACCAGCCGCACCCGCCCCGCCACCCACAGCCGCTCGGCGAGGTCGGCGGCGAGCTGGCTCTTGCCGACCCCCGCTTCCCCGGTGAGCACGGTCGTGCCGTCCAGCGGCGCCCGCCGCTCCTGGAACCCGCGCGCCCGCGGCGGCCGGGCCCCGAACCAGTGCGGCAGCGGCACCCCGGGGCGCACGTCGACCCGCAGCTCCGCGGTGAGGTCCCGGGCCTGGACGACCGGGGCGTAGACGGGATCGGCCACCGGGTTGGAGTGCTCGTCCGCCACCGGCCCATGCTCACCGGCCGACCCCGCACCCGCAACGCGGCGTCAGGCCACCCGCAGGGCCCGTCCGCGGAACACGATCAGGGCAGTGCCCAGGGCGATCGCGGCCATCCCGGCCAGAACCGCCACTTCCGTCCACACCGAACCGAGCCCGTGACCCGGTCGGGTGAGCGTGAGGAGGGCGTCCATGGCCCACGAGTGCGGGAAGAGATACCCGATCGTGGTCAGCGGCTCGCCTGCGACCTCCTTGGGCCAGAGGCAGCCGCCCAGCATGCCGAGCACGATGCCCAGCGGCGGGCCGATGGCCGGGGCCTGCTGCGGGTTGGCGACCAGCGCGCCGACCAGCATCGCCGCGCCGGTGGCGACCAGGCAGAACAGGGCGACGACCACGGCGACGCCCAGCGGGTCGCCCCAGGACACGTCGAACATCAGCGCGCTGACGACGATGATCAGCAGGGCCTGGGCGGCGGCCACGAGCAGCCTGCTCAGCGCCTCGCCGAACAGGACGGTGCCCTCCCGCACCGGCGCGGCGAGGGTCCGGCGGACCATGCCGATGCGCCTGCTCTCCACCAGCGCGGCGGCCACGGCCATCGAGTTGATGAAGGTGAACAGCAGCAGGTTGGCCGGGGCGGTGTAGGCGAAGCCGGTGGGCTCGCCGTCGTCGCCGCCGGTGTCGCGGACGAGCACGTCGGCCGACTCCGCCTGCGCGGCCCGCACGTATTCGGCCGCCTGCTGCGGGCTCGCGCCCGCCTGCTCGGCGGCCCGGGTCGCCTCCAGCACCGCCGACACCTTGCCCACGGCGACGTCGATCTCCGAGCGGGCGGCCATGCCGCTGCCGCTGGTCTGGGTCAGCACCAGGTCGAACTCGGTGGTCCCGGGCTCGATCACCAGCCCGGCGGCCACCACCCCGCGCCGCACGTCGGCCCGGACCTCCTCGGCCGACCCCGCGCGCCGCACCTCCAGCGCCGGGCTGGCCGCCAGCTCGCGCAGCACCGCGTCGCCGGTCGGGTCGCCGTCGGCGGCCACCACCGCGACCGGGATGCGCGAGTCGTCCGCCCCGCCCATCGCCAGGCCGACGAACATGATCGTCACGAACGGCATGACGACCATGAAGAACAGCCCGACCCGGTCGCGGACCTGCCGCACCAGGTTGGCCACCACCAGGGCCCGGACCGCGCTCATGCCAGCAACCCCTTCCGGAAGCGCAGCACCGCGACGGCCCCGGCGACCACCCCGATGCCGGTCACCACGGCCACCGGCAGGGCGACCGCGCCGAGCCCGCCGCCCGCGGCCAGCTCGGTCAGGCCCGCCGAGACCCAGCCGTTGGGCGTGGCCAGGGACACCGCCTGCAGGAAGTCCGGCAGGTTGTAGACCGGGACCAGGCTGCCGCCGAGGAAGGCGAAGACGAACGCGATGCCCAGGGTGTAGCCGTCGGCCTGGGCGTCGGTGCGGGCGCCGCTGGCCACCAGCATCACGATCATGGTGGCGGCGAAGGTGTGCGCCACGACCAGCGCCAGCACGCCCAGCGGCGGGCCCCAGCTGGCGCCGAAGATCAGCTCGGAGGACAGCCAGGTCGCGCACATGCTGAGCAGGGCCAGCAGGAAGCCGACCGCGCCCTTGCCCGCCACCGCCGTCCAGGCCGGGATCGGCGCGGCCCGCATCCTGGCCAGCGTGCCGAGCTGGCGCTCGGTGAGCAGCGAGCGCGCCGAGAGGCCGACGACGAAGAAGGCGAACATCACCGCCATGCCCGAGCCGTAGTACACCGCCAGGTCCACCGCCCCGCCGCTGACCGGGTCGCTGGCCAGCGACAGCGACGGCCCGGCCGCGCCGTTGCGCTCGACGAACTCCTTGACCTCCTCCGGGGGCACCCCGGCGCGCAGCGCCGCGCGCACCGCCAGCGTCCGGGCCTCCACCAGGGCCGAGATCCGGTCGACCATGCTGCGCGCGATCACCCCGGCCAGCGGGGCGTCGGCCGACGCCAGCACGGTCACCTCGCCACCGTCGCCCGCGCCGACGCTGGCGCTGAACCCGGCCGGGAACACGATCGCCGCGCCCGCCTCGCCGGAGTCGATGGCAGCCCGCGCCGCGTCGTCGTCCACATAGGACTTGAAGGTCAGGATGCCGCGCAGCTCCTCGGCGCCCAGCGCCTCCCGCTGCACGCTGGCGGGGAACTCCCCGCCGTCGTGGTCGACGATGCCGATCGTGGCGCGCAGCGGCGGGTCGTCGTCGCCGCCGAGCGCGAAGCCGAACATCGTGGCAAGCACGATCGGCGCGACCAGCGCGATGAGCACCGCGGTCCCGTCGCGCAGGCGCGCGGCCAGCTCCCGGCCGCCCACCACGAGCAGAGGTCGCATCGTCAGTCCCGCAGGGTGTTGCCGGTCAGGTGCAGGAACGCCGCTTCGAGGTCGGGCTCGACCACCTCGACGCCGGTCACCGCCGCGGCCCCGGCCGTCGCGGCGATCAGCGTCGGCAGCAGGTGCCGCCCGTCGCCCGCCAGCAGCCGCACCGACGACGCCCCGGTCACCACCGCCTCGGTGACGCCCTCCACCGCGCGCAGCTTCTCCACCGCGGTGGCCACGTCCCCGTCGAGGACCAGCTCGATGCGGTCGCTGCCGCCCAGCTCGGCGACCAGCTCCCGCTTGCTGCCGTCGGCCATGAGCTTGCCGTGGTCGATGATCCCGACCCGGGTGCACACCCGCTCCACCTCCTCCATGTAGTGGGAGGTGTAGAGCAGGCTCATGCCCTCGGCGACCAGCCGCTCGACGTTGTCCAGGATCGCCACCCGGCTCTGCGGGTCGACGCCCACGGTGGGCTCGTCCAGGATCAGCAGCCGCGGCCGGTGCAGCAGCGCGACGGCGATGTTGGTGCGCCGCTTCATGCCCCCGGAGTAGGTCTGCACGCGGTCGTCGGCGCGGTCGGCGAGGCCCACCATGTCGAGCACCTCGTCGATGCGCGCGGCCAGCTCGCGGCGGGGCAGGGCGTAGAGCCTGCCGAAGAAGCGCAGGTTCTCCCGCGCGGTCAGCTCCGGGTAGAGCGCGATGTCCTGGGGCACGTACCCGATCAGCCGCTTGGCCGCGACCGGGTCGGCGGCCACGTCGACCCCGCCGACGCGCACCGCGCCGCCGTCGGGGCGCAGCAGGCCGACGAGCATGGAGATCGTCGTGGTCTTGCCAGCGCCGTTGGGCCCGAGCAGGCCGTAGGCCTCGCCTTCGGCGATCTGGAAGCCCACGTGGTCGACGACGGTCTTGTCGCCGTAGCGCTTGACCAGGTCCGCGCACTCCAGGGCTGGACTCATGTGGCCTCGCCGATCGCGTTGTTCACCATGCGCTGCCCGTCGGGGTCGACGAGCGCGTCCATCGGGGAGTTGCCGGTGACGGTGTTCCACTCGATGGTGTTGTCCGCCGACGCCGACCCGCCCCAGTCCGCCGAGGAGGCCACCACCAGCGCGGCGGGCATCACCGACGGCCCGCCCGGGTGGTTGCCGGTGATCCGGTTGCCGACCACCGCGACCCGCTGCACGCCGATCATCGCCAGGCCCACGCCCGACATCGGCGGGCCTGCCGCGCCCGGCGCCTGCGGGTCGTCGCCGCCCGCGGCCAGGTTGTTGCCGGTGAGGTCGCAGTCGGCGACCAGGCAGTCGGTCACCCCGCCCTCGGGCTCGCCGGGGTAGGTCTGGTGCAGCATCAGGATCCCGGCCGCGTTGCCGTGCGCGCGCACCCGCTGGACGCGGGCGCGGCTGGAGTTGTCCACGAACACCCCGTAGGCGTTGCCGGTCGCCTCGCAGTCGGCGATCTCGGCCTCCGCCGCGGCGCAGAAGGCCAGCGCGATCCCGCCGTACTGGCTGCCCGAGGCGCGGCAGCCGCGCACGACCAGCCCGCTGGACTCGCGCAGGTACAGCCCCCACACCCGGTTGCCGTCGGACTCCACGTCCACCAGCCGCAGCCCGGCGGCGGTGTGGGCGTACACCCCGGCCCCGGAGAAGCCGCGCAGCGTCAGGCCCTCCACCACCACGTCGTTCACCCCGTGCAGGGCGATGCCGTGGTCGACGGCCTCGGGGGCGTCGTGCAGCGGCGGGATGGTGCTCTCCGCGCGCTGGCCCGGGATGATCACCGTCCGGCCCGCGCCCGCGCCGATCAGCCGCGCGCCGTCGGGCAGCGCGACCCCGCCCGCGTAGACGCCCTCGGCCAACCGGATGGACAGCGCGCCGCCGTCGATCGCGGCTTGGATGGACTCCCCGGGGTTGACCTGGACCTCGACTGCCGTCGGCATCAGCGTGCTCCTTCCGGGAACGCGGTCAGTATGGCAAGGGCGACGATCAAGTTCCCGCGCCAGCCCCACCGGGCCGCCGCGGCGACCCCGGCGCCGCCGGGGAAGCGGGCCAGCGCCGCCGCCGCGCTCGCGCCGCGCACGGCGTAGGCGCTGAAGCGGGTCAGCGCGATGTCGGTGGTGGCGGCGAACTCCGGCACGGCCGCGTCCAGCAGCGGGCGCGCCCAGTCCCCACCGCCGTCGCCCTCGGCGGTGAAGTCGTGCCACGAGAACCCGGGGGGCCGCCCGCCGAGGGCCTTCACCAGGCACTCCTTGACCGCGACGGTGGCCGCGGTCGCCAGCTCGGGGTCCTCGTGCAGCGGCTGCTCGTCGGGGGCGCACACGTGGTGGGCGTAGGCGGGGCCGCTGTAGGCGACGGCGCGGCTGATCCGGTCGACCTCGACCACGTCGACCCCGACCAGCACCGGCGGCGCGATCACCCGCCGACCCGTTCGAGGAACCGCAGCAGGTGCGCGTTGTACTCCTCGGCCGCCTCGACCATCGGGATGTGGCCGCAGTCCTCGACGGCGACGAACTCCGTCCCGGCGTGCCGGGGCACCAGCTCCAGCCACGGGTCGATCGGGGTCATCCGGTCGTGGCGGCCCCAGACGTAGAGCGACGGGCACTCCACCTTGGCCATCGCCGGGTCCACTTTGTACGTCCGCGTGGCCCGGATGCTGCGCGCCATCGCCACCATCGCCGGTCCGGTCTGCAGGAGCCTGCCGACCTCCTCGACCTGCTCCTCGCCGAACAGCGGCGTGCCGTGGAAGAGCGCGGCGAGCATGCGGTCGCGGAACTCCGGGCCGGTCGGGCGCACGTCGGCGCGCCGGTCGATGTTCAGGCCCACGTCCGGGTCCGGGGTCAGGCCGGGCGCGCCGCTGACCACGATGGCGCTGATCCGGTCCGGGTGCCTGCCCGCCAGGTCGATGGCCACCAGCCCGCCGAGGGAGTTGGCGCAGACCACGACCTGCTTGGCGCCCACGGCGTCGCAGGACTCCATGAGGGCGTCGCCGAGGCGCTCGATCGACCCGGCGACGCGGCTGTCCAGCGCGCAGATGGGCTCGTTGGTGCGCAGCACCGGCCAGCCGCGCTCGGCCAGCGCGGCGTAGGGGCGGTCCCAGATCCAGCCGCCCGCGAACAGCGCGGACATGAACGCCACCAGCGGCTTGCCGGTCGCGGCGTGGTGCTCTGCGGTGAAGGTCGTCAAGGCGGGCTCCTAGAACAGCGGGTCGGCGGCGGGGGTCCAGCCGCAGTCGCAGGGCTTCCCGGCGGCCGCCATCGCGCCGCAGTCGGCGCACCGGGCGAAGTGGCTCTCCTTGGCCAGCGTCCACACGCTGGTGTAGGCGCCGGTGCACAGGCCGCCGCGGAAGAAGCGGCGCATCGCCCGCTGGTGGGCGCGGGCGTGGATCGACCGCACCGACTCCGGCCGGTCGAAGGCGGTCAGGGTGTACTTGCGGTCGCCGATGTCGAAGGTGCCCACGCCCAGGAAGCCGCGCGCGGCCCGCATCGACTTGACGACCTCGACGCTGAGCAGGTCGACGTCGGCGGCCTCGTCGCCGTCGCGCACCGACAGCCAGGTGAGGGCGAGCGCGCCCGGGGTGCCGGGGCTGCCCGGGCTGCGGGAGCTGACCCCGAACTCGCGCGTGCCGTCGGAGCGGGGGACGAACCGGCCCTGGTAGCCCAGTGCCTCCGCAACGGCCAGGCGGTCGAAGTGCCGGTGCACGTGCAGTTCGCCGGCGTCCTCGGTGAGCACGTCGGTGCCGCTGAAGGTGATCTCCGCGCCGGTGCCGGGGATGCCGAGGTAGGCGTCGCGGTGGGCGGTGGTGACCGTCCACTCGGCGCACCCGGCGGCGACGCGGGTGAACTCGAAGCCGCCGGGGAAGCGGGTCATGAAGCCGCGGGCGTGGGCGGCCAGGGCGTGGCCGGACAGCGGCTTGTCGGTGTCGGGGTCCACAAAGGACGCGACCGCGGCCGCGGCGTCCGGGTCGCCGGTGCGCCACGCGGCGAGGTGGCGCTCGATGGGGGTCATGCGTCGTCCTCCTGGCTGAGGGCCACCGCGACCGCCAGGTCGGCGGTGTGGCTGACCGAGACGCGGATGCTGCCGGTCGCGGTCAGCGGGGAGCGCAGCCGCACCTCCGGCGGGTGCCCGTGCAGGCAGGCCGCGCTGCGCGAGCACATCGGCGACGGCTGCGGCAGCACCTCCACCCCGCCGAGGGACTCCTCCGACACCGGCACGCCCAGCAGCCGCAGCACGGCGTGCTTGGCGGCCAGCCTGCCCGCCCAGTGCTGGAGCGTGCGCCCCTCGGTGGAGCGCAGCCGCTCGGCGCGCGAGTAGACGGTGTCCAGCGCCATCGGCGCGACCAGCTCCTCCGGCGCGGACAACCCGCCGAAGGCCACGACCGCGCTGCCCCAGCGGCTCATCCGACCGGCTCCCTGCGCAGCCTGCGCGGCGTGGCCGGGTCGGCCATGCTCGCGCACCGGGTCCCGGTCCCGCGCATCAGGCCGGTGAGCACCTTGCTGTCGCCGACCTCGACGCAGGTGTCGGCGTCGGCTAGGTGGGCCATCGTCGCCGTCCACCGCACCCGGGCGGTGAGCTGCTCGATCAGCGCCTCCCGCAGCACGGCCAGGTCGGTCGTCGGCTCGGCGGTCGCGTTCGGGATCACCGGGACGCGGGGCGGGGCCAGCGCCGCGGCGCGCACCGCGGCCGCCCAGCCGTCGACGGCCGGGGCCATCAGCGGGGAGTGGAAGGCGTTGGCCACCTTGAGCGCGACGACCTTGCTCGCCTCCGCGGTGTCCATGCGCGCGATCGCGGCGAAGGAGCCGGAGACGACCACGTGGTCGGCGGCGTTCTCCAGCCCGACCACCAGCGGCTCCTCCGGGGTCGCCGCCGCGGCCGCCAGCTCCTCCACCCGCGTCACCGGCAGGCCGATGACGGCGGCCATGCCGCCGGTGCCGGGGACCGCGGCCATCAGCCGGGACCGCACGGTCACCAGCCGCAGGGCCGCGTCCACCTCCAGCACGCCCGCCGCGCACAGCGCGCTCAGCTCCCCGACGCTGTGCCCGGCCACCACGTCGGGCCGCACGCCGCGCTCGGCCAGCACCGCGAGCGCGGCCAGGTTGCACGCCGTGACCGCGGGCTGCGCCTCGGCCACCAGCCGCTCCAGCGGGCCCCGCGCGCACACCTGCGCCACGCCCGGCGACACGGCCTCGGCGGCGGCGAAGGCGGCGGCGGCCGCCGGGTCGCGCCGCAGCCAGCCGCCCATCCCGACCCGGACCGTGCCCTGCCCGGGGAACACGAACGCGATCACGGCGCGCCCCCTCCTACAGTCGCCTGCGGCGGGTGGGCGTGGTGGCCGCCTGCTCGGTGCCCAGGAAGCCCAGCAGCAGCTTGGTGACCTGCTCGGGCTGGTCCAGCGGGATCCAGTGGCTGGCGTCCTCCACCCGCTCGTAGCGCCACGGGCCCTTGACGAACTTCACCGAGCCGGTCATGCCCTCCTCCAGCAGCGCCTTGTCCCCGGTGGACCACACGCCCAGGGTCGGGGCGAGCACGGGCGGGAAGTTGCGCTCGACGCGCAGTTCGGCGGCGGGGGAGCGGTTGGCGCGGTACCAGTTGAGCGCCGCGGTCAGCGCGCCCGGCTTGGCCAGCTCCCGCGGGTAGCGCTGGTAGTCGCCCTCATTGCCCATGATCTCCTTGAACAGCCGCCACCCGTTGCGCCGCAGCAGCTGCTCGCTGACGCCGGGGAACTGGTAGAAGAGCATGTACCAGCTCGCCGCGCGCTGCTCGATCGACGGCGTGCTGAACACCCCCGGGTGCCCGACCGACAGCACCGCGAGGTGGTCGACCCGGCGCGGCATGAGGAAGGCGTACATCCAGGCGATCGCCGCGCCCCAGTCGTGGCCGACGATGTGCGCCCGCTGGATGCCCAGGTGCAGGGTCAGCGCCACGATGTCGTTGACGATCGTGCGCATGTCGTAGGCCTCGACCTCCTGCGGCTTGCTGGAGGCGCCGAAGCCGCGCAGGTCCGGGGCGATCACCCGGAACCCGGCCTCGACCAGCGGGTCGATCTGGTGGCGCCACAGGTAGTGCGAGTCGGGGAACCCGTGCAGCAGCACCACCGGGTCGCCTTCGCCGCGGTCGACGTAGGCGATGTCGATGCCGTTGACGTGCGCCGACCCCGTCAGCAAGGTGTCAGTCATGCCCTCTCCCTGAACAGCCGCTCGGCGAAGAACTCGCTGAACCCGAACTCGGGTACCTCCTCCGGCGGGACCATGTTGAGCAAGCCGGTGACCTGCGCGGCGAAGTTCTCGGCCATCAGCTCGCGCACGCGGCGGCGCCGGGCGACGGCCTCGGGGCCGAACTCGCAGTGCAGCTTGGCGATGATCCCGGCGCCGAAGTGCAGCCGGTCCATCCGGAACTTCCGCTCGACCAGGTACGGCTCGAACGCCGCGGTGGACCAGTCGTCGCCGAGCAGGATGTCGCAGACCGTGCGGGTGTCGCGCAGGCTGCAGGACAGCCCGGTGCCCAGCACGGTGTCGGCGTTGCCCGCCTCGTCGCCCACCAGCACGACCCCGTCGGCGACGATCGGGACCTCGGGGAACATCGACACCGACGGCCACACCTTCAGCGGGCCGATCGGCCGCGCGGCCGCGTAGACCGACTTGCCGCGGTCGGGCAGGCTCTCCAGCTCGAAGTCGGCGAGGAACCGCTCGACGGCGCCCTCGCCGCGGTAGCGGTGCTTGTTGGCGGTGGGGAAGTTGATGTAGAGGCGGGCCATGCCGTCGCCCTGGGGGAAGACCATGAACATCTTCTCGCCCTCGGTGCCCATCGCCTGCACGTCCATCGGCCAGTCGTCGAGCCCCTCGACCCGCACGCCGCCGCCCCAGTGGTGCACCGAGGTCGCCATCGTGACCCCGATCTGGCGGCCGATGGTGCAGCCGCGCCCGGTGGCGCCGATGACCATGCCCGCCTGGATCTCGTGGTCGCCCGCCTCGGTCTGGAAGCGCACGACCGGGCCCTCGCCCACCGTCGCCTTGCGCGCGCCCATGATGACCCGGGCGCCGTTGTCGGCGGCCTGCTCGGCCATCAGCTCGCAGACGGCGTGGTGCGGGAACGACAGCGGCCCGCCGACGCCGGGGACGAAGCGGGTCATGTCCACGGTCTCGGCGGTCGCCGGGTCGTCGGTCGTCTCGTCCCACTGCGTCCACTCGCGGATCTCCCACGCGCCGCCGAGGCCGAAGGCGTCCTCGACGCCGAGCAGCTGGGCCTCGCGCATGCCCCACGGGGCGATCCACTCGCCGCGGACGATGTCGGTGTAGCGGTCCTGCTTCTCCAGCATCACCACGTCCACCCCGTGCGAGGCGAGGTAGGCCGCGGCGGAGGCCCCGGCGATGCCGCCGCCGACGATGACGACATCGGTTCTCATGGCTGCCACCTCTCCCAGTGGGTGCGTTCTTTCGCCGCGTGGCGGTTCGCCGGGCGGAATTCGGTGCCGATGGTGTAGGCGACGGGGATCAGGCAGATCTGCGTGACGCCCGCCGGGATGCCGAGCAGGTCGCCGACCTGCCGCTCGAAGGGGACGTGCGTGCAGGTGATGGTGCTGCCCAGGCCCCGGCTGCGCAGGGCGAGCTGGAAGGACCAGATCGCGGGGAAGATCGAGCCGTAGAAGTTGCTGGCCCGCATCGCGCCCAGCGTGACGCCCGCGGTCTGCTTGCCCATGCGGGTCTGGAGCCACTGCCGGTCGATCTCGCCGATGTCCGGCGGCCGCCCCAGCACGCAGGGGATGACCATGACCGGCACCCGCGCCAGGATCGACACCAGCGCCGCGGCCGACGCCCGGTTGCGCTTGGCCTGCTCGCGCCTGCGCCCCGAGCGCGTCCACGACTCCTTCTCGTGGAAGTTCCAGGCGATCTCCACCAGCTCGGCGATCTGCGCCTTGGTCGCCGCCTCGGTGACCACCACCCACCGCCAGTTCTGCTGGTCGTTGGCGGTGGGCGCCTGCACGGCGACCTCCAGGGCCTCCTCGATCACCGCCCTGGGGACCGGCCGCTCCAGGTCGAGCCGCCGCCGCACCGACCGCGTCGTGGTGAGCAGCCGGTCGGTCTCCAGCACGTCGAAGGGCGTCATACCGCCCCCAGCACGACCGCGCCCCGCACCGACCCGGGCGCGGCGGTGAGCACCATCGCCCGGCGCACCGGCCCCGGCAGCACCGGCTTGGCCACATAGGACTCGATGCCCCCGGTGTGCGGGTTCTCCAGGCCGGGGATGGCCGTCACCACCCCGTCGCGGATCGCCAGCGCCGCCAGCGCCAGGTTCAGCGCCCCGGTCGCCGACCCGCAGTCCCCGGTGAGCCCGGTGGAGGCCGTCAGCGGGCCGCCCGGCACCCCGGCCAGCACGGCGGCGGCCTCGTCGGCGTCGTCCGCCCCGCCGGTCGCGGCCCCGACCACCAGCTCCACATCGGTCGGCACCCCGGCGATGACCCGCTCGACCACCTCCCGCTCGCCGCCGTCGCCCGCCCCGGCGTGGGACGTCGCCATCACGCGCGCGTAGGCCCGGGCGCCCCGCGCTGCGGCGTGCTCGGCCGACTCCACGACCAGCGCGACGGCCGCGGACGCCTGGGGCGCGGCCGCGGAGTCGCGGTCGTAGGGCGTGACCCCGGACAGCCCCGCCGCCGAGCGCCCGCGGCTCCCGGCCTCGTCGGCGGCGATGACGATCACGACCTCGGCCTTGCCCGCCCGGATGGTCTCCACCGCGCAGTCCAGGGCGATGGACGCCGAGGCCGCGCCGTTGCAGATCGTCGTGGTGGGGCCGCGGAGGCCGAGGGTCTGGCAGACCGCGCCGCCGGTGGCGTTGAGCACCACGTTGGAGAAGCTGAGCACAGCCGGCTTGGTGGGGTTGGCCAGCACGCTCTCGTCGAAGCCGTCGGTGCTCTCCACCGAGCCCGCCGCGGTGGCGAACATGACGCCGACCGCGTCGCTGGCGGCGCGGGTCAGCTTGAGGCCCGCGTCCTCCCAGGCCAGCCGGGAGGCGGCGATGGCCATCCGGGAGAGGTTGTTCATGTGCCGCCACAGCGAGCGCGGGGCGAACGTGCGGCCGTCGAGGGCGGGCGGGGCGTCGCTGGCCTGGCCAGCGGCCACCGCCGCGGCGACCTCGGCGATGCCGGTGCCCAGGCCGGTGACCGGGCCGAGGCCGGTGATCACCACATCCCGCTGCGGCAGCTCGTCGTGCTCGCGCGGGGCGCCGGGCGTGCGCAGGACCAGCGCGGCGTTGTTCCCGCCGAAGGCGTAGTTGTTCGACACCACCACCGACATCGGCATGGACCGCGCCCGGTTCGGCACGAAGTCCAATGTGGATTCGGCGATCGCTTCCTCGGTGAAGCCGATGGTCGGCGGCGCGGTCGCGGTGCGCAGGGCCAGGACGCTGGCCACCGCCTCCACCGCGCCCGCGGCGCCCAGGGTGTGGCCGATGAACGACTTGATGCTGCTCGTCGGCACCTGCGGGGCGCGCTCGCCGAAGACGGCGCGCATGACCTTCTTCTCCATCGCGTCGTTGGCGGGCGTGCCGGTGCCGTGGCCGTTGACGTAGTCCACGTCGCCCGCCTCCAGCCCCGCGTCGGCCAGCGCGCGGCGCATCGCGCTGACCCCGCCGCGGCCGGTCGGGTCCGGCGCGGTCGCGTGGTAGGCGTCGGCCGAGAGCCCGTACCCGGCGACCTCGGCCAGCGGCACCGCGCCCCGGGCCAGCGCCAGGTCCAGCGGCTCGACCACCAGGAACGCCGCGCCCTCGCCCAGGTTCAGCCCGTCGGAGCGGCTGTAGGGCGCGCACGGCCCGGAGCTGAGCGCCTGCAAGCCCGCGAACCCCGCGTACGTGCCGAACAGCAGCGGGTCGACCCCGCCCGCCAGCACCACGTCCGCCTCGCCGGTGAGGATCTTGTCCTTGGCCAGGCCGACGGCGTTGCCGCCCGCGGCGCACGCGGTGGAGACCAGGATGCGCGGGCCGCGCATGCCCAGCCTGCCCGCGACCACGTCGCCGGTGGCGTGCATCGGCTGGTAGCCGCCGTCGGCGGCCGGGGTGGCCTGGCACTTGCCCAGCACCAGGCCGAACCGCTCGCCGGGCACCGCGCCCAGCCCCGCCTGGGCGACCGCCTGGCGGGCGGCGACCAGCGCCAGCCGCGCCGTGCGGTCGAGGCCGTGGTCGGCGGCGGGCAGCTGCGAGTCGATCCACTCGGTGGGGACCTGACCGGCGTAGCGGGCCTCGAACGCGGCGAACCGCTCGTCGGCGACCGCGGTGATGCCGCTCTCGCCCGCGGTGAGCCGCGCCCAGAACTCCTCCGGGTCGCGGCCTGCCGCGCAGATCACCCCGACGCCGGTGATGACCACAGGGCGCAGCGCCAGCATGGCTCCTCCTAGATGATCGGGGTGCTCCACGACTTCGGGGTGACGTACGGGCTGGTCAGCGTGGTCACCTCGGCGTCGCCGACGGTCAGCCGCAGCCCGGCGGCGGCCAGCTCGGCGGGCACCCGCAGCAGGCCGAGCGCGGCGTCGAGGCCGACGCTGTGCACCGCGTGCACGACCTCGCCGATGCGCTCGCCGTCCACCGTGACCGGCGTGCCCGCGGCGGGCGCGGCCGACGAGGTGGTGAAGCCGATCGTGCGCAGCCCGGCGGGGCCGTGGAAGGCGGCGAGGACGGCGTCGCGGCCGACGAAGTCCTCCTTGGTGATGTCCACCAGCCAGTTCGCGCCCATCTCCAGGATGTCGGCGTCGCCCGCCTCGCGGTGCACCAGCGGCTGGCGCACCTCCAGCATGGCCAGCTCCAGCGCCTCGTGCCCGGCCGGGACGGCCTCGGCGGCGGCCGCGTCCCACAGCCGCTGCGCCTCGGCGCGCGGCAGCAGCACCTTGTAGCCGTACTCGCCGGTGAACCCGGTGCGCGCGAAGACGATCGGCACCCCGTCCCACTCGGTGTCCACGACGGACTCGAACGGCAGCGCGGCCAGCTCGCCGTCGATGAGCCTGCCGACCACGCCCCAGGAGTAGGGGCCCTCCAGGCCGAAGAGGGTCAGCTCGGCGGAGCGGTCGGTGATCTCCACGTCGGCGTCGGCCAGCGCGGTCAGGTGCGCCAGCAGCCGCGCGCCGCCGCCGACGGAGCTCTCCAGCAGCATGCCGGTCTCCCGGCCCCACACCACGACCTGGTCGACGACGCGGCCGTCGGCGTCGAGCACCAGGCTGGTCATGCAGCGCTCGGCGGTCAGGTACTCCACGTCGCGGGCCAGCACCCGCTGGGCGAAGTCGACCGCGGCGGGACCGGCGATCTCGATGATCCGCGCGCCGGAGAGGTCCAGCAGCGCGGCGCGCTCGCGGATGGCGGCGTACTCGGCGGCGAGGGCGCCGTAGCGCAGGGCGACCCTGGCCTCCAGGACGTCGCCGTGGACGGTCCCGTCGGGCTGGGCGATCGGGGATTCCATGTCAGGCCTTTCCATGTGCTGGGTCTGCGATGCTGATGGAGCCTTCTGCGGCGACCTGCCCGTCCACCCGGGCGGTGACCTTGTACTCGCCGAAGCCGCGCCCGCCCGCGGTGCGCTCGGCGGTGAGCACGAGCTGGTCCCCGGGGACGACCGGGCGGCGGAAGCGCATCGACCGCACCCCCGCCAGGTAGCTGATCCGGCCCGCGCCCGCCAGCGCGAAGACCACGCCCGCGAGCTGGGCCATCGCCTCGATGACGACCACGCCCGGCAGCACCGCCTCCTCCGGGAAGTGGCCCTGGAACCACATCTCGGTGCCGGAGACGTTCTTGACCGCGGTGCCGCTGACGCCCGGCTCCACCCGGTCGACGCGGTCCAGCAGCAGCATCGGCCAGCGGTGCGGCAGGATCGCGCGCACCTCGTCGTGGCTGAGCCGGGTGGGGGCCGCGGTCGTCATGCGGGGGTCTCGGCCAGGGAGAGCGCCGGGTCGACGTGCCCGGCCAGCCGGGACACCGAGCCGAAGACCGACATGTCGCTGTCGTAGAGCGCGACGCCGAACTCGGCCTCGATGGCCACGTACAGCTCCAGCACGTCGAGGCTGTCCAGCTCCAGGCCGCGGCCGAACAGCGGCTGGTCGTCGGTGATCCAGTCCGGCTCGATCGGCAGGTCCAGCCGGGAGACGATCATCTGCTTGATGCGCGCGCAGGTCTCCCGGCGCGCGGCGGCCGCGGCGCGCAGCTCGTCGATGGTCACGACTGCTCCCTTGAACGTGAAAGGTGTGGACGAATCAGGCCAGCCCGCCGCCGTTGGCCACGACGACGGTGCCGGTGATGTAGGAGGCCTTCTCCGAGGCCAGGAACGTCACCAGGTTGGCGATCTCCTCCGGCCTGCCCATGCGGCCCAGCCGGATGCGCGACTCGTAGCCGCTGCGGATCTTCAGCGGGATGGCCTTGGTCATGTCGGTCTCGACGAACCCCGGCGCGACCGCGTTGACGCGCACGTTGTGCGGCGCGGCCTCGGCGGCCAGCGTCTTGGAGAAGGAGATGATCGCGCCCTTGGAGGCGACGTAGTTGGTCTGCCCGGGGAAGCCGCCGTCGAGCCCGCTGGTCGAGCTGATGGCCACGATCGACCCGCGCTGCTGGTGCTGCATGATCCGCATGGCCTCGCGGCAGACCAGGAACGTGCCGAACATGTTGATGTCCAGGGTCTCCCGGAACATCTCCGCGCTCATGGCGATCAGGTGCCGGTCGCGGGTCACCCCCGCGCTGGTGACCAGCACGTCGAGCCTGCCGTGCTCGGCGCGCAGCGCGCGGAACATCTCCCGCACGGCGGCCTCGTCGGTGACGTCGGCCTTGGCCAGGCCCGCGCTGCCGCCGTCGGCCTCGATCTGGGCGACGAGCTCCTTGGCCCGCTCCTCCGACCGCGAGTAGTTGACCACGACGTGCACCCCGTGGGCGGCCAGGTCCACCGCGACGGCCCGGCCGATACCGCGGGAACCACCGGTCACCAGGGCCACCGCGCCTTCGCTGAACATCGATGTCTCCTACGTGTAGACCGCTAGCCAGCGTGCACGGCCACGCTACTGACCTGCGTTTTCTTTCCCTTATCAATCGGATATCCGCGCCATTGACGCCCGTGGCGGCGTGGTCGACATTGCTGGCATGGACGTAGACGCGCTGATCGTTGGCGGGGGACCGGTCGGCTTGTCCGCGGCCATCGAGTGCGCCCGCCACGGGCTGTCGAGCCTGCTGGTGGAGAAGCACGCGGGCACCTCGATCTTCCCCAAGGCCCGGCTGGTCACCACCCGCACGATGGAGCTGGTGCGCGCCTGGGGCCTGCAGGACGAGGTGGAGCGCGCCGGGCTGCCGCGGGAGGACACCCTCGCCGTCGGCGTCGGCACCTCCCTGACCGCCGACGACTTCCACCGCGCCGCCGCCCCGATCGCCGAGGACGCCCCGCACAGCCCCACGTATGCGTTCATCTGCACGCAGGACCGGTTCGAGGTGATCCTGCGCGCGCTGGCCGAGTCCGGCTCCGACGTGCGCTTCGGCACCCGGATGACCGCGCTGTCCCAGGACGCCGACGGGGTGACCGCCGAGCTGTCGACCGGCGAGACCGTGCGCGCCCGCTACTGCATCGCCGCCGACGGCGCCCGCAGCGGCATCCGCTCGGCGCTGGGCATCGAGGTCGACGGGCCGCCCCCGCTCGGGCACATGATCAGCATCATGTTCGACGCCGACATCGTGCACCTGCTGAAGGACCGGATGTGCGCGCTGTACTTCCTGCGCAACGAGATCCCGTGCGCGGTCGAGGCGGTGGACAACCAGCGGCGGTGGATGGTCCAGACCGGCTACGACCCCGCCGAGGGCGGCAGCGAGGCCGACTTCACCCCGGAGTTCTGCGAAGCCGTCGTGCGCGCGGCGGTCGGCGTGCCCGACCTCGACGTGGAGCTGGTCGGGATCATGCCGTGGTTGCAGCAGGCGGTGACCGCGCGCCGGTTCCGCTCGGGCCGGGTCTTCCTGGCGGGCGACGCCGCGCACGTGACCACGCCGCAGGGCGGGTTCGGCATGAACTGCGGCATCCAGGACGCCCACAACCTGGTGTGGAAGCTCGCCGCGGTGGTCAAGGGCCGGGCCGGTGCGGGGCTGCTGGACACCTACGAGGCCGAGCGCCACCCGATCGGCGCCCGCACGGTCGAGGAGAGCCTGGCCAACGCCTTCATCACCTTCCGGATGATGGAGGGCGAGCTGACCCTCGCCGAGGCGATCACCATGCAGGCGGGCAGGCGCAGCTCCGAGGGCCTGGTGCTGGGCTTCCACTACACGTCGTCGGCTGTCCTGCCCGACGGCACCGCGGCCCCCGCCCCCGATGACCCCTACCGCACCTACGTCCCCACCGCCCGCCCCGGCCACCGCGCCCCGCACGTCTGGCTGACCCGCGACGGCGCCGAGGTGTCCACTTTGGACCTGCTCGGCCCGGCGTTCACGCTCATGACCCGGGCGGGCAGCGGCTGGGCCCAGGCGGCGGCAGGCCAGGTCGCCACCGTCGAGATCACCCCGGACGAGTCGCCGACCTGGGCCAAGGAGTACGGCATCGGCCCCACCGGCGCCGTCCTGATCCGCCCCGACGGCCACGTCGCCTGGCGCGTCCCGGACGCCCCCGCCGACCCGTCGACGATCGCCGCCACCCTCCGCGCCGTACTTGGCAACCCCTGACGACCCCTTATCCGGCGCGCGCGGACTACCGTGGCCACCGGGGAGGGGGTAGCGGGGTGACCGAGCACCGGACCGTGGCGGAGGCGTTCGCCCCGCTGACCAAGGCCGCCTTCGACTTCGTCCCGCTCACCGCCGAGAAGGCCCACGAGCTGACCCTGACCGACGGCCCCCTGCGCTACTGGGTCCTGCTCGACCTGCGCGCCGCCCACGTCCACGTCGTCGTCTACCGCGACACCCAGCGCGCCGACCTCCCGGACCTGGCAGCCGCCGAAGGCCTCATCGCCGCCAACAAGGTCCCCACCAGCGCCCGAACCCTCTACGACCTCACCCACGCGATCACCACCCAAGCCACCCTCGCCCGCACCCTCCACCCCACCCTCCTCGGCCCCCACGGCCCAGCCCTGTTCACGCGGGCAGGCCAGGATTGGGATGGGCTGCGGTAGGGGCAGGAAACTTCCGTTCTCGAACCCACCTCGACCCGAACCCGCTCCCGCCGCCCCACCAGTCCCTGCACCCCTGCGGACGCAGCGTTTCCCGGCCTGACACGCCGGGGCTGGCGGTGTGTGGCGGGCGGAGCCCGGGCCGGGTGGTTGGTCGGTCTGGCTGGAGGCCGCCACAGGGTTGGCGGGCTGATGGGGTGCGGCGAGAGCGGAGTCCGGATCTAGTTGCTGGCCGCTTATGCCGCGGATGAGGCTGCACCCGTAGGCGGATTGGGTGCCTTGGCCGGTCAGGCGGGGATGAGGGTGCGGCTGCGGGCGCAGGATTGGCGGCGTTGGCGGTCGGCTCGGGCTGCGGCGCGGCGCAGGGGGAGGGGGTAGCCCGCGGCTTGGGCGCTGATGCGGGCGACCTCGCCCGGTTCGGCCGCCACCCACTCGCGGCCCAGCAGGAGGGCCAGGAGGGTGCGGCTCTCCTCGGCGCCCAAGGGGTCGAGGAACAGGTGGCGGGCGCCGAAGCGGGCCTCGAACTCGTCCAGCGGCTCGCGGCTGGTGACGATCACCCGGCTGTGCGGGCCGCCCGGGAGCAGGGCGGCGACCTGGGTGCTGTCGGTGGCGTTGTCGAGCAGGACCAGCAGCCTGCGCCGGGCGACCGTGCTGCGGTACAGCGCCGCCTTCTCGCCCGGGTCGTCGGGGATCGCGCGGACGCCGAGGGCGCGCAGGAAGCGGTCCAGGACCGGGCCGCCCGCGGCGAGGTCGGCGTAGAGCTGGCCGTCGGGGAAGCGATCGATGCGCTGGTGGGCCCAGCGCAGGGCCAGGGCCGTCTTGCCCACCTCGCCCGGCCCGCACACCACCGCCGCCCCCGGCGCGTCCGCCCCGTCGGCCAGGGCGTCGTCCAGGAACGCGAGATCCGCGACCCGGCCCGCGAACGGCAGCGGCTGCCGCGGCAGCTGCGACGGCGCCTCCACCGGCGCGGGCGGCGGCAGCGCGTCGCGCAGGATCTGCTCGTGCACGACGCGCAGCTGCGGGCCCGGCTCCAGCCCGATCTGCTCCACCAGCGCCCGCCGCGCGTCCTGGTAGACGCGCAGCGCCTCGGCCCGCCTGCCCGCGCGGTAGTGCGCCACCATCAGCTGCGCCCGCGCGCGCTCCCGCAGCGGGTGCTCGGCGACCAGCGCGGCCAGCTCCTTGCCCACCCGGTCGTGCAGCCCCAGCTCCAGCTCCAGCTCGGCGCACGCCTCCGCGGCGTCCAGCCGGGCCGACTGCAGCCGCGCCGCCTCCGCGCGCAGCCCCGGCACGTCCTCGAACGGCACCCCGCGCCACAGCGCCAGCGCCTCCCGCAGCAGCGCGACCGCGCCCATCCGGTCGGCGCAGGTCCGGGACCGGGCGACCAGCGCGTTGAACCGGCACCAGTCGGCGTCCTCGTCCGACAGCCGCATCAGGTACCCCGGGCTCGCCGTGGTGATCACCTGGGGCACCGCCCGCCGCAGCCGCGAGACCAGGATCGCCACCTGGCCCCGGGCGCTCGCGGGCGGGGAGCCCTGCCACACCGCCTCGATCAGCCGGTCCACGCTCACCACGCGGTTCGCGTCGAGCACCAGGCGGGCCAGGACCGCGCGCTCGCGGGGTCCGATCCGCACGTCCGAGCCCAGCACCCGGACCGGTCCGAGGATGCCGATCATGCCCGCTCGATCGCGTCGGCGGCCCGCGCCGCACCACCCGAGGCCGCGATCGCCGCGGCCATCCCCGCGGCGGCCTCGGCGTAGGACGGCGTGCCCATCACCGCTTCAACAGCACCCACCAGGTCGGCCGCGGTCAGCGCCGCCGGGTCGAGCGCGACGCCCAGCCCCAGCTCCTCGATCCGCCGGGCGGTCGGCCGGTCCAGCGCCGAGGTCGGCACGCACACCATCGGCGTCCCCGACCGCAGCGCCTCCATCGCCGTGCCCATGCCGCCGTGCGTCACGCACAGCGCCGCGTGTTCGAGCACCGCGACGTGCGGCACCCACCGGTGGACCTCCACATTGGGCGGCAGCTCGCCCAGCGCCGCCGGGTCCATGCCCTCGGCCACGGTCATCACCGCGTGCCACGGCTTGTCCCGGAACGCCTCCACGCAGGTGCGGAAGATCTCGGCGTGCTCGTTGAACACCGCGCCCAGCGACACCAGCACCACCGGCAGCCCGCTCGACGGCGGCTCCCACGACCCCAGGAACCCGCGGTCGCCCACGCACGGCCCGACGAAGGCGAACCGCGAGTCGAACGTCTCGCCCGCGTACTGGAACTCCCGCGGCACGGTGACCAGGCTCAGCGGCGGCACCTCGAACCACAGCTGCGGCGGCGCGACGTCGACCCCGTGCTCGGCGCACATCGCGCCGATGCGCTGCATGGTCGACATCACCCAGGGCGGCATCTCGCGCGGCACCTCGGCGGGCTTCTCGGCGCCGTCGGGGTTGTACATCGCGTTGAGGTAGGAGAAGTGCTCGTTGGAGGCGAACACCGGGATCACCTGCACCGCGGGCACGCCCAGCCGCCGGGCGAGGATGCGGCCGGCGAACAGGATCGAGGTGTCGTAGACGACCACGTCCGGCCGCGACGGCAGCTCGGCGGCCAGCATCGCCGCGCTCTCGTCGAGCAGCAGGTCCATCAGGTAGCCGGGGTCCTCGGCGACCTTCTTGAAGTCCGCGTCCCGGTAGCGCGACTCGTAGGTCACCACCGCGGCCCCGGCGTCGGTCGCGATCCCGGCCATGCTCGCCGCGGTCAGGTAGGTCACCTCGTGCCCTCTGCGGGCCAGCTCGGTCACCATCGCCAGGTTGGGGATGACGTGCCCGTGGTCGGGGTGGCACAGGAACAGCAGCCGCATGTGGTCGCCTCCGTGGGGATTCGGCCGCCAACGTAAGTCGGCGGCCGTTCGCCAGGACACCCCTAACCCCCGACCCCTACCCCCGCGCCGGCGTTCGGCCTAGTCCCCGCCACCCCAGCAGGGCTAGCGCACCGGGTCTGACCTGCGAATATAGGGGTTACCCCAGGCGGGTGGCCCGCCATAGGCTCACCCGGACGGCGACGACTGCGAAGGGGCGGCCATGACCACGCTCGTCTGGGACTACACGCGCGAGTACGAGGCCGAGCGCAAGGACATCCTCGACGCGGTGGAGACGGTGTTCTCCTCCGGCAGGCTCGTCCTCGGCCCGAGCGTGGCCGGGTTCGAGCGGGAGTTCGCCGACTACCACGGCGTGGCGCACTGCGTCGGCGTGGACAACGGCACCAACGCCATCCGCCTCGCCCTGCAGGCCCTCGGCGTCGGCCGCGGCGACGAGGTCATCACCGTCTCCAACACCGCGGCCCCGACCGTGGTCGCCATCGACGCCCTCGGCGCGACCCCGGTGTTCGTCGACGTGCACCCCGACACCTACCTGATGGACGTCGCCCAGGTCGAGGCCGCGATCACCCCGCGGACGCGGTGCCTGCTCCCGGTCCACCTCTACGGCCAGTGCGCCGACATCGCCGCGCTCAAGGCCATCGCCGACAAGCACGGCCTGCACCTGCTGGAGGACTGCGCCCAGGCGCACGGCGCCCGCCGCGACGGGGTGATCGCGGGCGCGACCGGCGACGCCGCCGCGTTCTCCTTCTACCCCACCAAGGTCCTCGGCGCCTACGGCGACGGCGGGGCCACGATCACCAACTCCGCCGAGGTCGACGCCAACCTGCGCCGCCACCGCTACTACGGCATGGAGAAGACGTACTACGTCGTGGAGACCCCCGGCCACAACTGCCGCCTCGACGAGGTGCAGGCCGAGATCCTGCGCCGCAAGCTCACCCGGCTCGACGATTACATCGCCGCCCGGCAGGCCGTGGCCGCCCGCTACGCCGAGGCCCTCGGCGGCACCGACCTGGTCCTGCCCGCCACCGCGCCCGGCAACACCCACGTGTACTACGTCTACGTCGTCCGCCACCCGCGCCGCGACGAGATCCTGGAAGCGCTGAAGGCCGACGACATCCTGCTGAACATCAGCTACCCGTGGCCGGTGCACACCATGACCGGCTTCGCCCACCTCGGCTACGCCGCGGGCAGCCTGCCGGTCACCGAGGCCGCCGCCGGGGAGATCTTCTCCCTGCCGATGTACCCGTCGCTGCCGACCGACGTGCAGGACCGGGTCATCGAGGCGATCAGCAAGCTCCTCTAGGGATCAGGCTGCGCAGGCACAGCAGCAGCGACCGCGCCTGGATGTTGACGTAGAAGCTGTGCCGCAGCAGCTCGTCGAACTGGTGCAGCGTCAGCCACCGGTAGCGCGGGTCGTCGCGCGCCACGTCGGCGTCGGTCTCCACGATCATGTACCGGTTGCGCGCGCCCAGGAACCGGCCGCCCTCCTCGGACAGCACGGTGTCGAAGCGCACGCGCGACGAAGTCAGCACCTCGTCGAGGAACCGGGGCCTGCCGGGCAGGCGGTCGTAGTTCTCCGGCACGCACTGCACCGTCGGCGCGAGCTCGGTGACATCGGCGTACCCCGGCTCGGTGCGGGCGTGGGCCAGCACGTGCAGCACGCCGTCGATCTCCTTGACCAGGAAGGCGATCACCCCGGTGCCGACCGGCTCGACCATCGGCTGCGACCAGGCGGCGACCTCCCGGCCCCCGGCCTCCACCCGCACGCCGACCACGGCGAAGAACCCGCCGTCGCGGTGGGCGATGCGCCCGTCGTCGTAGACCCAGTCCGGCAGCCCGGCCAGCGGGCCGCGCTCGACCCGCAGGTCGGTGTGGGTGCGCACCTCGGTGATCCAGCTCAGCACGTCGCCCAGGCCGTGCACGCTCGGCGACGCCGGGTCGGCCGAGCGGACCAGGGCCGAGGTGAACCCGTCGACCGCCGCGCCCGCCAGCGCGGCCCCGCCGCCGGGCAGGCACGCCAGCACCGTGCGGGTGTCCATGTTCACCAGGTCCGGCACGGTCATCAGCTCGGCGATCTGGCCGAGGGTCAGCCAGCGGAAGCCCTCCCGCTCCTCCACGTGGTCGACCTCGACCACCATGTTGCGGTTGCGCTTGCGGTAGAACCACGCGCCCTGCTCGGACTGCCGGATGTCGATGACGGTGCGCTCCGGGGAGCGGAAGTGCTCCAGGTAGGGCACCTGCTTGCCGCGGTGCACCCCGGTGTAGTTGCTGCGCGTGGCCTGCACGGTCGGCGAGATCTGCAGGCCGTTGGGGTTGCCCGGCTCGTGCTTGGCCTGCATCAGGCAGTGCAGCACCCCGTCGATCTCGCGGACGAGGATGCCCAGGATGCCGATCTCCGGCTGGTTGATGATCGGCTGGCGCCAGTGCGGCACCGGCGCGCCCGGCAGGTCGACGCTGAGCGACTCCACGGTGAAGAACCCGCCGGTGTGGTGGCGCAGGTTCCCGGTGCCCGGCTCCACCTGCCACCCGGCCAGGTCGCCGAGGTCGGCGGGCTCGACCCGCATCCACCACCGGTCGGCCAGCCCGGCCAGCCACGCCCCGACGTCCGCGGGTCCGCAGTGGAGCATGGATTCGGCCACCCGCTCGACGGGGGTGCGCGTGGGTGCGGACACCGGGACTCCCTACTGGTAGTGCGGAAGCAGGTCGGCGGCCAGCGCCTCGGCCAGCGTCGGCGCGTCGCGGTCGCGCCGCGACAGCACCGCGTCCGCCGGGATGGGCAGGCCCAGCGCCGGGTCGAGCAGGGACACCGCCAGCTCGTCGGCGGGCTCGTAGCCGCGGGAGAGCAGGTAGCAGACCGTCGAGTCGGGCTCCAGCGCCAGGAAGGCGTGCCCGAGCCCGGCGGGCAGGTACACCGCTTGGAACTCGGCCAGCTCCACGCCCTCCCAGCGGCCGAAGGTCGGCGACCCGGCGCGCAGGTCCACCACGAAGTCGAGCACGCGCCCGCGCGAGCAGTGCACGTACTTGGCGCAGCCCGGCCGGGTCCGCGCGTAGTGCACCCCGCGCGCCACGCCTCGCGCGGACACGCTGGTGCTGACCTGGGCGACGGGGAACAGCGGGCGGAAACCCCGCTCCTCGAACGGCGAGACGAACAACCCGCGGTCGTCGCGGTGGATGTCCGGGGTGACGGCCCACGCTCCGCCGACACCGAGTTCGCGCGCTCTCACCTGGACAGCTTCCGGCCGCCCGGAGGGCGGGTAAACCCCTATACCACCAGGTTAGGGGTGCCCCGGAAGACCTTTGTAGACGCGCCGCACACCCTCGGCCAGGTCGGTGGCCGCCCGCCACCCGGTGACCGCGTGGAAGCGGGACGGGTCGGCCACCGACCCGCGCAGGTCCGTCGCGGTCGCCTGCGGCGGCGGGGGGACCGAGCGCACCGGCACCGGGTCGGTCCCGGTCTCCTCGGCCACGGTCGAGGCCACCAGCTCGAACAGCGCCCGCACGGTGACACCGCGCCCGGACGCGACCGTCCAGTGCTCGCCCCGCAGCACCGCCAGATGCCGCACGGCCAGCAGGAACGCCTCGGCCACGTCGTCGACGTAGACCAGGTCCCGCAGCATGGAGCCGTCGCCCCAGACGGTCAGCGCCTCGCCCGCCGCGGCCCGGCGCACCATCGCCGAGACCACCCCGCGGTCGCGCGGCCCGGGCCCGTAGACGGTCGGCAGCCGCAGGCAGCAGCCGCCCGCGGCCAGCACGACCCGCTCGGCGGCCAGCTTCTGCCGGTCGTACTCGCCTGCGGGCGCGGCCTGCGAGGTCGAGCCCGCCAGCACCACCGGGAGCCCGGTCGCCGCGGCCGCCCGCACGATCCCCACGTTGACCGCCTCGGCCTCGGCGGCGCCCTCCGCGGTGACCCGCCACGACCCGCTGCCGGTGTGCAGGACCAGCGACAGCACCACGTCCGCGCCCGCGACCGCCGCCGCCACCCGCCCGGGCTCGGTCAGGTCCGCGCGCACCACCTCGTGCGGCGGGTTCCCCGGCTCCCGCGCGACCACCCGTACCGCCAGCCCCGCCGCCGCGAGCCGGTCGGCCACCGCGGAGCCGACGAACCCGGACCCGCCGAGCACCGCCACCCTCACGAGATGACCCGCACCTCGGGCACGTACACGATCCACTTGCCGCCCGCGTCCCGGAACGCGGTCTCCTTGGCCATGATCTCCTCGGCGTGGTTCCACGCGAACAGCAGCGCGTACGGCGGGTAGTCCGCGGTGAAGTCGGCGGGCGGGCGCACCGGGATGTGCGAGCCGGGGGCCAGCCGGTGCTGCTTGGCCGGGGTGGTGTCGCAGATGAACTCGACCAGCTCGGGCCCGATCCCGCACAGGTTGGTCACCGTCGCGCTCTTGGCCGTCGCGCCGTAGCCGACCACCCGCTCGCCGCGCTCGCGCAGGTCGGTCAGCAGCGTCACCAGGTCGGAGCGGATCTTCTGCACGCGCGACGCGAACCCCTCCAGCGTCGCCATCGACGCCAGGTCCGCCTCGGCGGCCAGCAGCTCGTCCACCGCGGCGGTGCGGGCGCGCGCCCCCGGCCGGGCCAGGGTGTAGCGGACCTCGCCGCCGTGCACCGGCAGCCGCTCGACGTCGACCAGCTCCAGGCCGTGCCTGCGGGCCATCTCGTCCACCGAGCGGGCGGAGAACAGGAAGAAGTGCTCGTCGTAGATCTGGTCGAAGGAGGTCCGCGCCACGATGTCGCCGAGGTAGGGGTCCTCGAAGACGAACACGCCGTCGTCGGCGAGCAGCGCGTCCACCCCGCGCAGGATCGAGCCCATGTAGGGGATGTGGCACAGGGTGTTGGCCGCGTAGATCACGTCGGCGGGCCCGTCGGCCGCCCGGATGTCGCGCGCCGTCGACTCCTCGAAGAAGTCCTTGCGCACCCGCACCCCCGCGGCCGCGGCCAGGTCGGCCACCGCGCCCGAGGGCTCCACCCCCAGGTGCCGCACGCCCGCCTCGGCCAGCACCCGCAGCATCGTGCCGTCGTTGCAGCCCAGCTCCACCACGAACGACGCGGTCTGCGCGAACCGCTCCGCGACCGCCCGGAAGTGCGCCCGCATCACCGACGACCCCTGGCTGACGTAGGGGTAGTCCTGGTGGAACATCCGCTCGCGCGGGACCTCCTCCATCAGCTGGACCATCGTGCACGTCCCGCACACGCCGACGGCCAGCCGGTAGAAGAACTCCTCGCTGGTGTCGTCGGGCGCCCGGAAGGCGTCCGACAGCGGCTGCCGCCCCAGGTCGAGGAACTCGGTGACGGTGCCCGCGCAGATGCGGCAGGTGGACATGGGCGCTCTTCTCTGCTGGTAGTGGGGGATCAGCGCACCAGGGCGAGCCGGTGCGGGAGGTCGGCCCGGCCGTTGACGCCGAGCTTGCGGTAGACGCGGGTCAGGTGCTGCTCGACCGTGCTCACGGTGATGTAGAGCGCGCGGCCGATCTCGCGGTTGGTGTGCCCGGTGGCGGCCAGCTCGGCGACCCGGCGCTCGGAGTCGCTGAGCACCGGGTCGGCCCAGTCCGGCTCGCCCGCGCCCAGCTCGGCCACCGCCTTGGCCAGCGCGGCCCGGTCGCCGGTGGCGCGCAGGCACTCGACGGCCTCGCGCAGCAGCGCGGGCCGGTGCGCGGGATCGCGCGCGCCCGCCAGCAGCCGCAGCGACTCCCCGCGCGTGCGCTTGTCGCAGCCGGGCATCCGCAGCTGCTCGCTGAGGTGCCGCTCGGCCACGTCCGCCCGGCCGAGCAGCAGGTTCGCCTCGGCCAGGTGAGTGCGCCAGGGCACCAGCGCGGGCAGGTCGACGCCCCAGGCCCGCATCCGCTGGCCGCAGTTCTGGAAGTCGCTGATGGCCGCCAGCACCCGCCCGGTCGCCATCAGCGCCCGCCCGCGCGCGTGCAGGTAGCGCAGGCCGCACAGGGTGTCGAACATGGCGTCGGGCACGCGCAGCCGCATCAGGTCCTCGACCATCCCGTGCCTGCTCAGCGCGGTGTTGGCCGCCATCAGGATCGACAGCGGGTAGCCGACGGACACCCCCCAGCCCTGCGGCAGCAGCAGCCCCATCGCCGCCTCGGCCCGCGCCGCCGCCCCCGCCGCGTCGCCGCGGCGCAGCGCGATGTCGGCGCGCACCGCCTCGATCATGGCCTGCCAGGTCGGCGCGCCGCGGCGGGCGGCGTCGGCGGACAGCCGCTCGCACCAGCCCGCGGCCCGCTCGGACCCGCCGCCGTGGGCCAGGATCAGCAGCGCCGCGGCCACCACCTCCGGGGCGGTCTGGCCCGGCCAGCTGTTGCTGAGGATCAGCTCGGCGGCGGCCACGGTCGCCCGGTCGGCCTGCCCGGTCCAGATCGCGCCCAGCGTGCGCGCCGTCGCCGTCCACGGGTCGTCGCCCTCGGCCTGCAGCGCCTCGGCCGCCGCGGCGACCGGGCCGCGGCCGTGGAACCACTGGGCGGTCATCCGCAGCTCGGCCGCGCTCTGCGGGTCGAGCTCGGCGTCGCAGAGCATGCCCAGCGCGCGCAGGGCGGTGGCCTGGTCGCCGGTCCACAGCGCGTGCCGCACCAGCGTCACCGCGTCGCGCCCGCGCAGGTCGCCCGCCCACATCGCCGCCCGCAGCGGTCCGATGTGGGCGGAGGCGGCCGACGGGTTGGTCCACCACAGCGCCCGCACCAGCGCCTTGGTCACGTCCAGGCGCTGCTCGCCGGTGCGCAGGGCCAGTTCGAGCAGCCGCACCGCGCCCGCGGCGTCGTCGCCGGTCAGCGCCTGCTCCGCGGCGTCGAGCAGCACCGGCACCGACCAGCCCGCCACGGCCCGGTCGGCGGCCAGCAGGTGCGCCGCGACGGTCGAGGGCGCCGCGCCGCGCTGGTAGCGCAGCTCGGCGGCCAGGGTGTGCATGGTCGAGCGCTGGGCGACCGGCATCGCCGCCAGCACGGCGGCGGCCGCGGCCGCGTGCCGGAACCGCCCGCCGCTGAGCAGCCCCGCGCCGGTCAGGATGCGCACGGCCCGGTCGGCGACGTCGGGCGTGGTGCCCGCCAGCCGGGCGACCAGGTCGCCGCCGTCGCCGCCGTCCTCGTCGCCGAGCACCGCGACCGCGCGGGCGACGTCGAGCAGGTAGGGCTCCCAGCGGTGCAGGCAGGCCAGCACGGCCCGCCCGTAGGCCGGTCCGGCGCGCTCCTCGTCGGCGGTGACGCCCGCGGCGAGGTCGTCGGCCATCGCCTGCACCAGCATGGGGTTGCCGCCGCTGACCCGGTGCCAGACCGGGGCGAGGTCGGCCCGCTCGCCCAGCAGGGCGGCGATCGCCGCCGTCGACAGCGGGGCCAGGGCGATGCGGTGGTGCTGGCGGCGGGTGATCTCGGCGTGGAAGACCGGCAGCGTCGGCTGCGGCTGCTCCCACTCGGTCAGTGCGATGAGGACGCGCGCGGATGCCATCCGCTTGCGTAAGTAGAGGATGAACTGGAGCGACGAGCTGTCGGCGAACTGCACGTCATCGATGCCCACCACGACCGGCCGCTCCCGGGACAGCTCCAGCACGGCCTGGCTCACCTCGTGCACCATCATCGCGCAGCCCTGCCGCATCGTCCGCGCGTCCGACCCCGACTCCTCGTCCGCGCGCGGCGAGATCACCCGCGACATCCGGTCGGCCACCGCGGGCGGCAGCCCGGCCCCGTGGAACAGCTGGTCGATCACCCCGGCCCGCAGCGCCCGCTCCGCCCGCGACCCGGCCGCGGTCAGCAGCAGCGCCCCCTCGTCCCGGGCGTGGGCGTAGAACCGGTTGAGCACCTGCGTCTTCCCGCTGGCCAACCCCCCGGTGATCAGCGCCAGCCGCCCCTGCCCCGCCCGACACGCCGCGAACAGGCCAACCAGCTCGGTGAGCGCCGCGTCGTGGTCCGTTCGTACCATTCGACATGCCCCCTTGTGGCTCGTGGCCAAGCAAGTCTCATATGGACTCTTTAGGCGGTTCTGTCGCTGGTTTATAGCATGGTCATAGCCCAGATCGGGTAATGAAAGAACTTTGCGAATCGGTATACGCCTGTGCTCTCAGTATCGGCCCTTTAGCACAGAAGAGCCCCTGGTGGGACCGCTGGTCCCGTGGTCTTCACCCGGAATTCGCCTGACCTGGCGCAGCCAATAGGCCGACAGGCGTACAGCGTCAGAATTGGTAGTAGCGGAATGGGTGCGCCCCTGACCTGCCGCTTGTCCGCCGCGCCCCAGGCTCAGGCCGTCGTCAGGCCGCCACCGGCTCCAGGCCGCCGAACACCGCGTCGACGGCCCGCCGCGTGCGCTGCTTACTGGAGGGCATCAGGTGGGTGTAGACCTTGAGCGTGAACCCGGGGTCGGCGTGCCCGAGGTAGGCCGACAGCGCCGTCACGGTCTCACCCGCGTCCAGCAGCGTCGAGGCGTAGAAGTGCCGCAGCGCGTGGAAGCCGTCGACCCGGGGGAGGGGGGTGACGCCCGCCCGCTTGAGCGCCGGAGCCCAGGTCCACTGGTTGTAGACCGGACGCCAGGCCACCGTCCGGTCCCGGCTCCACACCAGCACCGGAACCGTCACCAGCTCCCCGCCCGGGTGCTGCCAGGGCAAGGTCACCTCCAGGGGCGCGAAGGCGTCCATGTGCTCCCGCACCGCCTGACCAACCGAGTGCGGCAGCGGCACCTCCCGCGTCTTGCCGCCCTTCGGCAGCCCGAAGCACGGCTTGCCCCCGACGATCTTCACCTGCCGCTGGACCCGCACGACGTCGTTGTCCCAGCCGAGGTCATCCGGGCTCAACCCGAACACCTCACCCTGGCGCAGCCCCAGCCCGCCGCCGAGGGTGACCGTCACCCGGTACCGCTCGCTCATCGCGTCCCGCACCGCGTGCACCCGCTCCGCCGTCCACGGCACGACCTTCCGGGCGGGCACCTGCGGCTTCTGCACCGACGCGGCCTGACAGGGGTTCTTCCGGATGCGCTCATCGTCCACGGCCGCGCTGAGGATCGCCTGCACGTGCACGAAGATCACTTGCCGGTAGCTCTCACTCAACCCCTTGTCCTGCAACGCCTTCAGCCAGTCCCGAACGTCTGACGGCCGGATCGAGTCGAGCCTCCGCCCGCCCAGGTGCGGGAAGACGTGCAGCCGCAACCGGAGTTCAACGGCCTCCCGCGTCGACTCCTCAAACGTCTGCGACGCCAGCCACCGCTTCCCGAACACCTCGAACGTCACCTTGCCCGCGTCCGGGTCGATGTAGGTCCCCCGCCGCAGCTCGCTCTCCACCTCCCCCAGGAACGCCTCAGCCTGCGACTTCTGCCGATCCGGAAACGACTTCGCACGCTCCCGCCCCGAGCTGTCGACCCACCGCACCCGGTACCGGTCACCCTTGCCGTACAGAGGCGTCTTCTCCCGGACCGGCTTGCCCCGATCGTTGAGCACGGGCTTGCCGGTGTCCGCGTCGACCTTGGCCCGGTACCAGCGATCCTGGACGTGCCCCATCAGGCCGCCCTCCTCTCCGCCAGCCCGTCAACCCACCGCACCACGTCCTCAGCCCGGTACCGCAGATACCGCCCGACCCGACGCCCCACCGGCCCGTAACCCCGGTTGCGCCACTGGTAGACGGTCGCCACCGGCACCCGCAGGTAGGCCGCCACCTCATCCACCGTCCACAACACGTCTTGCTTGCTCATAGCGTTCCCCCTGGTCAAGCCGCTAGAAGCGGAGTTGCTGAAACATCGGTACCCGCTGCGAGCAGGGCTCTGTCGTATTCGGCGCGCCACCGGATGCGTTCGGAGATGGCGTGCATGAGTAGGTGGGCGCGTGGTGGGGCGTTGGTGTCGCCCGGCGCGAGTTTGCGCCAGATCAGCCGGGAGTTGTCCTGCTCGGGTGGGCGGATGCCGACACCGTCGAGCATCGTCAGCACGAAGGCGCGCCGGTCGGCTTTGTGTTCGGCGATGGTCTTGCCGGACCACTTGCGCGAGACCAGCACGCGCCGCCCGGGCAGGCCCAGGGTGGAGCGTCGGTGCGCGCGCCCTTTGCAGTGGCCGGGGATGGTCTTGGAGGTGACGTCCAGCGGTTGGACGCCGTAGAGCAGCCAGACCGCGCACCGGGGCGAGCACGGCGTCACCGCCAGTTCGGCGTGTAGGCGTTCGTGGTGTTCGCGTTGGCGGTCGGTGGTGGCGGTGACGACTTCGCCGGTGGATTTGGTGAGGTACTTGGTCAGGTAGCCGATGTGGCGTCCGGCCTCTTCGGTGCTGCCGAGGATGCCCTTGGAGTGCACCTGCGGCCCGAACCGCGCCACGTGTGCCGGTTCTTCCACCTGGTCGAGGGCGTCCGCCCAGGTCGTTAGAGGGCGCCGGGTGTCCGGGTCCACGAACCGGCCGCCGTCCCACATCGGCAGGCGCTCACCGTCGTAGATGGGCTGGTCGTGGGCGGGCCACCACACTTGAAGGTAGGTGGCCGCGGTGACCTGGCGGATGACCTCGTGCGGGATGGAGCCGCGGATCGCCGCGTGCAGATGCGGCGCTGTGCGTTTCTGGGGTTCGACGGTGGCGAAGTATTGGACGTCCCAGCCGACGACCCGCCGTAGGTTCTGCCACCAGCGGTCGACCAGGGAGGCGAAGTGCACCGCATCCCGCGCCGCCCGCCGATAGTCGTAGCTGGCGAAGTCGCGGGGTGCGCCATCAGCCCCGACCGGGCCGTAGCTGTCGCAGGTGAGGGTGACGAACATCGAGGGCCGGTAGCCGCCCGCGTACTCGCGGCCGAGGGTGCGCTTCTCCACCCGTCGCCGAGGCAGGTTCGGGGCGTCCTGCCGCCGCCTGGTCGACCGCTTCGGAGCCGACTTCGCGCCGGGCCCGTCGGGGTTCGGGAGCCTGCCCGCGACACCACAGCCGCGCAGCTCCTCATCCACCGCGCGGATGTCCTCACGCAGCCCGTCCGCCTCCACCTCTCCAGCGGCATCGGCCTGCCGGTAGGCGGCCACGAGGTCGGCGCGCAGCTCCAACAACGCCCGCTCCTCCGCCGAAGGCTCCCGCCGCACATCGACAGGCTCGGAGCACAGGTGCCAACCCTCACGACACTGAGCCATCCGCAAAGCCCGCGCCTTCCTAGCGCACGGCCCACACACGCTCTCCACCGTCGACCCACACGGCACACCCACGTAGCGAAGCGCACCGGTGTCCGGGTCGCCGACCTCCATCGTGAACGGCCGGATGCACACGCCGTGCTGCTCAGCGGTCGCGGTGACGACCTCCAGCGCCAGCGGCGGACGTACCTTCACAGGGCCGTTCATGCCGCCGCACCTCCGTCCGGTCGGAGGGTGAAGGGCAGGACGACGGCCGAACCTCCGGTCACGTAGTGCCGCAGTTCGATGATGTTGGTGTCGGTGACGTGGAAGGCGCGGGCGCGCACTGGGTCACGCTTGCCGTCCTCCTTGACCCAGGCCACGCCGGGGGTTGCTTCGGGGATCTCGTGGGCGTTGCCGCCGCGTGCCCGTACGCCGTCGCCAAGCACCATGTCGACCTGCGCGGCCTCATCGAGGCGCAGGGCGATGCGGGTGGTGAACAGGTTGCGGAAGGGCACGATCTCCTTGCGCGGGTCTTGGACCAGGGCCAGCACCGCGACACCGGGGGCGCGGCCCTGCGAGGTGATCGCCTGCAGGGCGAGTTGCGCGCGTTCCTTCAGCTTGCGGTCAGTCTGGTAGGCGATCACGTCGGCAAGCTCATCGAGCACCAGGAGCAAGAAGGGCTCGCCGCTGTCGGCCGACCAGCCCCGACGGATGCCCCGGAACCGGGCCGCCCGCTCCCGAACCTCTTCCGCGATCTGCTCCAGCAGCTCAACAGCGGCAGCGCCGTTGCCGAACACGGGACCGCCGTGGAACAGCTCCGGGGCCTGCCCCAGCTCCATCCCGCCCTTGGGGTCGATCCCGAGCACCCGCACCGAGCCGCATCGGATCGCCGGGGCTAGCGCCCACAGCAGCGACCACAGCACGGACGCCTTGCCCGCGCCTTGCACCCCGACCGCGAGGTACTGCCCGCCGATGAGCCGCAGGGTCCACGGCTTACCGGTCTCGGTCTGACCGATCACGACCCGCCGCAGGTCCACCGTCGAATCCGTCGCCGCCAGCTCGGGCACGGGAAGCGAAGCGGCGAGCGGGTCGGCGTGCACGAGGTCCAGCTCGATCACCCCGGGCTTGACCACCCGGACCCGGCACGAGCGAGCCCGGAACGAGTGCGCCAGGCCCGAGGCCCGCAGCTCCCACTGCTCCGGTGCCTGCCCCGGGATCATGCGGACCCGCACCCGGTCGCGCCACCACTCGGAGTGGACGCGCTTGAGCCTGGGCCGGTACTCGCGTCCCCGGGCTTCTCCGGTCAGCCCCGCGAGCCGGGTCACGGTGCGCCAGTTCGCCGCGTACAGGGAGGCGCGGCGCGCTTCCGTGCGCACCCACCGCATCCGCCGCTGGAACCCCGTCGTGTCCCGGTGCCACCACACCAGCCCAGCCACGAGGACAACGAGGGCCAGGCCGCCGAGCACCCACCCGCCAGCGACGCCGTACAGCAGCCCGCCAGCCACGGCGAGCACCGTCGACAGCGGGTAGTACCAGACGAGCCGGGCGAGCTTGGCCGTCAGCCAACACAGCACCCAGGCCGCCGCGATCGGCGAGAGCAGGAGCTTGGCTTTCCACGGCAGCAAGGTCCACCACGGGAGGCGGGGACGTGCTACCTCCAGCGGGGCCGGGTCGACCCATCGGCTGTTCTTCATCACCAACCACCCCGAACCGTCGTGTCCGAGGGAGCGGCGATCGTGCCGAACTCCAGTGCCAACGCGCCCGAGCACGAGGCGCACTGATCGTCGCCGGGCAGCAGCCGGGCGAACTTGCAACACCGCGCGCACCGCGTTCGAGGGGTAGGGGTTGCGCGGTCACCACGAGCGTGTTCTACGCTTGCCATGTCAACTCCGTCAGGGGTTGGACAGACAGAAGCGGCCCCAAGGTGCCAGCCACGGATGGCCGCTTCTGTCGTCGCATTGCTTGCAGCGCAACGAGAGCGCGCGACATAGCCGCATCAGCGTTCAGCGCGTTCTGTGCGGTGTGGACAGTGGTAGCTCAATGGTCCAGGGGCATCACCCCCCTTGCCCGGCTGCGGACCTCACCATCCCGGCATCTCCGGGTAGCCCTCCGGGATGACGCCCGTCGAGGCGATGTAGTCGGCGATCCTGCGTTCGGCGACCGCCCAGTACCCGCGGGCTTCGTGGTGGTGGTTGAGGTCCACCCAGGCGACCTCCGCGTACACCCGCGATGCCTCGCGGTGGAACGCCTCCCATTCCGCCGCCGATGCCGACCGGGGTGGGCGCAGCTCAGCAATCGCGTCGTGCGCCTGCCGCAGCGTGGCGATCTCGCCCTTGCCAGGCCCGACCCGCAGTTTGACCTTCACTGCGACCGCCGCCCGTCAGGATCGGTGACGAGCGCGTGCCGCCCGGTCTGCTCGCCCTCAAGCGCGTCGGCGAGCTTGGTCGCCTCCCTGGCCAGCTCGCGGCAGAACTTGGCCAGCACCCGCGCGCCACCGGGGAAGGGCGGGACCTGGACCGCGATGTTGCCCGGGTCCAGGAACAGCACCAACGCCGGAGCACTGCCCACCCGCATGAATCCGGCGGCCGACTGCGGTCCCGGATCGCAGGTCACGTTGACCGACACGGCTCAGCCCTCCTGCTTCTTGGCCGCCGCGTCCAGCTTGGTCCGCCCGCTCTCGATCGCCCGGGCCAGCAGGTCCAGCGCAGGCCGGTCCACGACGACCACCACCGGGTACGCCTTGCCCAACCGGATCTCCAGCCGGTCGGCGAACGGCAACGGCTCCGAACGGATCGGCACGTCGGCGCTGATGTAGATGTGCACCATGTCGCGCATCCAGCGGCCCTCACGCAGCCTGCGGGTCGGTGGCCGGCTTGCGCCCCGTGCGCGGCGAACGCATCCCCGAGGCCCGGAAGCTGTGCGCGATCCGTCCCTTGGCGTTGGCGTACGGGGTGACCGTCAGGTTCTCGAACTCCACCGCCGCGAACGGGAACCCGTTGGCCTTCGGCGGCGGCACCGGCTGGTGGTCAGCGGCGATCTTCACCTTGAACTCGGCCCCGAACCGCGCCGCTTCCTCGTTGGCGTCCAGCGCCCGCACGACCCAGACGAGCCGTCCGGTCTCCTTGTCCCGCTCCTGCTGCTTCGGCGCACCCGGCGTGTCCGAGAACGCCATGGAGGGTTCCACACCCAGCACAAACGCGCCGACGGGGAACACGTCCCCGAAGTCGACCGCGAACCGCGTAGGGATGACAGGCATCGCGTCTTCTCCCTGGTCAAAGGCCCGGGACCGGTTCCCGGACACTGACCAATGTCGTCAAAACGCCAGGACGCGAGCACCGCACAGCAGGACGACTACGGACGTCTAGGCGTACGGTGGAGACGTCCCTACACGTCCTGGGAGGCCCCGGATGCCCAACGAACGCCTACGAGACGCCCTGCTCCGCAAGGGCCTGGACCTGGAGAAGGTGGCCAGGGCGACGGGCGTAGACCCCAAGACCGTGGAACGGTGGATCACCAAGGGCCGGGTGCCGTACCCCAAGCACCGCCACACCATCGCCGCGATGGTGCGGGAGTCGGAGAACTACCTCTGGCCCGACGCAGTGGCAGCCGAACGCAAGGCCGAGATAGCGGGGAGCGAGGTGGTCAAGGTCTACCCCCACCGCAACAGCATCCCCGTCGAACTCTGGGACCGCCTCATCAACGACGCCACCGACCACATCGAGCTGCTCATGCACGCAGCCCTCTTCCTGGTAGAACGCCCCCGCTTCATCAAAGACCTAGCCACCAAAGCCACCAACGGCACCCGAATCCGCCTCCTCTTCGGCGACCCGGACAGCCCAGAAGTCGCCACCCGCAGTGCCGAAGAACAACTAGGCGACGGAACTCTCGCCGCCCGCATCCGCAACGCACTTGCCTTCTACCGACCACTCATCGACGTAGACGGCATAGAAATGCGATTCCACCGCACCACCCTCTACAACAGCATCTTCCGCTTCGACGACGAGATGATCATCAACACCCACGTCTACGGCTTCCAAGGAGCCCACGCCCCGAGCCTCCATCTCCGTCGCCTCTCGGCAGGCGATCTCTTCGAGACCTACTCGGAGAGCTTCGAAAGCGTTTGGAACCTCTCTAAGCGAGCGAACTACTAGGAGCAACTAGTGACGCGCAAGGATTACTTGAACGATCCAAGAGCCCCGAAGGCAAACAGCATTATCGTTGCGGCCAGCTCTTTCGTTGAGGACGATCATGGGCGGATCTTAATGATCCGGCGCACCGACAACGACCTTTACACCATTCCGGGAGGGGCGCTGACCCCCGGCGAAACTGTCACACAGTGCGCAATACGGGAGACCTTGGAAGAGACTGGGGTAAAAATATCGATTGTAGGACTTGTTGGAATTTTCAGCAATCCGGCGCATGTGATCGAATACTCCGACGGCGAAATTAGGCAGGAGTTCTCGATTTGCTTTCGAGCAGTTGGCACCCCTGGAACTGAACGCACTAGTTCTGAATCAAAAGAGGTGACGTGGGTAGCAAATCACCAGGTTCCAGCACTAAAAATCCATCCGTCCACGATGTTGCGAATACGGTGCGCCACCGCTCGGGGAACAACTCCTTTCTATACCTAGAGATTCCCATCCAAGCTCAAGCAAGGGGCGGAATTTCGTCCGTGTCAGGTGCCCGAAAAATCTCACTCATGTAGTCGTCTGGGATAATTCCCGCGCGACATGCAGCCATCACCGAGAAGGGCTGAAGGAGTGGATTTTGAAACCGGAAGGTATACTTGCGCGGACTACCTTCCCTCTTGAGTACATTCCCCTTGTCATCGCTAGCGAAGTCGGCCAGATGTTTCGAATAGGACTGGATGGTGTAGCTCCGCCCCGTCATTCTGTACAAGGGGTCGCGAAGGGAGCTTGGAACGAACTGGCCTAGGAGGTTCTTTTCGGCAAGTGCGCACGCCGCGAGAACGTGCGCGTAAAGATTCTTCTTACGTGGGCTCTGGATAGCCAGCTGATACTCTTTTACTACCGAGTGCTTCTCCATCGCCTTATCAATAGCCAGCTCGACATCCTTAATGGTCACCTTGGAGCGATCGTCTGCGACCGCGAGCTGGCAAGCATGCTTGGCCAGGAGGTGCACATAATGCGGGAGCCCCTCGGCCAACCGGTTGATTCTATTTTGCGCCGCCGATTCGATGGTCAGATTCAGGCGATCGAGTCCGCTAGTGATAATACCTTGCGAGTCGAGATAGGACATACGGGCTAGATGCACCTCAGCCAAGCCGCGCTGAACAGAAGCATGCTCGCCTATCAGCTGATCTATCGAATCAGCCACACCTACGATCACCAATTTGGTTGCAACACGATGGTCTGAGCAAGCCTTGATCGTATCGGCCATCAACGACAGGGCTTCATCATCATCTAC
Organism: Actinokineospora sp. NPDC004072; assembly: GCF_053604195.1. Taxonomy (NCBI): domain Bacteria; kingdom Bacillati; phylum Actinomycetota; class Actinomycetes; order Pseudonocardiales; family Pseudonocardiaceae; genus Actinokineospora; species Actinokineospora sp. NPDC004072. The sequence continues at coordinate 51,350 of NZ_JBSGHB010000003.1, read as the reverse complement.
TCGATCAAACTCGTCGAGGACGACCAGTCGAACTGGGCGCACCTTGGAAAGCAACGATCGGATTTCATCCGGATCAGGGGTGCCGAATGCCCATTGCTCCGGAACTGGAACACTCAACTCGCGAAATACTTTAACCCATATAGACTTGAAATTATCATTCGAATTGCAGTTGATCCTAGCGGCCAGTAGCGTAGTTTGCCCGTCGTGGATCGTAAGGAATTCTGAGAGTACATTCGCAAGCGAGGTTTTACCTACGCCTCTTTCACCATAAAGCGCCACCTGCTGCCCCGGATCGTTCAAAACGTCCAGAATACTCATGATTTCTTCCGAGCGGCCAGCGAAGGAGTCGCGGGAGATGACCGGTGCAGAGGGTGTAAAGACCCTAGCGATGTCCGCGTATGTAACCATCTTGCGCTTTTCGGCCGTCATGAGGTCATGGTAGACCCGTATGCAACCGTTGCTGAATTCGGCTATCCGGGATCAAGGCCGCGCCGCCTGCGCGGCGCGGCGCGGGTGGGCCTGTCCCGGTGGCACCGTGCGGGCCTATCCATCGCGCCAAGGCGCGGGCTCCCGCTTCGCTCCGCCCGCGCTGGCGCGCGGCAGGCCCTGGCGGAGCCGGTCCAGGGCGCGCCGCACCGCGCAGGCGACGCGGCACAAGGACCAATGAGCTGGGGGAGGTGCTTCCCCCAGTCGCCGCGATCGTCTAACGCCGGGAGCACGGCATCAAGGGCGCCTGCGGCGTCGCTGCGCGATGGCGCGAGCGCCACCCTTGACACCGCACTCCCGACGCTAGGGGCGGCAAGGGCGAGGAAGCAGGGGGAGGAGCAAGCCCCGTGGTTCGGGCGCGAGGCGGTGAGGCGGCTCGACGCGGCAGCGGCAGGAGGGCACGCGCGGACCACATGCGACGGAGACACGTCCGCCAGGCCGTCACCAGGCCGTGAGAGGACGTGGACGGTCGAAGACCGATGAGAAGTGACGAACAAAGGTTCGTGCAGGTCAGGGGCGCTTTCGCCGCCAACCGCCAAGGCCGGCCGAGACCGGGCCTCAGAATTGGTAGTACAGGAACGGGCTGAAGGTGCCGGTGGCGACGAGGATCGCGGCCCAGAGCATTCCCGGGACCATCACCGCGATCCGCAGGGCCGACGCCGTGCGGCCGCGGGCGGATTCGAGCATGGGGCCGGTCACCGGGGCGGCGGGGAGGAAGACGACCAGGAGGGCGGCCAGGAGGGTGACGAGGGCTTGGTTGCCCAGGGCGGTGTCCACCTCCGCGGTCAGGCCGGTGAAGTCCGGCAGGAGCATGTGGCCGATCATCACGAGGGCTTGGCCGAGGTCGGCGGCGCGGAAGAAGACCCAGCCGATGCAGACCAGGAGCAGGGTCAGGGCGCGGCGGGCGATGCGGGCGCGGCGGGCGGTGGGGGCCTGCTCCCAGCCGAAGCCGCGCTCGATGATCAGCAGGGCGCCGTGGAAGAGGCCCCAGACCAGGAAGGTCCAGTTCGCGCCGTGCCAGAGGCCGGTGAGGACGAAGACGACGCACAGGTTGCGGTACGTCTTGCCCGAGCCCGAGCGGTTGCCGCCCAGCGGGATGTAGACGTAGTCGCGGAACCAGCGCGACAGCGACATGTGCCAGCGGCGCCAGAACTCCGTCACCGTCACCGACGAGTACGGGCGGGCGAAGTTCTCCGGCAGCCGGAAGCCCAGCATCCGGCCCAGGCCGATCGCCATGTCGGAGTAGCCGGAGAAGTCGAAGTACAGCTGCAGGGTGTAGGCGATCGCGCCGAGCCAGGCGATGGCGAAGGTCATCTCGCCGGAGGGGGTGTTGAAGCACTGCTCGACCACCGGGCTCAGCGAGTCGGCGATGATGACCTTCTTGCACAGCCCGAGCGCGAAGCGCGGGAACCCGGCCGCGATGTCGTCGAGGCGGTGCGTGCGCAGCTGGGGGAGCTGGTCGGCGATCTCCCGGTACCGCACGATCGGGCCCGCCACCAGCTGCGGGAACATCGCGATGTAGGTGACGAACGCGACCGGCTTGCGCAGGGCGGGGCGCTCGCCGCGGTAGATGTCCACCACGTAGGAGATGTGGTGGAAGGTGTAGAAGGAGATGCCGATCGGCAGCAGCAGCTCGATCACCGGGAAGTCGCCGCCGAACAGGCGCATGAACCCGGCGATCTGCTCGCTGGCGAACCCCGCGTACTTCCACACCACCAGGATCGCCACGTCGAACCCGACCACGGCCCAGAGCAGGTTCCGCCGCCGCTTGCGGTTGACGTCCCACTCGTCGGGCTCCAGGAACGGCCCCGCCGCGAAGTTGACCGCCATGCAGACCAGCAGCAGGATCGTGCTCGGCCCCGCGCCGACGGTGTAGAACAGCAGGCTCGCGAAGGCGATGATGCCGTTGCGCCAGTGCCGGGGCGCGACCAGCACGGCCAGCAGGACCAGCGGGGTGAAGAACCACAGGAACAGCGGGCTCGCGAACGACATCCTTCCCCCTCCCGGGGTCAGACTGTAGCCGCTCCCGATCCCCCGTCCGGCGCGAACGCGCGGTCAGACGCGCCCGGCCACCCGCCGCCTGCGCGCCGCCTCGGACAGCACGATGCCCGCGGCGACCGAGGCGTTGAGCGACTCCACCCCGGCCGACATCGGGATCGAGATGGTGGCGTCGCACGCCTCGCGCACCAGCCGGGACAGCCCGCGGCCCTCGGAGCCGACCACGACCACCAGCGGCGAGGTCGCCAGCGAGAAGTCGTCGAAGGGCAGGGTGCCGTCGGCGTCGAGGCCCACCACCATCAGCCCTTCTGCGGCGTACGCGCGCAGCTGGCGGGTCAGGTTCGTGGCCACCGCGACGGGCAGCTTCGCCGCCGTGCCCGCCGAGGTCCGCCAGGCCACCGCGGTCATGCCCGCGCTGCGCCGCTGGGGCAGCAGCACGCCGTTGGCGCCGAACGCCGCGGCCGAGCGGATCACCGCGCCGAGGTTGCGCGGGTCGGTCACCCCGTCCAGGGCGACGATCAGCGCGGGCTCGCCGCTGTCGGCGGCCGCGGCCAGCAGGTCGTCGGGGTGGGCGTACTCGAACGGCGGCACCTGCAGCGCCAGGCCCTGGTGCATCGCGCCCGCGGTCAGCCGGTCCAGCTCGGCGCGGGAGACCTCCAGCACCGACACCCCGCGGTCGGCGGCCAGGTGCACCGACTCCTTGACCCGGTCGTCGGCGTCGATGCCCAGCGCCACGTACAGCGCCGTGGCGGGCACGCCCGCGCGCAGGCACTCCGCCACCGGGTTGCGCCCGGCCACCAGCTCGTTGGCCTGCTTGCCCGACCGCGCCTGCTCCCGCTTGGCCGCGGCGTTGGCCTTCTTGTACGCGACGTGGCCCACCCGGTCCTCGGCCTTGGGCGTGGGGCCCTTGCCGCGCAGCGCCCGCCGCCGCTGGCCGCCGGAGCCGACGACCATGCCCTTCTTCGTGCCCGCCTTGCGGGTGGCGCCCTGGCGCTTGGAGTTGCCTGCCACGTCTACTCGTCCTTCAAAGTCCACTTCGGACCGTCGGGGGTGTCCTCGACGGCGACGCCCGCGGCCAGCAGCCGGTCGCGGATGGTGTCGGCCAGCGCGAAGTCCCGGTCGGCGCGGGCCCGCTGGCGCTCCTCCAGCAGGCTGCCCACCAGGTCGTCCAGCGCCTTGTGCAGGCCGGAGCTGCCGCTGGGGTCCGCCCACGCCAGCGGGTCCAGGCCCAGGATGTCCATCATGGACCGGACCGACGCCGCAGCCGCCCGCGCGGCCGCGTCGTCCCCGGCGTCGAGCGCCCGGTTGCCGGTGCGCACGGCGTTGTGCACCTCGGCCAGCGCCGCGGGGGTGGACAGGTCGTCGTCCATCGCCGCGGTGAAGCCCGCGGGCAGCTCGCCCAGGTCCACCGCGCCGGTGCGGGCGACCACGTGCCGGACGAACGACTCGATGCGCTGGTAGGCGCGCTCGGCCTCGGCCAGCGCGGCCTCGCTGTACTCGATGTTGGAGCGGTAGTGCGGCCCGACCAGGTAGTAGCGCAGCTCCTGCGGCCGCACCCGCTGGACCATCTCCGGGATCGAGACGGTGTTGCCCAGCGACTTGGCCATCTTCTCGCCGCTCATCGTCACCCAGGCGTTGTGCAGCCAGTAGCGGGCGAACCCGTCGCCCGCCGCGCGCGACTGGGCCTGCTCGTTCTCGTGGTGCGGGAAGATCAGGTCGATGCCGCCGCCGTGGATGTCGAACTCCGCGCCCAGGTACGCCTCGGCCATCGCCGAGCACTCCAGGTGCCAGCCCGGCCGCCCGGCGCCCCACGGCGTCGGCCAGGACGGCTCGCCCGGCTTGGCCGCCTTCCACAGGGTGAAGTCCCGCGGGTCGCGCTTGCCCGCCGCGAGGTCCTCGCCCTGCTGCACGTCGTCGGGCCGCTGCCCGGACAGCGCGCCGTACTCGGGGTAGGAGGCCACCGCGAAGTACACGTTGCCCTCGGCGGCGTAGGCGCTGCCCGCGGCGATGAGCCGCTCCATCAGCGTGATCATCTGGGTGATGTGCCCGGTGGCGCGCGGCTCCACCGACGCGGGCAGGCAGCCCAGCAGCGCGTACGCCTGCTGGAAGGCCCGCTCGTGGGTGGCCGCCCACTCCCACCACGGCCTGCCCGCCGCGGCGGCCTTGGTCAGGATCTTGTCGTCGATGTCGGTGACGTTGCGGACCAGCGTGACGTCCAGGCCGCCGCTGGCCAGCCACCGGCGCAGCACGTCGAAGTTGAGCCCGCCTCGCATATGGCCGATGTGCGGGACGCCCTGCACCGTCGCGCCGCAGACGTAGATCGACGCCTTGCCGGGTGTCCGGGGCGTGAACTCGCGCGTCGTGCGGGTCGCGGTGTCGTGCAGGAGCAGAGGCACGGGGGCTCCGTGGTGGGTAGGCGGGATCGCGCTGTGCGCGACAATGGTAGTGCGCGCTGTGACTCAGACCGCGATGCCGTACGCGGTGAGCGCGTTGAGCAGCGAATCCGGCCGCTCATCCGTGCTGACCGGGGCCACCCTGGCGAACCGGCAGCCCAGCGCCGTCGCGCCGCCGTCGGCCTCCGCGCTGTCGCCGATCATCAGCGTCTCGGCGGGCGCGACCCCGATCCGCTCGCAGGCGATCTCGAAGATCTTCGGGTCCGGCTTCACCACGCCCTCGACGTAGGAGAGCACGTAGGCGTCCACCTCGATGCCGTGCGCCCGCAGCGTCGGCTCGATGTCCCAGGCGATGTTGCTCAGCACCCCGACCGGCAGCCCCGCGGCGCGCACCGCCGCGACGGCGGCCGCGGTGTCCGGGTACGGCCGCCACGACGCCGGGTCGAGCATCTTGGCGTAGACCTGCTCCACCACGCCGGGCGCGACGTCCATCCCCGCGGCCCGGTAGGCCGCCAGGTACACCCGGCGGTGGGTCTCGGGGTCGAGGTCGCGGCGGTCCCAGTCGGCGCGCAGGTCGTCCGGCAGGTGCTTGGACGGCCCCAGCGTCAGCTGCACCATCACCTCGGTCTGGGCGTGCCCGTCCAGGCCCGTGCCCGCCAGCCACGACACGTCCGGTTCGAGGCGGAAGAGGGTGCTGGAGAAGTCGAACAGGACACCGCGGATGGTCACGCCGTCCACCGTAGCCGCATCAGCCGAGCAGCAGCGCCGTTGCGACCGCCGCCACACCCTCGCCGCGGCCGGTCAGGCCCAGCCCGTCGGTGGTCGTCCCGGAGACCGAGACCGGCCCGCCGACCGCGGCCGAGAGCACCTCCTGCGCCTGCGCGCGGCGCGTGCCGATCTTCGGCCGGTTGCCGATCACCTGCACGGCCGCGTTGCCCACCCGCAGGCCAGCGCCGTCGAGCAGCCGCCGCACCTCGGCGAGCAGGTCCACCCCGTGCGCGCCCGCCCACCGCGGGTCGCCGGTGCCGAACACCGCGCCCAGGTCGCCCAGGCCCGCGGCCGACAGCAGCGCGTCGCACAGGGCGTGCGCGGCGACGTCGCCGTCGGAGTGGCCTGCGCAGCCGTCCACGCCGTCCCAGCGCAGCCCGGCGATCCAGCACTCCCTGCCGACCTCGATCGGGTGCACGTCGGTGCCGATGCCGACCCTCACAAGCCCTCCACCAGCACCTTCTCCGCCACGGCCAGGTCGTGTGCGGTTGTGACCTTCATCGCATGCGGGTGCCCGGCGACGGTCGCCACCGGCACCCCGAGCTGTTCGACCAATCCGGCGTCGTCGGTCGCCGGGATCGCGTTCTCGTAGGCCCTGAGCAGGGTCTTCACCGTGAACCCCTGAGGGGTCTGGACAACGCGAAGCGCCGAGCGGTCGGGGGTGTCCAAGACCACACCGGCCGCGTCCACCCGTTTGACGGTGTCCGCGACGGGCAACACCGGGACGACGGCCTCCGCCCCGGCCGCGACCGCGTCGACCACCCGCGCCACGACCTGCGGCGGGGTGAACGCCCGCGCCGCGTCGTGCACCAGCACGACGGTGGCGTCCGGGTGGGCGGCGACGGCGTGCCGCAGCGCGTTCCCGACCGACTCGGTGCGGTCGGCGCCCCCGGCCACCACGTCCACCGGCAGCCCCGCGACCAGGGCGGACACGGCGGCGAGGTCGTCGGGCGGGGCCGCGATGACAACATGCCGCACGCGGCCGGAATCCAGCAGGCCACGTACGGCATGGACGAGCAAAGGTGTGCCGCGGACCGGCACGAGCGCCTTGGGCATCCCGTAGCCGAGACGTTCTCCGCGACCGGCCGCGGGCACCAGGGCCACGGCCGAGTTCAGTTGTGCCACGGGCGGACGTCAGACCGCCGCGGCTGCCAGCACCTCGTCGAGCAGCACCTCGGCCTTGCCCTCGTCGGTGCCTTCGGCCAGCGCGAGCTCGCTCACCAGGATCTGCCGGGCCTTGGCCAGCATCCGCTTCTCGCCTGCGGACAGGCCGCGGTCCTTCTCCCGCCGCCAGAGGTCGCGCACCACCTCGGCCACCTTGTTCACGTCACCGGACGCGAGCTTCTCCAGGTTGGCCTTGTACCGACGCGACCAGTTGGTCGGCTCCTCGGTGTGCGGAGCGCGCAGCACATCGAACACGCGGTTGAGGCCCTCCTGGCCCACGACGTCCCGGACGCCCACGATCTCGGCGTTGTCAGCGGGAACGCGGACCGTGAGGTCGCCCTGCGCGACTTTGAGGACGAGGTACTTCTTCTCCTCGCCCTTGATCACGCGGGTCTCGATCGCTTCGATGAGTGCGGCACCGTGGTGCGGGTAGACGACGGTCTCTCCGACCTTGAAAACCATGTGTCCTCTGCCCCTTTCGCTGGTCCCATCTTAACACGAGTCGCACTCCCGAACAGCTCAACCCGCGTTCGGTCTGCGCAGGTCACAGGCCAGATGGGGGGTTGACAACGGCCCTTCGATCGTGCTCGCCCAGCTCTTGGCCGGAATGCCAAAATCTCCACAGTGGACCTGATCATCACCGTGCTTTCGCCCACCACGCGCGGTCGCGGGTGATTGCGGCGGCTACCCTTCGGTCCGAACGCAAGCCTCAACCGCAGGAGCCCACCCGTGAGCCGTGCAGAGCAGAACTCGTCCGGTCGGTTGCGCCGCGCGTCCCTGGCCGTCGGCCTGGCCGCGCTCCTGGCCACGGCGGCCTGCGGCGCGGGGCAGATCACCCAGACGGACTCCCAGCTCCCGGCCGTCAACGGGGTCAACGCCGACGCGGGCGGCATCGCCGTCCGCAACGCCGAGCTGGCCTACCCCGACGGCGGCCACTACCCGCAGGGCGGCCAGGCCGCGCTGATCGCGGCGCTGATCAACCCCGGCACCGAGTCCGACACCCTGGTCGAGGTGTCGAGCCCGATCGCCCGCTCGGTCACCCTCACCGGTGACACCGCGCTGCCCGGTGGGGTGACGTTGTCGGTCGGCACCCCGAACGAGGACTTCAAGGCCGAGCCCCCGACGGCGACGACCACCTCGGCGACCACCACCGCGCCCACGACCACCGGGACGGGCGGCGCGACGACGACCGGGGCGACCACCGCGGCCACCACGACCACCACGGCGCCTGCGGGCACCACGGGCGCGGTCGAGCGCGGCAAGCTGACCATCCTGCTCGACGGCCTCACCGAGGACCTCTATCCCGGCCGCGTCTACCCGGTCACCTTCGTCTTCGCCAAGGCGGGCGCGGTGACCCTGCAGCTGCCGATCGCCGCCCCCGCGGAGTCGCGCCAGTCCTCGGGCTCCGGCTCCTCGGGGCACTGACCCGGGCTGCTGACGCCCCGTCCCCGCGGGTTCGGTGACCCACCGCCATGCGGTCACCGGGCCTGTCGGGGCCGGGCGATAGCGTCGCCGCGTGGTGAGCAAGGGCGGGTACCGCTGCGCCGAGTGCGGCACCGCGGTCGTCAAGTGGGTCGGGCGGTGCCCGGAGTGCCAGGCGTGGAACACCCTGCGCGAGGTCGCGCCGTCGCGGCCCGGCCGGGTGGCCGCGGGCGCGCCGAGCGCGCCCGCCCGGCCCATCGATCAGGTCGACGTCGAGTCCGCGCGGGCGCAGTCCACCGGGGTCGGCGAGCTGGACCGGGTGCTGGGCGGCGGGCTCGTGCCCGGGGCGGTCGTGCTGCTGGCGGGCGAGCCCGGGGTCGGCAAGTCGACGCTGCTGCTCGAAGTCGCCTACCAGTGGGCCAGGCGGGCCAGCGGGCCGACGCTGTACGTCACCGGCGAGGAGTCGGCGGGCCAGGTGCGGCTGCGGGCCGAGCGCACCGGCAACGTCGACCCGAACATGTTCCTGGCCGCCGAGAGCGACGTCTCCGCGGTTATGGGCCACGTGGACGACATCAAGCCCGGCCTGCTCGTCGTGGACTCGGTGCAGACGCTGTCGTCGCCGGAGGTCGACAGCACCCCGGGCGGCGTCACCCAGGTGCGGGCGGTCACCGCCGCGCTGGTCGCCCTCGCCAAGGACCGGTCGCTGCCGGTGCTGCTCGTCGGGCACGTCACCAAGGAGGGGTCCATCGCCGGGCCCCGGGTGCTGGAGCACCTGGTCGACGTGGTGCTGCTGTTCGAGGGCGACCGCCACTCCAGCCTGCGCATGCTGCGCGGGGTGAAGAACCGGTTCGGGCCCGCCGACGAGGTGGGCTGCTTCGAGCTGGTCGACCGCGGCATCGTCGACGTCCCCGACCCGTCCGGGCTGTTCCTCAACCGCCACGACGTCGGCGTGCCGGGCACCGCGGTCACCGTGGCGATGGACGGCAAGCGGCCCATGCTGGTGGAGGTGCAGGCGCTCGTCGCCAGCTCCCCGCTCAACACCCCGCGGCGGGCGGTCAGCGGCCTCGACTCGGCCCGGGTGGCGATGGTCCTGGCCGTGCTGGAGCGCCGCGGCGGCGTCCGGCTGGGCGACCGGGACGTCTTCGCCGCGACCGTCGGCGGGATGAAGGTGGCCGAGCCGGTGGCCGACCTCGCCGTCGCGCTCGCCGTGGCGACCGCGGCCAAGGACGTCGCCCTGCCACCGGATCTCGTCGTCCTCGGCGAGGTCGGCCTGGCCGGGGAGGTGCGCCGCGTCGGCGGTGTGCGCGCCCGCCTCGCCGAGGCCCTGCGGCTGGGCTTCACCAAGGCCCTCATCCCACCCGACTGCGGCGATGTGCCCGACGGCCTCCAGGTCCGCGTGGTCCGCGACCTCGGGTCGGCGATGAACAACCTCCAGGTCCTGCGGGGATAGCTCAGTAGTTCGTCCACTCCTGGCGGGAGTAGCGCAGGATGACCGGGTCCATCAGCGTCGACGCCCGGACGTCCGCGGGGGCGCGCCGGTCCGGGGGGAAGACGGCGGCCGCGGCCAGCGTCGGCTCGTCCAGCGAGCGCAGCGGCAGGCCGGGCAGGCGCAGCGCGGGGGTCGTCCGCGCTGCCAGGTGGAAGCCCCACTCGCCGAATGACGGCACGGTCACCTGGTAAGCGGCGGTGGCCAGCCCGGCCTCCCGCAGCGACTTCTCGATGCACCAGTAGGCGTGCGGGGCGAAGAACGGGGAGCCCGCCTGCACCACGATCCGCCCCTCGGGGGCGAGGGCCTGCGCGACCAGGCCGTAGAACTCGATCGAGTAGAGCTTGGCCGTCGCCGTGGAGTCGGGGTCGGGCATGTCGACCACGATGACGTCGTAGTCCGCGGTCACGGTGCGCAGCCAGGTGAAGGCGTCCTCGGTGCGGACGGTGACCCGCGGGTCGTCCAAGGAGCGCCCGTTCGCCTCGACCAGGCGCTCGTCGGTCCTGGCCAGCTCGATCATCGCCGGGTCCAGCTCGACCAGCGTGACCGCGCTGACGTCGGGGTAGCGCAGCACCTCGCGCAGGGCCAAGCCGTCGCCGCCGCCGAGGATGAGCACCCGGCCGTGCGGCCCGGCCATCGCCGGGTGCACCAGCGCCTCGTGGTAGCGGTACTCGTCGACCGAGCTGAACTGGAGGTCGCCGTTGAGGAACAGCCGCACGTCCCGGTTGCCCGACAGCGCCACCGACTCGGTGATCACGATGTCCTGGTAGGGGGTGCGCTCGGCGTGCACCACCGGGTCGGCGTAGAGCGCCTGCCGCGCGGTGACCTCGAAGTCCTCGGCCAGCGCGTACGCCCCGCCCAGCACCCCGAACACCGCGATGGCGCCGCCGACCAGGACCGCCTTGCCGCGCCTGCCGATCTCCCCGCGGAACACCGTCAGCACCAGGCCGAGCCCGGCCACCGCGTTGACGATCCCCACCACCAGCGCGCCCTCGATCTGCCCGAACACCGGCAGCAGCACGAACGGGAACGCCAGCCCGCCCAGCAGCGCGCCGACGTAGTCCGCGGCGAAGAGGTCGGCGACCGCCGAGCCCGCCGCCTGCGCCCTGATCCGCTGGAGCAGTTCCATCAGCAGCGGGATCTCCGCGCCGATCAGCACGCCCAGCGCCAGCGCCATCGCGATCAGCGCGGGGGTGTAGAGGCTCAGCCAGGCGAACGCGGCGTAGAGCAGCAGCACGCTCAGGCCGCCCAGCAGGGCCAGCACCAGCTCGACCAGCGCGAAGGACACCGCGGCCCGCCGTTGCAGCGGCTTGGCCAGCAGCGCGCCGATGCCCATCGCGAACACCATCAGCGACAGCACGATCGACGCCTGCCCGACGGTGTCGCCGATCAGGTAGCTGCCCAGCGCGACCAGCGCCAGCTCGTAGACCAGGCCGCAGGCCGCGCAGATGAAGACGGTCGCCAGCAGCGCCACCCGCGCCGGACGGGCGCGGGCGGGTCCGTCGACCGCCTGCTCGCTCACGTGATCGCGGCGGCGATCACCACGGCGACGACCAGGTGCGCGACCGCCGAGACCCACACGCCGGGGTGGTGCTCCTCGGCGCAGATGACCTCGCCGAGCTTGCCCGGGGTGAGCACGTCGATGATGACGAACGACAGCGCCATGATCGCCAGGCCGAGCAGGCCGTAGACCGCGGTGTTGGCCAGGCCGGTGCCCAGGTCGTCGGCGCTGGTCAGGATCGCGGTGGTCAGGATGATGCCGATGCCGAGCAGCCCCGAGCACAGCAGGATGGCGGCGTTGCGGTTGCGCTCGGTCCAGATCAGGTCGGCCAGCCTGCCCGGGGTGGCCACGTCGACCAGCACGTAGCCCAAGGCCATCAGCACCAGCCCGGCGCCCGCGTAGGCCAGGGTGCCGAGCAGTCCGGTCAGCAGTTCGGACACGGGGGTTACCTCGCTTCTCTCCCGCGGATGCGGATGGTCAGACCGACGATGAGGCAGAGCAGGGCCAGGCCGCCGACGACGCCCAGGGCGATCAGCCCGCCGGTGTGGTTGCCGACGAAGTCCGAGCCGGGGCGGCCGATCGGCGTCGCGGGCGCGGCGGCGGCCGGGGTGGTCGGCAGCGGCTCGACCACGCCGTCCTCGGCCATCAGCAGGGGCAGCGCCAGCGCGCCGTAGCCGACCGCGGCGGCGGGCTCGGCCAGCAGCGCCTCCTGGGTGACGCCCAGCCGCTCCAGGTCGACGGCGGAGGGCTCGGGCAGGCCGGGGGAGGCGTGGACGATGATGCTGGCCGAGTCCTCGAACGAGCTGCTCTCGGACTCGTAGTCGACCCGGGCGTCCACCCAGACGTAGCGCTGGCACTCCTCGGCGCTGGTGCCCGCGCCGCGGCTGGACCCGCTGCTGACCACCTCCTCGTCGCTGGGCTTGTCCGCGTCGGTCAGCACCCAGCCGTAGCAGATGCCGTGCGCCTCCTCGGCCTCGGCGAGCTTCTGCACGAGGTCGGCGGTCTCCTGGCCGGTGGGCACCGAGACCGTGAGGTCGTTGTCGTCGCTGCTCGCCGCGCCCGCGATCACGGCGACGATGACCGCCACGCACGTGCCCACCACGATGAGCCACGCGACGGGCTTGGAGAGCTTCTTGGCCTGCTGCTCGCTCACTTGCCCGCCCCCGGTCCGCGGCCGCGGAAGGACTCGCCGTGCCCGGAGGTCCAGCCCCACGAGCTGCTGACGTGCGAGTGGTAGCGGCGGTAGGCGCGGTCGACGTCGTCGACGCGGATGACGCTGCCGCCGTTGTGCGGGCGCACCAGCACCATGTCGTCGTTGTAGCGCAGGTAGACCCCGCTGGCGTCGGCGTACTGCGCCACCGGCTTCCACGCCCCGACGATGGCCGCGGTGACCGTGCTCGGGTCGGCGGTGCTGGTGTAGGCGATCTCGTCGTCCTGGTCGAGGTTCGCCGCGCGGGTGTAGCTGTCCTGCACGTAGTCGCGCACGGAGGTGCCGCGGGCGAGCATCGTGATGGCGATGATCGCGGCGATCGCGGCGAAGATGCCCGCGATCCAGAACCAGGTCTTGGGCTTGGTCGTGGTGCTCATGCCGACGCCGCCGGGAAGATCTTGACGTCGTAGGTGGACAGCCGCTCGCCGGTGGCGGCCTCCCAGGGTGCGTCCCCGTAGGACTCGAAGGACAGCAGGCGGTCGCCGCTCTCGTAGTCGTGGTAGCGGACCGTGCCGTCCTGGAGACCGGTCGTGGCCTCGGTGGTGTAGGCGGCGGAGCCCTTCTCGTCCGAGGTGTACTCGCGGCCGTCGAAGGCGATCTTGCGGGGACCGGGCTGCAGGTCGGTGTCCACCTCGGTCCAGGCGACGAGCACGAGGTCGGGGTCCTCCTCGACGGAGAGCCAGACCCGCTCCTCGGCCGCGGTCTCCAGCAGGTGCTCCGACCAGGTCCACCCGCCCTCGTCGCAGCGCAGGGAGCCGCGCACGGAGTAGGGGACGCCGCGCAGCTCGACCAGGTCGCCTGCCCTGAGGCGGCGCGGGTCGCCGTAGACGGCGTGGTGGTCGTCGTCGGCGAAGGGGTCCTTCGGCGGCGGCGGCTGCGCTGGTTGCTGCTGCCGCTTGCGCAGCACGAGGCCCGCGATGAGCGCGCCGACGGCCGCGGCCACCACGATCAGCAGGACGATGCCGAGCGCGTCCACTTGCGACCCCCTACCCGATTGGCTGAATCAGCCCGGGACTGTAGGGGATCGCGGGTCAGAGCTGCCGCAGGAGTGTCCTAATCGCGACCAACGGCACGACCAGGACGCCGCCGTCGGGGTTCTTCGAGTCGCGCAGGGCGGCGGCGGTGGGCGTCACGGCCACCTCGACGCACTGGCCGCCGCCCGCGCTGCGGCTGCTCTTGCGCCAGGTCCCGCGCTCGCTCATCCGTACTCCTTCAGCATCGTGGTGATCATCTCCCGGGAGGCGTCGAGGTCGGCCGCGGCCACGCGCAGCCGCTCGAACGCCTGGCTGTACCTCTCGATGACGGCCAGGTCCTCCGGGTAGGTCGCGCCCTGGAAGTCCTCCAGGTAGAGCAGCGTGCCCTGTTCCGGCAGCCGCAGCAGCGTGAACGGGCGGTAGACCACGAAGGTGTGATCGTTGTTGGGCGTCGGCGCGGCCCGGAACGGCAGGATCCGCAGGCTGACGTTGGGCAGCTTCGACAGCTCCAGCAGCTTGCCGAGCTGGCCCGCCATCACCTCGTCGTCGCCGATCACCCGGTGCAGCACGGCCTCCAGCATGACCACGTCCACCCGCGAGGGCCGCCGGTCGTCGCGGGTGAGGATCTCCTGGCGGTCCATCCGCTGCTCGACCCGGAAGTCGATCTCCGAGCGGCCGGCCACCGGCGTCCACGCCTGCATGAGCGCCCTGGCGTAGTCCTCGGTCTGGAACAGGCCGGTGACGACCTCGTTCTCGTAGATCGCCAGCTGGGTGGCCTCCTCCTCCATCGCGATGAAGCGGCGGAACCACGGCGGGATGCTGTCGTAGTAGGCGTTCGCCCGCCGCCGCAGCTTGCTGGCCGCGTGCAGGCGCAGGGCGTCGGCCACCGCCTCCTCGCTTGCCCGGTAGACGTCGAGCAGGTTGAGCAGGTCGGCCTGGCTGATCCCCTGCTTGCCCGTCTCGACCCGGCTGATGGTGGCGTTGGAGGTGCCGACGGCCCGGCCCGTCGTCATCGTGGAGAGCTGGTTGCCCGTGCGCAGCGCACGCAGGAGCAGCCCGAGCTGAATGCGCGCGACCGCGGGGTCCTCGATTGGCATGGGGCGATCATTTCGACCGCGGATTGCAGCGGCAAGGATGATCACCCCATCGTGTACTGGCGTGATTTGGTAGTGCGATCTTGTATCGTTAGCCGCTTCTCGAAGTGGCTACTTCCCCTGGCGGAAAACGGTTTGGCGCTGTGGAGAAAGCGATCGGCCGAACGGGACAATGATCGGTCGCATTCGATCCGGCGCATATCCGCATCGCATTGCGCCGGTCAGCGGGTCAGGTTGCGGTGCAGCTCGTACAGCCTGCCGGACAGCGCCCGCCGGTCGGCCGGGCCGACCATCACGCGATCGCCGGGCAGCGTCAGGTTGAGGTAGCGGCCCTGCACGGTGTCGGCGTAGCGCAGCGGCCACTCCACGCGGTGGCGGCGGCCGGAGTTGTCGCGGACTGCGGTGAACAGCTGCCCGCCGCCCGTCGTCGGCAGCGCGGTGATCCGCTGGATCTCGCGCACCTGCGGCGGGGCCGCCCGGGTGCCGACCCCGGCGGCGGTGCGCTGCCGACCGTCTGCCGAGTTCCGCACGTCCTCGCCGAAGACGGTGATCACCTGGCCGCGCCCGGGCGGCACCTCCGGCGTCTGCGCCACCAGCGCCTCCGCGGGCGCCTCCGGGTTGACCGGGGTGATGGTGACCATGCCGTCGTCGTTCATCACCAGCAGGGCGGTGCGCCCGGTCACCGCGACCAGGACGCCCGCCGTCCGCTTCTGCTGGCTGATCCAGCCGTAGAACTCCGCCCGCGGCGTGCACAGCATCGCCAGCGTGGCCAGCATGTCCGCGTCGACCCGCCCGCGGTGGTCGATGCCACCGGCGCGGGCGAGCTCGTCGCGGGCCATCTGCTCGGCCAGCCGGTCCTCATCGCGCGGGAACCACAGGGCCTCCGGCGCGATGGCGGTGTGCAACTGCCCGAGCCGTTCGGCCTTCACCGTCCGCGCGACGGTGTTGACCGACAGCCTGAGCGGCCTGTCCAGCACCTACTACTCCCCAATCACCGGCGGAGCCGTCATCTGGTCGGTCCCGAACAGGCTGTCCGGGTCGTCTTCGACGAGGAAGGAAGCCCGCGTGTGCTCCTCGTCCTCCCCGCCCTGGCCGCGTGCCCCCGCGCCGCCACCGCCCATCGGCGCGCCACCGCGCCCACCGGCCCCGCCAGCGCCCGCCGCGCCGCCGAGCCCACCGGCCCCGGCGCCGCCGCCGAACCCGCTGCGGGCCCCGGCCCTGGCCTCCTCGGCGCCGACGCCCATGCCCGGCCCGAACCCGGCCCCGCCTGCGCGCGGCCCGCCGTTCGGCCCACCGGACGCGCCCGGCCCACCGGGCATGCCCGGCCCGCGCGTCGGCGGCGTGCCACCCGGCCCACCAGGCCCGCCGGGCACCCCCGGCGGACGGCCACCCGGCACCCCCGGCGGACGCCCGCCCGGATTGCCGCCGCCCGGCCCACCGCCCGGCGGGTACGGGCCACCGGGCGGGTACGGACCGCCAGGCGGGTAGGGGCCACCGGGCGGGTACGGCCCGGGTCCCGGCGTCGGACCGGGGTAGGGCCCCGGCGTCGGACCCGGGTACGGCCCGGGCCCACCGCCCGGGGGCGGCTGGTAGCCGCTGGGGTTGGTCGGGTCGTACCCCGACGGGTTCGTCGGCGGCCTGCCCCCGGTGTCCCAGCTGCCCCGGTTGTCATCGGGGCTGCCCGACGGCGGCGTCACATTCCGCCACCCGTCCCCGGTCCCGTTGCCGTCGCCATCCCCGCCGCCACCGGGCTTGTTCACGGTGATCTGCGAGTTGTCGGGCTGCATCTGCCCGTACTGCGTGGGCATGCTCTCACCGTTGTAGAGCGACGCGCTCTCATAGGCCTGCATGACCTGCACGTTGTTGTCGTTGGCCGCCCGATTGGCCTGGACCTGCTTCTCGTAGTCGTCCCCGGCCCCACCGAGGCTGAACACGTTGTCCCAGAACCCCGGCTCCTCCGGCACATCCGGCACCGGCTGCACCTGGCTCTTGGCCGTGTTGTACGACTCGACCTGCCGGTTGGTCAGGTCCTGCACGTTGTGCAGCTCCGGCTGCGCCAGCTCGTGCTCCACCGCCAGCGGCCCGGCGCCGCGCTGCGCGGCCCCCGCCGCGGGCCCCTCCCAGATCGCCTCCATGTCGATGGCCAGCGACCGGATCTCGGCGGCGAGCGTGTCGTACTCCTGCTTGGCCCCGTCGACCTTCGTGGCCGCCTGGACCAGCTCCTCACCCCCGCGACCGTTGACGAAGTTGTCGTAGATCGCCTGGCCGGACATGCACTGCATCTGGAACGACATGGCTCAGCCTCCGCCCTTCAGGGTGTCGACAACTGCTGCGGCAACGTCCTTGATCTGGTCACACGCCTGGGCCTTGTCCCCGCGGCTGATGGTCGCGGAGAAGTGCAGCTCATCGGTCACGCCGACGGAGATGGTGCAGTAGCCCCGCGCCCGGTTGTCGCTGGCGTGCTGGAAGACGCCCGGATAGCCGCTCACGGTCGTCGGCTCCCAGTACGCCCACTGCCCCTGCTGCTGCCCCCGGTAGAGGTCGGCCAAGCCGTTCTTGTTGGCGGTGATGTAGGACACCGCGATCGTGACCAGGTCCTCGTTCTTCCAGAGGCAGGAGGGATCGGTGTCCTCCGGATCCGAGCTGAACTCCTGGAAGCCGCCCAGGGTGCGCAACTGGGCGGAGGTGAGGGAGGTGCACGGGTCTTCGAGCTGCTTCGCCGCGTCCAGCGGGTTCTCGACGTGCGGCGCGCCGAAGCGGTCGTCCCCCGCGGCGGTCGTCGTGGTCGTCTCGGCCGAAGGGGGCGCCGTGGTGGTCGCACGTCCGTCGCCGGGGGTGGGCGTTCCGCTCTCGCTGCACGCACTGAGCCCGATGGCGCAGGCGGCGATGACGGCCGCTCCGATGAACCGCGTCGACATGTCGGTCAGGCTCCAGAATTGTTGACGGTGGCGGTGTTCTCGCTCTCAGTGCCTGCGTAGTCCGCGCGAGCAGCCTGCAATTTCTTGATGTAGCCCGCGGCGTAGTCCGCCATCACGATGTTGTGCTCGAGCGCGGCCTGGAGGCTGGCCTTGGTCTTCTCCGCCTCGAAGTTGCTCGGGCCGTCCTCGGCCGGGGGCAGGACGTGCGCGAGCGCGTCGTCGAGCTTGCTGCGGCTCTCGTCGATCTTGTCGAGGATGCCCTGCCAGCGGGTGATGAGGGCGTCGAGTTCGGCGAGGCTGGAGATGGCGAAGCGGCCGCCTTCGCCGCCGCCGCCGGAGGAGTACATGGCGGTGGCGGCTGGGCCGAGGAAGGGCAGGCGCTCCAGCACGCTGATCAGGTTGACCTGCTGGTCGATCTGGTCGCCCGGTGCGGGCGGCTGGTCGTTCGTGGGCTCGGTACCGGTCCCGTCCGGCATGGATGCCTCCCCGTCGCACACCTGTATCCGCCCGACAGGGTACCGATCGGGCGGATCAGGCATGGGCCGATTGGGGAAATCAGGCGGACAGCAGTTGGGCGCACCTGATCAGACCCAGGTGGGAGTACGCCTGGGGGTGGTTGCCCAGCGACCGCTCGGCCACCGGGTCGTACTCCTCGGGGAGCAGGCCGGTGGGGCCCGCGGCGTCGACGATCTGGGCGAAGAGGTCCTCGGCCTCGGTGCGCCTGCCGGTGAGCAGGTACGCCTCGATCATCCACGCCGCGCACAGGTGGAAGCCGCCCTCGTCGCCGGGCAGGCCGTCGTCGCGGTGGTACCGGTAGACGGTCGAGCCGCTGCGCAGCTCGGCCTCGGTCGCGGTGACGGTCGCCTGGAAGCGGGGGTCGGCGGGGTCGATCAGGCCCACCATCCCGATCAGCAGGGTCGCCGCGTCGAGGTCGGTGCCGTCGTAGGCGGTGGTGAAGGACTGGACCTCTTCGTTCCACCCCTTGGTCAGCACGTCGTTGGCGATCTCGTCGCGCAGCGACTCCCACTCGGGCTCCAGCGCGCGGCCGTGCGCCTTGCCGAGCTTGATCGCGCGGTCGATCGTCAGCCAGCACATGACCTTGGAGTACACGTGGTGGCGCGGCCGGTGCCGCTCCTCCCAGATGCCGTGGTCGGGCTCGTGCCAGCGGCGGGCGACGGCCTCGGCCATCGCGCACACCATGCGCCAGTCGTCGTCGGTCAGCGAGCCCCTGGCCTCCGACAGCGCCGCGACGAGGTCGACCACCGGGCCGAACACGTCCAGCTGGACCTGCTGGTTGGCCAGGTTGCCCACCCGCACCGGGCGCGAGCCCGCGTAGCCGGGCAGGGTGTCGATCACGGCCTCGGGCGGCAGCGTCGTGCCCGCGATCGTGTAGAGCGGGTGCAGCCGCTCCGGGCCGGGCAGGGTCGCCAGCACCGCGTGCAGCCAGCGCAGGAACGCCTCGGCCTCGGCCAGCGAGCCCAGCGACACCAGCGCCTTGGCCGTCATCGATGCGTCGCGCAGCCAGCAGTAGCGGTAGTCCCAGTTGCGGATGCCGCCGATCTCCTCGGGCAGCGAGGTGGTCGCCGCCGCCATGATCGCGCCGGTCTCCTCGTGGCAGAGCCCGCGCAGGGTCAGCGCCGAGCGGGCGACCAGGTCCTTCTCCACCGGCGGCAGCACGAGCGTGTCCAGCCAGCGCGACCAGTACGCCCCCGCGACCGCCTTGCGCTCCTCGACCGGCACCGGGTGCGGGTCGAGCTCGTCGGTGCCGCAGCGCAGCTCGAAGACCACCGGCTCGTCCGGCCGCAGCTCCACCCGCGCCCGGGCCGAGTCGTGCATGCCGTCGGAGACGATCTCCCAGGCGACGCCGGGGGAGCGCAGCGCGATCGGCTCGCCGGTGCCCTGCACCAGCAGCCCGTCGGCGCGCGCCTCCAGCCGCACCTGCACCTGCCCGAACTCCGGCCGCGGCGCGAACTCCACCAGCGCGGTCGTGCTGCCGCTGAGCACCCGGGTGAGGTCGGTGCGGAAGGGCTCGGCGTCGTTGTCGAGGAAGTCGGTGACCAGCAGGCCCGACCAGCGGGTCTCCACGGTCATCGTGCCGGGCAGGTACCGCTGGCCCAGCGGCAGCCCGCCGCGCTCGGGGGAGACGCTGAAGTGCCCGGCGCCCGGCCCGCCGAGCAGGTCGGCGAAGATCGAAGCGGAGTCCGGTTCCGGGTGGCAGAGCCAGGTCAGCCGCGCGTCCGGAGTCACCAAGGCGACCGAGCGCTCGTTGGCCAGCATCGTCAGCCGCTCGATCGGCACCGCCTGCTCGCCGTACAGCCACGCCCTGCGCTCCTCCAGGAGGAACGCCAGCATGGTTGCGACCGCCGTCGGGTCATCGATGCGGTAGCCCGCAAGCGATTCCCCGTCGCCGACCTTGATGCCCAGGTCCGGGCCGGTGATGCGGGCGAAGGCCTTCTCGTCGGTCACGTCGTCGCCGACGAACACCGTCGCCGTCGCGCCCGCCTGGTGGCGCAGGATGTCCAGCGCGTGGCCCTTGTCGGTCTGCACGACGGCCAGCTCGATGACCGCCTTGCCCTCGGTGACGTGCACGCCGTCCCAGGTGCACGGCCCCTTGCGGACCGCGTCCAGCACGCGCGCCGCGACGTCGGCGTCGGCGCGGCGCACGTGCACGGCGATGCTGGCGGGCTTGACCTCCAGCTGCACGCCCGGCTCGCCCTCGACCAGGATCTCCAGGTCGGCCTTGAGCCGCCGGTGCAGCCGCCGCGCGTCGGCGTCGATGGCGTGCACGAAGCCCACGTCGAACTCCGAGCCGTGCGAGCCGACGAGGTGGACCTCCGAGGGCAGGCGGGACAGGGTGGCCAGGTCGCGCAGCGCGCGCCCGGAGATCACCGCGGCGGTGGTCTCGTGCAGTCCTGCCAGCGCCCGCAGCGCGTTCACCGCTTCCGGGAGCGGCCGCGCTTGCTCGGGGTCGTTGACGATGGGCGCGAGTGTGCCGTCGTAGTCGCAGGCGACCAGCAGGCGCGGAGTGCGGGCGATCTGGACGATCGCGCGCCGCAGCTCGGCGGGCAGGGCCTCGGCGGTCAACGCCTTCTCCTCAGGATGTGCGGGGGCTCGGTTCTCTCAATGGTTGCTGTCAGGGTCCAGCGCGTCTAGGAACGAGCGAGCCCAACGGTCGACGTCGTGCGTGAGCACCTGACGCCTCAGAGCGCGCATCCTACGGCGACCCTCCGCTGGATCGATCGTGAGGGCTGCGTGCATGGCGTTCTTGACGCCGTCAAGATCATGGGGGTTGACGAGGAAGGAGCTGGTGAGCTCGGCGGCCGCGCCCGCGAACTCGCTGAGCACGAGCGCCCCGCCGAGGTCGTGCCTGCACGCGACGTACTCCTTGCACACCAGGTTCATGCCGTCGCGCAGCGGCGTGACGAGCATGACGTCGGCGGCGGAGAAGAACGCCGCCAGCTCGGCCCGGTCGACCGACTGGTGCAGGTAGTGCACGACGGGGTGCCCGACCCGGCCGAACTCGCCGTTGATCCGGCTGACGGTCAGCTCGATCTCGTCGCGCATGCGCTGGTAGTGCTCGACCCGCTCGCGGCTGGGCGTGGCGAGCTGGATCATCACCACGTCGGCCGGGTCGACCCGGCCCTCGGACAGCAGCTCGCGCAGCGCGTTGAGCCGCAGGTCGATGCCCTTGGTGTAGTCCAAGCGGTCGACGCCGAGCATGACCTTCTTCGGGTTGCCCAGGTCCGCGCGGATCTGCTGGGCCCGGCTGATCGTCTCCTTCTTGCGGGCCAGCGCGTCCAGCCCGGCGGAGTCGATGGAGATCGGGAAGGCGCCCACCCGCACGGCGCGGTCGCCGACCTGGATGACGCCGGGCCGCGTGCGCACGCCGACCGCGCCGCGGGTCGGCTCCAGGCCCAGCAGCCGCCGGGCCAGCCAGAGGAAGTTCTGCGCGCCGCCGGGCCGGTGGAAGCCGACGAGGTCGGCGCCGAGCAGCCCGCGCACGATCTCGGCCCGCCACGGCAGCTGCATGTAGAGCTCGGTCGGCGGGAACGGGATGTGCAGGAAGAACCCGATCCGCAGGTCGGGGCGCTGGTCGCGGAGCATCGCAGGCACCAGCTGCAGCTGGTAGTCCTGCACCCAGACCGTCGCGTTGGGCGCGGCCGCCTTCGCGCAGGCGTCGGCGAAGCGGTGGTTGACCTTGACGTAGGCGTCCCACCAGGCCCGGTCGAACACCGGCGGGGCCACGACGTCGTGGTAGAGCGGCCACAGCGTGGCGTTGGAGAAGCCCTCGTAGTAGTCGCGCACCTCGGTCGCGGTCAGGCCGACCGGGCGCAGCGCCAGGCCGTCCTCCTCGAAGTCGTCGACCTCCGCGTCCGGCACGCCCGGCCAGCCGACCCAGGCGCCCTTGTGGTTGCGGAGGAAGGGCTCCAGGGCGCTGACGAGCCCACCGGGGCTGTGCTTCCAGCGGGTGGTGCCGTCGGGGAGGCGCTCCAGGTCCACCGGCAGACGGTTGGCCACGACGATGAAGTCCGAGCCGTTTCTGCTGCTCACGAGCGGTTGCCTCCTCATAGTTGCCCTCTTTCGAGGCTAACCAGGGTTGGCCCGTCGCGCGTCCTGCGTCTGGTGGGGAAGGGGGTGGCGGCGCTCACGTTCGCTACTCCAGGCGCCGCCTGGTGGGCCGCAGCGGCCCGGACATCCGCGGCCCGGCGATCTTGCGCTCGAGCCTGCTCAGGCCCGTGCGGACCGGCTGGGCCAGGAATTCGCCGAGCACCACGCCCGCGGCCAGGGCCAGCGCGATGGCCGCGGCGGTCATCAGGGTGGGGATGCCGGTGGTGCTCTTCTCGATGGCCAGCTCGTAGAGCGCGCGGTAGGTGGTCAGGCCGGGCAGCAGCGGCACCATCCCGGACACGGCGATGACCAGCGGCGGCATCCGCAGCCTGCGCGCGATGAGCCCGCCCGCGAACCCGACGGCGACCGCGGCCCCAGCCGATGCGGTGATGGGCCCGGTGCCGCTGAGCGACAGCGCGCCGTACCCGGCGGCCCCGAGCCCGCCCGCCGCGCTGGCGATGAGCAGGGCCTTGGGGGTGGCGTAGCTGGCCAGGGCGAAGCACCCGGCCGCGGCGGCGCCCGCGAGCGCCTGCACGGGCAGCCGCAGCGCCGTCTGCGGCAGCGGGTCGGCCAGCGGCTGGTAGGGCATCCCGAGCGAGACGGAGATGTTCAGCGCGAGCACGACGCCCGCGATGAGCCCCGCGGTCATCAGCGAGACCTCCATCGCGCGGCCCGCGGCGGTGACGTTGTACCCGGAGATCGCGTCCTGGACGGTGGAGACGACGGAGAGCCCGGACAGCAGAACTGTGATGGCGGCTCCGACGAGCACGGTCGGCCGGGCGGCGGGCAGCACCCCGCTGGACAGCAGCGCCAGCGCCCCGCCCGTCGCCAGCAGGCCGCCTGCGAGCTGCTGGAAGAAGAAGGGCAGGGCCCGCCGGTTGAGCACCCGCCCCACCCGGTCGACGACGGCGGTGATCAACGCGGCCCACGCGGCCATCGCGGGCTGCCCGCCGATGAGGATGGTCACCGCAGCGGCCATCCCCGCCCACGCCAGCGTCGCCACCCACCGCGGGTAGGGGTGGTTCGCGTTGACGATCCGGTCCAACTCGGTGTGCGCGTCCTCGAGCGCGACCCGGCCCGCGGTGATGTCGCGGACCAGGGTCTCCAGGTGCGCCAGCCGCGTGTAGTCCAGGCTGCGCGAGCGCACGACCCTCAGCGAGGTCACCGGGGACATCTCCGTGCCCCGGTGGCAGGCGATGGTGATGGAGGTGAAGATGACGTCGACCTCGCAGTGCGGCAGCCCGTACGCCCCGGTCACGGCCAGCATCGTCGCCGTGACATCCGCCGCCCCGGCCCCCGACGCCATCTGCACGTCCCCGACCCGCAGCGCGAGATCCAGCACCACGTTGACCCGCCGGTCATCGGGCAGCTCTGGCCCGTGCACCGCCCCCCACACCGGCGGCTCGGCCTTCGTCTGCCACCACATCCCATTCGCCCGCCCCCGCTGAGCGAACCACACCACTACCACCTCCTACCTGATTGATCGGATGACCCCACCAGTACGTTGCAGTGGCCGCCCCCACGCTCGGGTAACTCCCCGCTACCCGCAACCGCGCAGCCCTTAGGATGACCCCCGGCGCGCCCACCACCCGCGCCCACGCCGGCATAGCTCAATTGGCAGAGCACTCGCCTTGTAAGCGAAAGGTTGCGGGTTCAAGTCCCGCTGCCGGCTCTCTACCAGCGTAGGTAGCCCCGCTCCGTGCGCGCCCAAGATCCGCGGAGAGTCACTCGCGGCAACGGCCCGCAGATCTGGGGCAGCTCACATGGGGATGGCGGACCCCGGCAAGCGCCTGCGCACCAAGTTCCGCGTCCGAGTTGGAAGAACGCGCCTGCAGCAGAGGTGCACATCGAACTGCGCCGAGGCAGCCGCCGCCGCGAGGTCAGCCGTTTATTAACACCATGAACGAGCCGCGCGAGTCGGTGTGATCAAGCACAAGCGCCCACCCAGCCGCCGTCCCGCCGCGGCTGCCCAACCCCTACTGCGCCGAGACCAACTGCACGGCCCTCGAATGCCAGCCCCACCGCAGCAGACCGCTGCTGAAGTCGACAGTCCCCAAGACTCACTCCGCATCCAGGTGCCTTGGCGCGCCGCAGCCCGCTGGGATTGGGCTCACCTTCAACCTCCGCCGAGGTCGCCAAGATCCATCCAACCCAACCCCGCCAGCCGAACCCGCCCCGGGCAGCCCAGATCACCGCGACCTGGCGCAAAGCCCCCACAGAACAATTTTCTGTGCAGCCGTCGAGACCAGCCCCGCGTACGCGGGGACGACGGGCCGCCAGCTCTGCCCGAAGGCCGAGGAGAGGGACCAGCCCCGCGTGCGCGGGGACGAGGTGCTGGCCGGTTCCGGCCTGACCGCCTCGGGGGGACCAGCCCTGCGTGCGCGGGGACGACACCAGGTCGTAGGAGATCGAGCGGTGGAAGTGCGGACCAGCCCCGAGGGCGCGGGGACGACATGGAGGACGACATGCCCAACCTGCACGACCTGGGACCAGCCCCGCGTGCGCGGGGACGACGGCCCACGACCCTGGGCTAACGGGCGCGGGACCGGACCAGCCCCGCGTGCGCGGGGACGACCCACTGATAACCCGTGCCATCGAGGAGAACACCGGACCAGCCCCGCGTGCGCGGGGACGACGATCGACGGTGTTCCGGCGATGGCGATGGCGTGGGACCAGCCCCGCGTGCGCGGGGACGACGCCAGGTGGTAGGGCTCCACGTAGAGGCGCAGCGGACCAGCCCCGCGTGCGCGGGGAGGACCAACCAACGATGCGCCCGTCAAGAACCCGGCGAGGACCAGCCCCGCGTGCGGGGACGACTCGTGCTCCTCGATGCTGACCCGCGCGCCGCAGGGACTAGCCCCGCGTGCGCGGGGACGACCCAATCGGGCGGTCGCCTTCGTGCTTGGAGGGAGGACCAGCCCCGCGTGCGCGGGGACGACCACACGCCAGGACGTCATAATTTCTTTTGTCGGGGACCAGCCCCGCGTGCGCGGGGACGACAGTCGGTCTCGGCCGCGAGCGGCGCGCAGGCCGGGACCAGCCCCGCGTGCGCGGGGACGACTACATCGAGCCGCACCACGCCACCGACGACGGGGGACCAGCCCCGCGTGCGCGGGGACGACCGAGGAGCCTTTCATCAGGCACCGTTCCTGGGGGGACCAGCCCCGCGTGCGCGGGGACGACTTGGCCATCTCGATCTGCGCCCGCCGCGTGCCCGGACCAGCCCCGCGTGCGCGGGGACGACACTTGCTGACCAGGGACGATAGCGCGTCATGGGGCGTTCTGGAATCAGTTTGCGCACTTTTCAGCTAGTGTTGAATTAGTAGGGCTTGGAAGCGGTTGGGTGATGTGATGGGTCAGTAGGCTTTGGTGGATTGATCGACTTGGGGGAGGTGGTTCAGGTGGGGGCGACGACGACGTTGTGGCGTCCTACTGGGCCGGAGGAGTTGGAGTTGGTTCGGCGGGGTGGGTGGCGGGCTTGGCCTGCGCGGCTTCCCGAGCAGCCGATCTTCTATCCCGTGCTCAACGAGGAGTACGCGATCAAGATCGCGCGGGAGTGGAATGTGCCTCATCACGGGGTCGGGTATGTGACGCGGTTTCGGGTGGACGCGGAATTCCTGCGGCGGTATCCCGTGCAGCAGGCCGGGGGCCGGACGATCTTGGAGCTGTGGGTGCCCGCTGAGGAGCTCGACGAATTCAACCGGCACATCGT
The DNA here is from genome assembly GCF_053604195.1 of Actinokineospora sp. NPDC004072. Classification (NCBI taxonomy): domain Bacteria; kingdom Bacillati; phylum Actinomycetota; class Actinomycetes; order Pseudonocardiales; family Pseudonocardiaceae; genus Actinokineospora; species Actinokineospora sp. NPDC004072. The sequence goes on along the minus strand of NZ_JBSGHB010000003.1, from coordinate 25,616 downwards.
CGGGCTGATCGAGGTCGTGCACGAGTTTCGGTGAGGTGGGTGGCGTGGTCTCGCGCGCGGGCTGGGGACGCGGAATACTCGACGGCGTTGCCTACCGGGAAGGGGTTTGCTGTGCACGCCCGATCTGGAGACCGGCTGGTGGTCCACGGCAAGGTCGTGGGCAGGCACGACCGGGTGCTGGAGATCGTCGAGGTGTTGGGGGTCGATGGGGCGCCGCCCTATCGGGTCCGCGACGGGGTGGGGCACGAGACGATCGTGCACCCGGGCCCGGACTGCATCGTTGAGCCGCGACAGGCGAGCGACTAACGGTGGGTCGGGCGGGGGCGATCACCCGGGTATGGGGGAGATGATCCGCGCCGGGGCGGCCACCGACGTCGGGGTCGTGCGGTCCGGGAACGAGGACGCGCACCTCGTCGCCGACGGGGTGTACCTCGTCGCCGACGGGATGGGCGGGCACGTGGCCGGGGAGGTGGCCAGCGGGCTGGCCGTCGCCGTGGCCAAGGGGCTGGTCGGGCGGACCGTCAAGCCCGAAGATGTGCGCGCCGCGGTGCTGGAGGCCAACGCCGCGATCCTCGCCGCGGGCCGCCGCGACCCCCTCTACCGCGGGATGGGCACCACCCTCACCGGGCTGTGCCTGGCCGACTTCCAGGGCGCGCCGCACTGGGTCGTGTTCAACGTCGGCGACTCGCGGGTCTACCGGCACGCCGACGGCGTCCTCACCCAGCTGACCACCGACCACACCGAGCTGGCCGAGATGGTCCAGGCGGGCGACATCGCGCCGGAGGAGGCCGTCGGCCACCCGCTGGGCAACGTCCTGACCCGCGCCCTGGGCATGACCCCCGCGCCCGAGCCCGACCTCGACGTCTTCCCCACCGCCGCCCCGGAGCGGTTCCTCATCTGCTCCGACGGCCTCACCCTGGAGGTCCCGGAGACCGACATCGCGGGCGTGCTCGCCGACGTCGAAGACCCGGGCGCGGCCGCGGAGCGGCTGGTCGAGATGGCCGTGGACGCCGGGGGCCGGGACAACGTGACCGCCGTCGTTGTGGACCTGCGGCAGTGAGCCTAACCTCAGCTAGGTAATCCTTACCTAACCGAGGAGAGGCTCATGCGGGTCGTCATGTTCGGCTTTCAGACCTGGGGGCACCGCACCCTCCAAGCCCTGCTGGAATCCGAGCACGAGGTGGTCATGGTGGTGACCCACCCGCGCGGCGAGGGTGCCTACGAGCGCATCTGGGCCGACTCGGTGGAGGAGCTGGCGCAGGCCAGCGGCATCCCCGTCCTCATCCGCGAGAAGGCTGACGACGACGACCTCATGCAGGCCCTCAAAGAGGCCGACCCGGACGTCATCGTCGCCACGAACTGGCGGACCTGGATCCCGCCGCGGGTGTTCACCCTCCCGCCGAAGGGCACCCTCAACGTCCACGACTCGCTGCTGCCCGCCTACGCCGGGTTCTCCCCGCTCATCTGGGCCCTCATCAACGGCGAGACGCACGTCGGCGTCACCGCCCACATGATGGACGAGACGCTCGACGCCGGGGACATCGTGGCGCAGGAGGCGGTCGAGGTCGGTCCGCGGGACACGACGAAGGACCTGTTCGACAAGACCCTGCCGCTGTTCGGCAAGCTCACCGTCGAGGGGCTGGCCCGCATCGCCCGCGGGGACACCGACTTCACCCCGCAGGACCGCACCAAGGCCAGCTTCTTCCACAAGCGCTCCGCCGAGGACCTGCGCATCGACTGGACGTGGGAGGCCGAGGAGCTGGACCGGCTCGTGCGGGCCCAGTGCGCCCCCTACCCCAGCGCCTTCACCTACCACCGCGGGCGGAAGCTGGAGATCGTGGAAGCCCGGGTGTCCGAGGCCGTCTACGGCGGCACCCCCGGCCGGATCTTCTACCGCGAGGGCGACGGCGTGGCCGTCGTCGCGGGCGCGCAGGCGCGACGGGGGCGCAGCAAGGCGCTGCTGGTGACCAGGGTCCGGACGGACGAGGGCGTTGAACTGACCGCGCACGAGTACTTCACCCGCATGGGCGGCTACCTGACCGCCCAGCCGTAGGCGAGAGACGCAGGCCACTCCCGAGCACCCCTTCATTAGGTTAGCCTTACCTCCGTTCGGTCAAGATTGGCGACGGAGGGGCAACGTGACCACAGAGGTGTACGACCTGGTCGGCATCGGATTCGGCCCGTCCAACCTCGCCCTGGCGGTCGCCGTCGACGAGCACAACCGGCGGCACCCGGAGCGCGCCCTGCGCAGCCTGTTCTGCGAGCGGCAGGCGCGGTTCGGCTGGCACCGGGGCATGCTGATCCCGGACGCCACCATGCAGGTCTCGTTCCTCAAGGACCTGGTGACGATGCGCGACCCGGCCAGCGACTTCAGCTTCCTGTGCTACCTGCGCGACCGCGCCCGGCTGGTCGACTTCATCAACCACAAGACGATGTTCCCGCTGCGCACCGAGTTCCACGACTACTTCGAGTGGGCCGCGGAGCGGGTCGCCGACCAGGTGCGCTACGGCGTCGAGGTGATCTCGGTGCGGCCGGTCGAGGTCGACGGCGAGGTCGCGTGGTTCGACGTCGTGGCCACCCCGGCGGGCGAGGACGGCGTGGTCTCCTTCCGCGCCCGCAACCTCGTCGTCGCAACCGGGCTGCGGCCGGTGCTGCCTGAGGACGCCGAGACCTCCGACCGCGTGTGGCACAACATCGAGCTGATGCACCGCATCGGGTCGCTGGAGGGGGCGGGCCGGGTGCTCGTCGTCGGCGCGGGGCAGAGCGGCGCGGAAACCGTGGCGCAGCTGCATTCCACGCTGCCGGGCACCGCGGTCACCGCCGTGTTCGCCAAGTACGGCTACACCCCCGCCGACGACAGCCCGTTCGCCAACCGCATCTTCGACCCCGCGGCCGTCGACGACTTCCACGGCGCCAGCCCGGAGGTCAAGGCGATGCTGATGGGCTACCACCGCAACACCAACTACTCCGTGGTGGACCTCGAGCTGATCGAGGAGCTGTACCGCAGGGAGTACCGGGAGAAGGTCGAAGGCGTGCGGCGGCTGGACATCCGCTCGGCCTCGCGGCTGCGGTTCGTGCGGGAGACCGACGACGCGGTCTACGCCGCCGTCGAGCACCTGCCGACCGGCGCGGTGGAGACGCTGCGCTGCGACGCGGTGGTCTATGCCACCGGGTACCGACCGGGCGACGTGTTCGAGCTGCTGGGCCGCGCGGGCGCGGTGTGCGAGCGCGACGCGGCCGGGCAGGCGGTCGTCGAGCGCGACCACCGCCTGCGCACCGCGGGCAACGTCACCGCGGGCATCTACCTGCAGGGCGGGACCGAGCACACGCACGGGCTCACCTCGACGCTGCTGTCGAACACCGCGGTGCGCGTCGGGGAGATCCTGGAGTCCGTGCTGGCCGGTGCGTCTCGCCCACAGCGAACGCCGGTGCGCGCTGTCGGTGCTCCGGCGTAGCTTCGGCCGCATGGCAACCCTTGTCACCTTCCACGCCCATCCCGACGACGAGTGCATCAGCTGCGGCGGCATCATGCGCAAGGCCGCCGACGCCGGTCACCGGGTCGTCCTGGTGGTTGCGACCAGGGGCGAGGTCGGCGAGGTGCCCGACGGCTTCCTGGACCCGGGCGAGCAGCTCTGGGAGCGCCGCGTGGCCGAGACCAGGGCCGCCGCGGAGATCCTGGGCGTGGCGCGGGTGGAGTTCCTCGGCTACCGCGACTCCGGCATGGCGGGCACGGCCGACAACGACCACCCGGCCGCCTTCGCCCGCGCCGACGTCGAGGACGCCGCGCGCAAGCTCGCCGACATCCTCGCCGACGAGCGCGCCGACGTGCTGACCGTCTACGACGACTTTGGCGGCTACGGCCACCCCGACCACATCCAGGTCCACCACGTCGGCTACCGCGCCGCCGAGCTGGCGGGCACCCCGCGGGTCTACCAGGCGACGATGAACCGCGACCAGATCCAGGCCGATGCCGCCGCGGCCCGCGACCGCGGCGAGACCGACTGGGGGCCGCCGGAGGACTTCGAGGTCGGCAAGCCGGAGGCCGAGCTGACCGCGGCCGTGGACGTCACCGCCTACCTGGGGGTCAAGCGGGCCGCGATGCGCGCCCACGCCAGCCAGATCGCCGAGGACTCCTTCTTCCTGGCCATGCCCGACGACGAGTTCGCCCGCGCCTTCGGCACCGAGTGGTTCATCCGCCGCGGCGCGGGCCCGGGCATCACCGAGACCGACCTCATGGCGGGCCTCTAGGCCCCCGCCCACCGCGCCGAGGCCGCTGGGGGTGGCCTCGGCGCGGTGGGCGCTCCTTCAGCCGCCCGGCGCGTTCGGCAATACCGTGGAGGGTGCGCCCGCGACCCGCGGCGGCCGGTAGCACAGGCCAGTTGCAAGCGACAACCGAACTGTTGGGCTCCTCACCGGGGTTTCTGCGTCTGCGCAGGTGGGGCGGGGTGCGCAAAACGCCATAACCGGTAATCCGGGAACGTCCCTGTTACGTTGCCTTGGTATGTCCGGAAAGCACCAGATCGGAAAGCCGACCACCCGCGACGGCGCGGCCATGTGGCGAATCGCGCGCGATTCCGGGACGCTGGACCTGAACTCCTCCTACGCATATCTGCTGTGGTGCCGCGATTTCGCGGAGACCTCGGCCGTCGTGCGCGCCGATGGCGCTGCCGTCGGTTTCGCCATCGGATTCCTGCGCCCGGCCGACCCGCAGACGCTGGTGATCTGGCAGATCGCCGTCGACGCCGCCCAGCGCGGCCGGGGCCTGGCCGGGCAGCTGCTCGACCACCTCGTCGAGCGCCTCGCCGAGCGCGGCGTGCGCTACCTGGAGACCACGATCACCCCGGACAACACCGCATCGATCGCCCTGTTCGACGGCTTGGCCCGCCGCCGCGGCGCGCGCCGGGAGGCCACCGCGCTGTTCGCGGCCGACGCCTTCCCCGACGAGCACGACCGCGAGGACCTGCACCGGATCGGCCCCCTGCAGCCCGTTGCCGTTCCGGCGTGAGCACCGCGCAGCACAACCCCTGCCGAAACCCTGGATGGTGAGTGGATGAACGTCTTCGAGACGACCGAATCCGAGGTACGCAGCTACTGCCGCAGCTGGCCGGTCGTCTTCGACCGCGCTGTCGGCGCCCGCATGTACGACGAGTCCGGCCGCGAATACCTCGATTTCTTCGCGGGCGCGGGCGCGCTCAACTACGGGCACAACAACCCGGTGTTGAAACAGGCCGTCATCGACTACATGATGGCCGACCGGGTGACCCATTCGCTGGACATGAACACCGCGGCCAAACGCGAGTTCCTGGAGACCTTCCTGGAAATCGCGCTGGTCCCGCGGGAGCTGGACTACAAGGTCATGTTCCCCGGCCCGGCGGGCGCCAACGCCGTGGAGGCGGCGCTGAAGCTGGCCCGCAAGGTCACCGGCAGGCAGTCGGTCATCAACTTCACCAACGCCTTCCACGGCATGACGCTGGGCGCGCTGTCGGTCACCGGCAACTCGCTCAAGCGCGGCGGCGCGGGCGTCCCGCTGGTGCACGCCACCCCCATGCCCTTCGACAACTACCTCGACGGCAAGGTCGAGGACTTCCTGTGGTTCGAGCGGCTGCTCGGCGACAGCGGCAGCGGGCTCAACGAGCCCGCCGCGGTGATCGTGGAGACCGTGCAGGGCGAGGGCGGAATCAACGTCGCCCGCCCGGAGTGGCTGCGCGGGCTCGCGGAGCTGTGCAAGCGCCACGGCATGCTGCTCATCGTCGACGACGTGCAGATGGGCTGCGGCCGCACCGGGCCGTTCTTCAGCTTCGAGCAGGCCGGGATCGTGCCCGACATCGTGTGCCTGTCGAAGTCCATCGGCGGGATGGGGCTGCCGCTTGCGGTGACCCTGCTGCGCCCGGAGCTGGACATCTGGGAGCCCGGCGAGCACAACGGCACCTTCCGCGGGATCAACCCCGCCTTCGTCGCCGCCACCGCCGCGCTGCGGGAGTACTGGACCGACGACACCCTGGAGAAGGGCACCCTGGCCAAGGGCGAGCAGGTCGGCCGGGTGCTGGAGGACCTGGCCGAGTCCCACGGGCTCAAGGCCAAGGGCCGCGGGCTGGCCAGGGGCCTGCAGTTCGCCGACGGCGCCACCGCGGGCGCGGTGTGCCGGGCGGCGTTCGAGCGGGGCCTGCTGCTGGAGACCGCGGGGCCGGAGGGCGAGGTGGCCAAGCTGATGCCGCCGCTGACCGTGACCGAGGACGAGGTCGACGAGGGCCTCGCCGTGCTCACCGAGGCCGTGACCGCGGTGCTCGGGAAGGGGGACGCATGATCGTGCGCACGCTGGCCGAGATCACCGGCACCGACCGCGACGTGGAGACGCCGAACTGGCGCAGCAAGCGGATCGTCCTGGCCGGGGACGGCGTCGGGTTCTCCCTGCACGAGACCGTGCTCGACGGCGGCACGGTCAACGACTTCTGGTACGCCAACCACGTCGAGGCCGTCTTCGTCGTGGACGGCGAGGGCGAGCTGCTCGACAAGGAGACCGGCACGACCTACCAGCTCGGCCCCGGCTCGATGTACCTGCTCGACGGGCACGAGCGCCACCAGCTGCGCCCCAAGACGCGGATGCGCACGGTGTGCGTGTTCAACCCGCCGGTGACCGGCCGCGAGGTGCACGACGAGAACGGCGTCTACCCCTTGATCGTCGAGCCGACCGCATCCTGATCCACGAGGACCCCAAGGAGGACAGACGCATGACGCTGACCGACGTGAGGACCGAAGACCGCTACCGCACGCGGACCGCGGAGCCCGCCGACCCCGTCGAGCGCATCGAGCCGACGGTGTGGCGGGGCGCGGACGGACCGCTGGACGCCGCGACCCTGGCCGCGCACGACGCGCGCGGGTACTCGCAGTACCCGGGGCTGCTCAGCCCGGCCGAGGTGCGCGCCTACCGCGACGAGCTGGCCCGGCTGGCCGCCGACGACGGGCTCAAGGCCGACGAGCGCACGATCGTGGAGAAGGAGTCCGACGAGGTCCGCTCGATCTTCGAGGTGCACCGGATCAGCGAGCTGATCGCCGAGCTGGTGCGGGACCCGCGGGTGCTCGACCGGGCCCGGCAGATCCTGGGCTCGGAGGTGTACGTGCACCAGAGCCGGGTGAACTACATGCCCGGGTTCAAGGGCAAGGGCTTCTACTGGCACTCCGATTTCGAGACCTGGCACGCCGAGGACGGCATGCCGGTGCCGCGCGCGGTGTCGATCTCGATCGCGCTGACCGACAACTACCCGTTCAACGGCGGGCTGATGGTGATGCCCGGTTCGCAGCGGACTTTCGTGCCGTGCGTCGGGGAAACCCCGGCCGACCACTACAAGGCCTCGCTCAAGGAGCAGGAGATCGGCGTGCCCAGCCGCGAGCACATCGCGCAGCTGGCGGCCGAGCACGGAATCGACCAGTTCACCGGGCCTGCGGGATCAGCGCTCATGTTCGACTCGAACATCATGCACGGTTCCGGGAACAACATCACGCCGTTCCCGCGCTCGAACATCTTCGTGGTGTTCAACAGCGTCGAGAACTCCCTTGTGGAACCCTATGCCGCGCCGACCCCGCGACCGGACTTCATCGCGTCGCGGACGTTCACGCCGCTATCCCGTTAACTGCGAGTTAATCTCGGTTTTTACGCCATCCGGGTAAGGGGTCGGTGAAATCGGGCGTCCAGTACGCCTGTCCCGCCTAGGTTGTCCTTTGCGTGCTCGGGGAGGAGCCGCAAAGGGGGTTGGGACTGGTGAACCTGGGAACGGCGGAGGACGCGGAACCGGTGCGGTTCCGCGTCCTCGGCCCGGTCTGCGCGACCCGCGGCGACGAGGCGCACGCGGTCAGCGGGCCGGGAACGCGCGCGCTGCTGGCGATGCTGCTGCTGGAGGCGGGGCGGTCGGTGTCGATCGGGCGGATCGTGGACGTGCTGTGGAGCAACGAGCCGCCGACGACCGCGCGCACGATCGTGCAGGGCTACATCTCCCGGCTGCGCAAGTGGTTGTCCACAGTGGACCCCGGTGGCGCGGTCATCGAGACGCAGGGGTCGGACTACCGGCTGGTGGTCGACCCGGAGCGGGTGGACGTGTTCCTGGCCCGGTCGCTGCTGGCCGACGCCCGGGGCAAGCCCGCGGCGGTGCGGGCCGAGCTGCTGGCCCGCGCGCAGCGGCTGTGGCGGGGCCCGGAGCTGTCCGACATCGACCAGCGGGTGCGCGCCCCGGAGCTGGCCGAGCTGCGGTTCGCCGTCATCGAGGCGCGCATCGACGCCGACCTCGACCTCGGCCGCCACGACGAGGTGATGGGCGAGCTGGCCGCCCTCGTCGACACCTACCCCTTCCGGGAGCACTTCGTCGCCCAGTTCATGCTCGCGCTCTACCGCGGCGGCAGGCGGGCGGCCGCGCTGGAGGTCTACCAGCGCTTCGCCCGCCGCGCCGCCGCCGAGCAGGGCATCGAGCCGGGGTCGGCGCTGCGCGAGCTGCACGGGCGCGTGCTGCGCGACGACGCGACGCTGAGCCGCACGCCCGCGGTGGTGGCGCCGCGGGCGGGCGTGGTCACCCCGGCCGAGCTGCCCCCGCCGCCCAGCGGGTTCGCCGGGCGCGAGCCGGAGCTGGCCTGGCTGGACGGCCTGCGGCTGAGCGCGGACGGCGCCACGCCGGTGCTCGGGGTCATCGCGGGGCCTGCGGGCATCGGCAAGAGCGCGCTGGCGGTGCTGTGGGGCGCCCGCAACGCCGAGCACTTCCCCGACGGCGTGCTGCACGTCAGCCTGCGCGGCTTCGACCCGCGGCGCCCGCCGCTGCCCCCGGCCGACGCGCTGGCGCACTTCCTGCTCGCCCTCGGCGTGGCCGTCCACGACGTGCCCGCCGACCTCGCCGACCGGATGGCGCTGTACCGCTCGCTGCTGTCCGGGCGGCGGGTGCTGGTCGTGCTGGACGACGCCCGCGACGCCGAGCAGGTGCGCCCGCTGCTGCCGGGCGGGGGCAGCGCGCTGGCGCTGGTGACCAGCAGGCGCAGGCTGGACGGGCTGGTGGCCGACGGCGCCCGGCTGCTGGTGCTGGACATCCTGTCCGCGGGCGCGGCGGCGCGGGTGGTCGAGCACATCGCCGGACCGCCGCGCGGCCCGGCGGAAGAGGTGGCCAGGGCCCGGCTGGTGGAGCTGTGCGGCTACCTGCCCCTGGCCCTGCGGATCGCCGGGGCGCGGCTGGTGGTGCGTCCGCAGTGGACGGTCGACGACTTGGTCGCCGAACTGGCCGACGAGCGCAACCGGTTGGCGGGCCTCGGCCTGTCCGACGACACCGGCGTCCGCGCCGCGCTCGACGTGACCTTGCGCGGCTTGGATTCCGCCCAGGCGCGCACGCTGGGGATGCTGGGGGTGTTCCCCGGCCTGTGGTTCGACGTGCACGCGGTGGCCGCGGTGTGCGGGGTGCCGGTGGCCGAGGCGCGGGCCCGGCTGCACGCGCTGGCCGAGCTGTTCCTGGTGACCGAGAGCAGCGCCGACACCTTCTGGATGCACGACCTGGTGCGGCTGTTCGCCCGCGACCTGGCGGGCGACTCGCTGACCCCGCTGCGCGCGCTGCTGCGGTACTACGCGGCGGCGGCGGACGCCGCCCGCAGGCGGCTGCGCTGCGCGATGGACGGGTTGAACCCGGCTGCGGACCCGCTGCCCCGCCCGGACCTGCCCGACCAGGCCGCCGCGCTGGCGTGGTTCGAGCGCGAGTGGCCCAACATCCTCGCCTGCGCCGCCGCGGGCGCCGAGGCGGGCTGCCACGACCTGGTGTGGCCCCTGACCCGCTTCGCCGCGGAGTACCGCCGCGTCCGCCACCGCCGCGACGACTGGGAGTGGCTCGTCACCACCGGCCTGGACAGCGCCCGCGCCGCGGGCGACCCCCGCGGCGAAGTCCTCCTCCTGCTCAACCGCATGGTCCTGGCCAGCCGCTTCGACCCCACCCCCGAGCACTTCACCGACGCCGAACGCGCCGTGAAGATCGCCACCGACCTCAACGACCCCCAACTCCTGGCGATGGCCTACAACGCCCTGTCCTCGGCCCACTACACCGCGGGCCGCCACGAGGAGGCCCTGGCGGGCTACCAGCGGGCACTGGGCCTGGCCCAGGAATCGGGCAACCGCCCCACGAAGGCCAACATCCTCAACAACATCGCCCAAACCCACCTGAACCTGGGCAACCCCACAGCAGCCCTAGCCCCCCAACGCCAAGCGGTGGCCATCTACCGGGCGGAGAAGGACCTGGGCTCCCTGGGCCTCTCCCTGGCCAACCTGGCGGAACTGGAACACCTCACCGGAAACCACCCCACCGCCGAACACCACGCCCGAGAGGCGATCGCCCTCTCCACCCACACCCCCCAACCCCTGACCGAAGCCTTCGCCCGGGAAATCCTCTCCCGAATCCACAAAGACCAGGGCAACATCCCCGCAGCCAGAACAGAGCTGACCAAGGCCATAACCCACTACGACCACCTCCGCTCCCCCCTCTCCACCCCCGCCCGCGCCGCCCTCAACGCCCTACCCCCCATTTAGCCGCCGTTTAGCCCCACCCACCCCCCACCTGGCAAGCTGACCCACCCGCGCCACAGGCGCACCCGGGCGGCAGGGGAGCCCCGCCCACAGCTGGCCGGCGCCAGGGGGGACGGCGCCGGCCAGCACTAAAGAACTCAAAGACCCAAACACCAGCAGCCCCCAGCCAGCGCCCACCCCGCAAGTCCGGCCACCATCCCGGAGACCTGCCCGCCCGGCGAGGGCGCTCTTAACCCGGCGCAACGCCGCAGGCGAGCCGAGTCACCCCCACGTCAAGACGAGCAGCCTCACCGCAAGCTGACCCGCTCCTTCACCGGAGCCAACTCCGGCCGCTTCGGCGACAACCCATCCCCCAACGACTCCCCGGTCAACTGCCGCCGCACCCACGGCAGCAGATGCGTGGTAGTCCACGCCAGATCCGCCTGCCGCATCTGCAGCCACCGCCGCGGCGGCTCCGGCGGCAGCGGCTCGCGCCAGTCCCCGGCCGTCGGCACGCCCAGCACCTCAGCCGCCCGCAGCGCGATCCGCCGGTGGCCCTCGGTGGAGAAGTGCAGCCGGTCCTCGCACCAGGAGCGCCGGTCGTGCAGCGCCCGCATCGACCACAGGTCGACGACCCGGGCGCCGTGGGTCTCGGCGATCGCGCGCACGTGGCCGTTGTAGATGGCGACCTTGCCGCGGACGCGCCGCAGCAGCGGCTGGACGCGGGGGTCGGGGCCGGTGAACACGACGACCTCGCACCCGGCGGCGCGCAGGCGCGCGACGGCGGAGTCGAAGAGGGCGGCGACGGAGTCCACATCGCTGCCCGGGGTGATGATGTCGTTGCCGCCGCCGCACAGGGTCACCAGCTGCGGGCGGGCCTCCTCCACGATGGGCACCTGCTCGTCGACGATCTCGGCGAGCATCTTGCCGCGCAGGGCCACGTTCGCGTACCGCAGCGCGGGGTTCTCGTCGGCCATCGCGGCGGCCAGCCGATCGGCCCAGCCCACGCAGCCGTGGGGGCCGTCGTCGCCGACGCCCTCGGTGAAGCTGTCACCCAGCGCTATCCAGCTCTCCCAACCCGGCACCGCCTGGTCCTCCCCTCGAACCCGTTGGCTTCCCCAACCAACTCGGCCAATATCTCAAGTGGGCGCCGACCTACGCTACCGTCGGTTACCGCAGCGTATGACCGGCGGCCATCCCGGCCAACCGATTTCGTGCGGTCCGGCATTCCCGGTTAGGGCTACCTAACCTCCGCGGCGTAAGGCAGGCTGGACCTGTGAACGATTCCCTGGCCGACCTCCTCGGCGGCAAGCGCGGCGTGGTGGACGCCACCCTGCCGCCGGTCGTGTTCGGCTTGGTGTGGCTGCTGGCCGACCACTCGATCGGGTGGGCGGCCGCGGGGGCGTGTGCGGTGGCGTTGGTCATAGCGGTGTGGCGGGTGATGACCGGTGGCAAGCCGACGGCCGTGCTGGGCAGCCTGGCCGCCGTGGCCGCCGGCGCGCTCGTCGCCCTCTACACCGGACGCGCGCAGGACTTCTTCCTGATCCGGCTCCTGTCCAATGTGGGCAGTGGGCTGGCGTGGGCGGTGAGCATCCTCGTCCGCTGGCCGCTGCTGGGCGCGGTGGTCGGCACGGTCCTGGGCCAGAAGGGGCGGTGGCGGCGCGACCCGGACCTGCTGCGCGCCTATTCGCGAGCGAGCTGGGTGTGGGTCTTCGGGCAGTACACGCTGCGCTCGATCGTGTTCGGGCTGCTGTGGTGGTCGGGGTCGGTGTGGTGGCTCACGGTGGCGCAGGTCGCGTTCTCGTGGCCGCTGGTCGCCACGGTGGTCGCGGTGAGCGCGGTCGTCCTGCGCAAGTCCCTGCCCGCCGACCACCCGGGTTTACGGCATCCGCGGGTCGAGGTCGCCCGGTGAGCCGAACGCGCTGAGCGCGGCCAGGCGGGCCGCGCCGACGACGCCGTCGGCCGCCGTCCGCACGTCGACGCCCGCCAGCAGCTCCCGCAGCCGCACCCCCACCGGCGTCGCCGGTCCCGCCACGGAGCCCGCGACCACCACCGGCCCCGTCACGCGCACCTGGGCCACCAGCTCCGCCAGCGCGGCCGCCGCCCGCTCCACGATGCCCGCCGCCACCGGATCGGCCGCGTGCGCGCTCACCAGGGGGGCGTAACGGGCCAGCGCGATCGGGGGCGCCGCGTTGACGGCGGTGATCAGCTCGCCGAAGCCGCCCACGCCCGCCTCGGCCAGCACGGCCGCGGCGAACGGCCCCGGCTGCCGGTCCCGCTGCACCGCCGCCAGCGCCGCGCGCACGGCCTCGCGCCCCAGCCAGAACGCCGAGCCCTCGTCGCCCAGCAACCATCCGTAACCACCGGCTGTCGCCGATCGGCGGTGCCCGGAGATGCGCATGGCGATCGATCCGGTCCCGGCGATCAGCACCGTGCCCTCGGCCTCGACCGCCCCGGAGGCGAAGGCCACCTCCGCGTCGGACACCACGACCGGCGGCCCAGGCACCCCGACCTCAGCCAGGGCCGCGCTGACCAGCTCGAACGCGGCGGGGTCGGCGTGCAGCTTGGACGAGCCCGCCATCCCGACCAGGCACCCGGCGCACGGCCGCCCGGCCAGGGCGGCCCCGACTGCGGCGGCGATGTTCGCCGCGGCCGCCGCCAGCCCGTTGGAGTTGGGGTTCGCCCCGCCCGCCGAGCCGCGCCCGACGACCGCGCCGCCCGCGTCCACGGCGACTGCCCGGGTGCTGGTCCCGCCCGCGTCGACCCCCACGGCGATGCGCGCTGCTCCATTCGGCGTAGCATGGGTGTCGGCCCGCTCCGTTCCACCCCCTCGACGGAGCGGGTCTCTCATGCCCCGGCCAGCCGCGCCCGCTCGTCCGCAGGCATCCCCGGGCCCGGCTCCACCACCACGGCCGCCGCCGTCAACTCCCCACCGCACTCGCCACAGTTAACAACCGCGGTCGTCGCGTGACCACACGTGCGGTGCCGCAGCACCAGCGGCACCGCGGGCCCGTCGCCCAGCCACTGGTCGCCCCAGCGGATGATCGCGGCCAGCACGGGGAAGAAGTCGCGGCCCATCTCGGTGAGCACGTACTCGTACCGGGTGGGCCGCTCCTGGTAGCGCACCCTGGTCAGCAGCCCGGCCCCGGTCAGGCGGTCCAGCCGCTCGGTGAGGGTGTTCCTGGCGATGCCCAGCGCGCCCTGGAAGGCGTCGAAGCGCCGGGTGCCGTAGAACGACTCGCGCAGCACCAGCAAGGTCCACTGATCGCCCATCAGATCCATCGTGCGGGCGATGGAGCAGGGCCAACGCGCGAACGAGGTCCTCCGCATCGGGCCAGTGTAGGGAGATCGTGACGGGGCGCACAGAGACCGAATGGCTACCGTGTGCGAGTCACCTTGCTCAGGCCGCGGGGCGCGTCCGGGTCGCCGCCGCGGGCCAGCGCCAGGCCGTGGGCCAGCCGCTGCAGCGGCAGGATCTCCAGGATCGGCGCGACCTCCTCGGGCACGTCCGGCAGCTCGATGCGCAGGGTCGCGGGCACCGAGGCCACCGCGGACCCGGCCGCGATGATGTCCGCGCCGCTGGCGGCCACGACCTCCAGCGCCTCGCGGACGGCGTCCGCGCCGCGGCCCTTGCTGGCCACCGCCACCACGGCGGTCTCCTTGTCGACGGCGGCGACCGGCCCGTGCAGCAGGTCGGCCGCGCTGTAGGCCCGGGCGGGCAGGTAGCTGGTCTCGGCCAGCTTCAGCGCCGCCTCGGCCGCGGTGGCCGAGGAGTAGCCGCGCCCGGTCGTGACGACCCGGTCGACGAACCGCAGCCGGGTGACGGCCTCCTCGACGCCGGGGGCGGCCAGGGCGGCCGAGCTCAGCGCGCCGATGTCGGCCACGGCCTCGCCGGTGCCGCCGCGGACGGCGTCGACGAGCAGGTACAGCGAGAGCAGGGTGGCGGTGTAGGTCTTCGTCGCCGCGACGGCCAGCTCCGGGCCCGCCCCGATGTCGACGGCCAGCTCGGCGGCCTCGGCCAGCGGGGAGTCGGCGGTGTTGGTCACCGCGACCGTCAGCGCGCCGCGCTCGCGGGCCGCGCGGGTGGCCTCCACCAGGTCCGGCGAGCCGCCGCTCTGGCTGACCGTCACGTACAGCACGTCGGTCAGGTCGGGCGTGGCGCCGTAGAGCGTGGTGGTCGACGGCGACACCGAGCCCGCGGGCAGGCCGAGCAGCACCTCGGTCAGGTACTTGGCGTAGAGGGCCGCGTGGTCGCTGGTCCCGCGCGCGGCGAACAGCGCGAACCGGGGCCGGGCCGCCGCGATCCGCCCGGCCACCTCGGCCACCGCCGCCCGGGCCGCGACCAGCCGGGCCAGGACCTCGGGCTGCTCGGCGATCTCGGCGCGCATGCGCTCGCCGGGGGGCGGGTTCGTCATCGACGGCTCCTCACGGGTTAAGGTCTAGACCAATCATAGCGCGGTGACCGCTCCGGTAGTCCACTTCACCGGAAGTGGTTCACGGGAGTTCATGCCCGTTCACTAGGGGTGTGATCGCGGAGACGGGCCTGGACAGGGCATTCTGTACCCGGGAGCGAGACACAGGAGGACACCATGCTGGAGATGTCCACTGCCGAAGGTTCGGTGGCCAGGGGGCAGCGCGAGCCCAAGTACTGGGGGCTCAAGCGCCACCTGCTCGACCTGCTCGGCAGCCTGCCGCCCGGCTCGCCCATCCCCACCGAGCGCTCCCTGGCCACCGAGTTCGACGTCTCGCGCACCACGGTCCGCCAGGCGCTGGCCGAGCTGACCGTCGAGGGCAGGCTGCTGCGGGTGCAGGGCAAGGGCACCTTCGCCGCCGAGCCCAAGGTCGCCCAGCGGCTGCAGCTGTCCTCCTACACCGAGGACATGATCGCCCAGGGCCGCGAGCCCAGCTCCAAGCTGCTCGACGTCTCCGAGATCCCGGCCGAGGCCGAGCTGGCCCGGCTGCTGCGCATCCGCGCCGGGGCCAAGGTGCTGCGCCTGCACCGGCTGCGCCTGGCCGACGGCGAGCCGATGGCGATGGAGACCACGCACCTGCCGCTCGGGCGCTTCCGCGGCCTGCGCCGCTACGTCAGCTCCGGCGGCTCGCTCTACCAGATCCTGCGCGAGCGCTTCGACGTGGAGATGGGCCACGCCGAGGAGACCATCGAGACCGCGCTGGCAGGCCCGCACGAGGCCGAGCTGCTCGGCGCCGACGTCGGCATGCCCATGCTGCTGCTGTCCCGGCACTCGTTCGACACCGAGGAGCGCCCGGTGGAGTGGGTGCGCTCGGTCTACCGCGGTGACCGCTACAAGTTCGTGGCCACGCTGAACCGCCCGTGAGCGGAGTCCGGTGGGGCACGCCCACCGCGCGAGGCATCCTCGCGACGGCCATCCTGGGGTCCGGGATGGCCATGATCGACGGCACGGTGGTCAACGTCGCCCTGCCGCACCTGGGGGCCGAGCTGGGCGCGGGCGTCGCCGGTCTCCAGTGGATCGTGGATGGCTACCTGCTCGCCTTGGCCGCGCTGATCCTGGTCGCCGGGTCGCTGGGCGACCGCTACGGCCGCAGGCGGGTCTTCGTCGTCGGCGTCGTCTGGTTCGGCGCGGCCTCGGTGCTGTGTGGACTCGCCTGGTCACCGCAGGTGCTCGTCGCCGCCCGCGTGCTGCAGGGCGTCGGCGGGGCGCTGCTGACCCCCGGCTCGCTGGCCATCCTGCAGGCGGCCTTCGCCCGCGAGGACCGCGCCCGGGCCATCGGCGCCTGGTCGGGCCTGTCCGGCATCGCCGCGGCGGCGGGCCCGGTGCTGGGCGGGCTGCTGGTGCAGCTGTGGTCGTGGCGGCTGGTGTTCCTGATCAACATCCCGATCGCGGCGCTGTGCGTGTGGCTGGCCCACCGGCACGTGCCCGAGTCCCGCGGGGCCGAGGGCGGCATCGACGGGCGCGGCTCGGTGCTCGGGGCCGTCGGCCTGGCCGCGGTCACCACGTGCCTGGTCGAGGTCCCGGTCCGCGGGCTGGACTGGCTGGTCGTCGGCGCGGGCGCGCTGGGCGTGGTGGCCATGGCGGCCTTCGTCGCGCACCTGCGCCGGGCCGCCGACCCGCTGGTGCCGCCGTCGCTGTTCGCCGACCGCACCTTCACCATCGCCAACGCGCTCACCTTCGTCGTCTACGGCGCGCTCGGCGTGGGGATGCTGCTGATGGCGATGCAGCTGCAGGTCTCGCTGGGCTACAGCCCGACGGCGGCGGGGCTGGCCGGGCTGCCGATCACCGTGGTGATGCTGCTGCTGTCCTCGCGGTTCGGGCTGTGGGCGGCCAAGGCCGGGCCGCGCTGGTTCCTGGTGCTCGGCCCGCTGCTGGTGGCCGCCGCGATGCTGCTGCTGACCCGGGTCGTGCCCGGCGCGTCGTACGCCGGGGCGGTGCTGCCCGGCGTGCTGGTGTTCGGCCTCGGCCTGGCCGTCGTCGTCGCGCCGGTGACGGCGACCGTGCTGGCCGCCGCCCCCGACGAGCACGCGGGCGTGGCCTCCGGGGTCAACAACGCCGTGGCCCGCACCGGCAACCTGCTCGCCGTCGCCGTGCTGCCCGCCGCGGCGGGGCTGTCCGGCGCGGCCTACACCGACCCGGTCGCGCTCACCGCGGCGTGGCAGAAGGCGCTGGTCATCGCCGCCGCGATGGCCGCGGCGGGCGGCCTGCTCGCGCTGGGCGTGCGCGGGAACGTGCTGGCCGCGGCCCCGGAGCACCCGGAGGAGGGGCCGCACCCGGGGGACTGCCTGCACTGCGACATCGACGCCCCGCCGACGCACATCAGGCGCTGAGGATCGCCGAGAGCATCGCCGGGTCGATGTTGCCGCCGGAGATCACCGCCACGGCCTTGCCCTCCGGCAGGTCGCGGAAGAGGTAGCCCGCCACCGACACCGCGCCGCTGGGCTCGGCGACCAGGTTCGCCTTGTGCGCCAGCAGGGCGACCGCGGCGCGGATCTCGTCCTCGCTGACGGTCACGATGCCGTCCACGTACGCCTGCTGGTGGGCGAAGGTCAGCGGCGACGGCTGGCTGCGCAGGCCGTCGGCGATCGTGCGGTTGCGGTCGGCGACCGACCAGTCGACCAGCCGCCCGGCGGCCAGGCTCGCCGCGGTGTCGGCGGCCAGCTCCGGCTCCACGGCCCACACCTGGGTCTTCGGCGACCGGTTCTTGATCGCGGTGGCGACCCCGGAGATCAGCCCGCCGCCGCTGACCGGCACCAGCACCACGTCGGCGTCGGGCAGGTCGTCGGCGATCTCCAGGCCGATCGTGCCCTGGCCCGCGATGACGTCCGGGTGGTCGAACGGCGGCACCAGCGCGGCGCCGGTCTCGGCGACGATCTCGTAGGCGCGCGCCTCGCGCTGCCCGACCGCGCACAGCACGACCTCGGCGCCGTGCGCGCGGGTCGCGTCGATCTTGACCTGCGGGGTGTCCTCGGGCACCACGATCCACGCCCGCACGCCGAACTCGCGCGCGGCGTAGGCGACGGCCTGGGCGTGGTTGCCGCTGGAGTAGGCGACCACGCCGAGGGCGCGCTGCTCGTCGGACAGCCGCGCGACGGCGTTGTACGCCCCGCGGATCTTGAACGCCCCGATGGGCTGCAGGTTCTCGGGCTTGAGCCACAGCGGGCCGCGCGGGGCCCACGGGCAGGGCAGCAGCGGGGTGCGCACCGCCGTCCCGGCGACGCGCCCGGCTGCGGCTTCGATGTCGGCGAGGGTGACCAGCTCCACGTCAGCCAGTCTGCCGCAGCGCGGCGGCGAGTTCGGCCGCCGCGGCGGCCGGATCGGTGGATTCGGTCACAGCGCGGACGACGACGACACGCTCCGCACCCGCCCGCATCACCTCCGCGACGCGATCGCGGTCGATGCCGCCGATGGCGAACCACGGGCGGTCCGGGTTCATCGCCGCGGTCGCGCGCACCAGGTCGAGGCCGGGGGCGGGGCGGCCGGGCTTGGTCGGGGTCGGCCAGCACGGGCCGGTGCAGAAGTAGTCCACGCCCGGCTCGCGCGCGGCCGCCGCGGCCTGGTCGAGGTCGTGGGTGGAGCGGCCGATGGCGATGTCGTCGCCGGCGATCCGGCGGGCGAGCGGCACCGGCAGGTCGTCCTGGCCCAGGTGCAGGATGTCCGCGCCCGCTGCCTTGGCGACGTCGGCGCGGTCGTTGACCGCCAGCAGCGCCCCGCGCTCGGCGCAGCGCTGGGCGATGACCTCCAGCGCGGCCAGCTCCGGCCGGGCCTCCAGGCCCTTCTCCCGCAGCTGCACGATGTCCACCCCGCCCGCCAGCGCGGCGTCGACGAACTCGCCGAGGTCGGGTCGCAGGCCGGTGCACAGGTACAGCCGGGCGGTGGCCAGCCGGGCGCGGATCTGGGCGGCGTCTAGTCCGGGCATGCGGTTCACGCTACGGTTGGGGTCTGGTCGCACGGGAGTCCGGGTACGGGCTGAGAGGGAGCTGGGCCGCTCCGACCGTCGAACCTGATCCGGGTCATGCCGGCGCAGGGAGCGTGGGAGCCGTGGGAAGCGTTGCCGTCGTGGGTGGCGGTGTCATCGGGTTGGCGTGCGCGTGGCGGCTCGCCCGCGCCGGGCACCGGGTGCGGCTCATCGACCCCGAGCCCGCCCGCGGCGCGTCCTGGGTGGCAGGCGGGATGCTGGCCCCGCTGACCGAGTCGTGGCCCGGCGAGGAGGCCGCGCTCGAACTGGGCGCCGAGGCCCTGGCCCGGTGGCCCTCCTTCGCCGACGAGCTGGGCTTCGAGCTGCGCCGGGAGGGCACGCTCGTGCTGGCCGTCGACGCCGCCGACTCGGCCACGCTCGGCGTGCTGGCGGAGTTCCTGGCCTCGCGGGGCCGCGCGGTGGACCGGCTGACCGGGCGCGCGGTGCGGGCGCTGGAGCCCGGCCTCGGGCCGCGGGTGCGCTCGGCGCTGTCGGTGCCGGGGGACCTGGCCGTGGACAACCGGGCGCTGCTGACGGCGCTGCTGCGCGCCTGCGCCGACGTGGAGTTCATCGCCGAGCGGGCCGTCGCCGTGCGCACGGGCGCGGTGGAGTTCGCCGGGCACGCGCTGGAAGCCGACGTCGTCGTGGTCGCCGCAGGCGCGTACAGCCGGGGCCTGCACCCGGCGCTCGCGGGCGTGGTGCGCCCGGTGAAGGGGGAGATCCTGCGGCTGCGGGCCCGGCCGGGGGTCCTGCCGCCGCCCGCCCGCACGGTGCGCGCGCTGGTCTCGTCCCGCCCGGTGTACCTGGTGCCGCGCGCCGACGGCGAGGTCGTGCTGGGCGCGACCCAGCACGAGGTCGGCTACGACACCGAGGTCACCGCGGGCGGGGTCCGCGACCTCATCGCCGACGCCGAGCAGGTGCTGCCGGGCATCGGCGAGTACGCGCTGGTCGAGACCGCGGCCGGGCTGCGCGCGGGCAGCCGCGACAACGTGCCGGTGCTCGGCTGGCTCGAACCCGGCGTGCTGGTCGCCACCGGGCACCACCGCAACGGCCTGCTGCTGGCCCCCACGACCGCCGACACCGTGGCCGCGCTGGTCGACGGGGCCCCGGAACCCGCGGTGACCTCCCCGTCCCGCTTCCCGAGAGGAGTCCGATGAGGATCGTGGTCAACGGCGCGCCGCGCGAGGTGGCCGACGGCGCGACCGTCGCCGACGTGCTGGCCGCGCTCGACCTGCCCGCCGCGGGCATCGCCGTGGCCGTCGACGGCGCGGTCGTGCCGCGGGCGGCGCACGCCGCCGCCGTGGTGCCGCCCGGCGCCGCGCTGGAGGTCCTGACCGCCGTGCAGGGGGGCTGACGTGGACGACCCGCTCGTCATCGCCGACCGCGAGTACTCGTCGCGGCTGATCACCGGCACCGGCGGGGCGGCCAACCTCGCCGTCCTGGAGCGCGCCCTGGTCGCCTCGGGCACCGAGCTGACCACGGTGTCGATGCGCCGGGTCGACGCGGGCGGCGGCACCGGCGTGCTCGACCTGCTGGCCCGGCTGGGCATCGACCCGCTGCCCAACACCGCGGGCTGCCGCACCGCGGCCGAGGCCGTGCTGACCGCCCGGCTGGCCCGCGAGGCGCTGGGCACGAACTGGGTGAAGCTGGAGGTCGTCGCCGACGACCGCACGCTGCTGCCGGACCCGGTCGAGCTGCTGGAGGCCGCCACCGCGCTGGTCGACGACGGCTTCGTCGTCCTGCCCTACACCAACGACGACCCGGTGCTCGCCCTGCGCTTGGAGGAGGCCGGCTGCGCCGCGGTGATGCCGCTGGGCTCGCCGATCGGCACCGGCCTGGGCATCCGCAACCCGCACAACATCGAGCTGATCGTCGCCCGCGCGTCGGTCCCGGTCATCCTCGACGCGGGCATCGGCACCGCGTCCGACGCGGCGCTGGCGATGGAGCTGGGCTGCGCCGCGGTGCTGCTGGCCACCGCAGTCACCCGCGCGGAGGACCCGGAGCGGATGGCCGCGGCCATGCGCCACGCGGTGGTCGCGGGCAGGCTGGCGGGCTCGGCAGGCCGCATCCCCCGGCGGTTCTGGGCCCATGCGTCGAGCCCGCCGCGCTGACCTGCGGTTATCCGGCCGGGCGCGGCGGAAGCGGTGCCCGGTCTTGTCCGCTGGGCGGATGCGGCGAGAATGACCGGATGAGCTCCGCGGACTCTGACATCGCGTCCCGGCTGTACCTGGCGATCGGGCGGCTGTCGCGGTCGCTGCGCCGGTCCGGCAGCGCCGGGCTCGGCCACGGGTCGATCTCGGCGCTGTCCACTTTGGTCACGGCGGGCACCCAGCGGCTCGGCGACCTCGCCGCGCGGGAGAGCGTCGCCGCCCCGACCATGTCGCGCATCGTCGCGGCGCTGGTCGAGGCGGGCTACGTCACCCGCGAGCCGGACCCGGCCGACCGCAGGGCGTGGCTGGTCACCGCGACCGAGGAGGGCGAGCGGATCGTCTCCGGGGTGCGCTCCAACCGGGTCCGCGACCTCGGCAAGCGGCTCGACCGGCTCTCCGCGGCCGAGAAGGCCACGCTGGTGGCGGCTATCCCGGTGCTGGAGGCCCTGCTGGCGGAGTGAGGTAGGCCGCCGCGTCCGGCAGCCGCCACAGCGGGGACACCGGGCCGACGCCCCCGCCCAGCGGGTAGGCGTGGCGCACCGACTCCACGATGAACGCCTTGGCCATGCGCACCGCGTCCGGCAGCACGTTGCCCTTGGCCAGGGCCGCGGTCACCACCGAGGCCAGGGTGTCCCCGCTGCCGTGGGTGTCGCGCACGGCGAAGCGGGGCCCGTCGAGCTCGGTGAACGACTCCCCGTCGTACAGCACGTCCACACAGGACGGGTCGGTCCACAGGTGGCCGCCCTTGACCAGCACCCAGCGCGGGCCCAGCGCGTGCAGCGCCACGGCCGCCGCGCGCTGCTCCTCCCGGCTCGTCACGTCGATGCCGGTGAGCAGCCGGACCTCGTCGAGATTCGGGGTGACCAGCGTCGCGCGCGGGAACAGCAGCGACTTCAGCGCGTCCAGCGCCTCGTCGCGCAGGAGCTGGTCGCCGTGCATCGACGCCGCGACCGGGTCGACCACCAGCGGTCCGATGTGGACCTCGTCGACGGCGGCGGCCACCGCGGCGATGGTCTCCGCGGTGGCCAGCATGCCCGTCTTCGCCGCCTGCACCCCGATGTCGGTGGCGACCGCGCGGATCTGCGCGGCCACCACCTCCGGCGGGATCACCGCGTAGTCGCTGACGCCCAGCGAGTTCTGCACCGTCACCGCGGTCACGGCGGTCATGCCGTGCACGCCGCAGGCGAAGAACGTGCGCAGGTCGGCCTGCAGCCCGGCGCCGCCGCCGGAGTCCGACCCGGCGATGGTGAGCACGCGCGGCGGGGTCACCCGACCACCGGCAGGTACACCTTGCCGCCCTGGTCGGCGAACTCCGCCGACTTGGCCGCCATGCCCGCCTCGATCGCCTCGGCGGAGTCGATGCCGTGCTCGGCGGCGTAGCGGCGCACGTCCTGGGTGATCTTCATCGAGCAGAACTTCGGCCCGCACATCGAGCAGAAGTGCGCGGTCTTGGCGGGCTCGGCGGGCAGCGTCTCGTCGTGGAACGAGCGCGCGGTGTCCGGGTCGAGCGCGAGGTTGAACTGGTCGGTCCAGCGGAACTCGAAGCGGGCCCTGGACAGCGCGTCGTCGCGCTCCTGGGCGCGCGGGTGGCCCTTGGCCAGGTCGGCGGCGTGCGCGGCGATCTTGTAGGTGATGACGCCGGTCTTGACGTCATCGCGGTTGGGCAGGCCCAGGTGCTCCTTGGGCGTGACGTAGCACAGCATCGCCGTGCCCAGCCAGCCGATCTGGGCCGCGCCGATGGCCGAGGTGATGTGGTCGTAGCCGGGCGCGACATCCGTCGCAAGTGGACCGAGGGTGTAGAACGGCGCCTCGCCGCACAGCTCCTCCTCCAGCCGCACGTTCTCGGCGATCTTGTGCATGGGCACGTGCCCGGGCCCCTCGATCATCACTTGGACGTCCTTGGCCCGGGCGATCGCGGTCAGCTCGCCCAGCGTGCGCAGCTCGGCGAACTGGGCCTCGTCGTTGGCGTCGGCGATGGAGCCGGGGCGCAGGCCGTCGCCGAGGGAGAAGGTGACGTCGTAGGCGCGCAGGATGTCGCACAGCTCCTCGAAGTGCGTGTAGAGGAACGACTCCTTGTGGTGGGCCAGGCACCACGCGGCCATGATCGAGCCGCCGCGGGAGACGATGCCGGTGACCCGCTTGGCGGTCAGCGGCACGTAGCGCAGCAGCACGCCCGCGTGCACGGTCATGTAGTCGACGCCCTGCTCGCACTGCTCGACGACGGTGTCGCGGTAGACCTCCCAGCTCAGCTTGGCCGGGTCGCCGCCGACCTTCTCCAGCGCCTGGTAGATCGGCACGGTGCCGACCGGGACGGGGGAGTTGCGCAGGATCCACTCGCGGGTCTCGTGGATGCGCTTGCCGGTCGAGAGGTCCATGATCGTGTCGGCTCCCCAGCGGGTGGCCCACACCATCTTCTCCACCTCCTCCTCGATGGAGGAGGTCACCGCCGAGTTGCCGATGTTGGCGTTGATCTTGACCAGGAACCGCTTGCCGATGATCGCGGGCTCGGACTCGGGGTGGCGGCGGTTGACCGGGATCACCGCCCGGCCGATCGCCACCTCGTGGCGGACGAATTCGGGGTCGAGGCCCTCGCGGGCGGCGACGAAGCGCATCTCGGCGGTGGTGATCCCGGCCTTGGCGTACGCCAGCTGGGTGACGGCGCCGCCGACCGGCTCGCGCGCGGCGATCCACGGCTCGCGCAGCTTCGGCAGTCCGGAGTGGACGTCGATGGCGGCGGCCTCGTCGGTGTAGGGCCCGGAGGTGTCGTAGAGGTCGAGGTGCTCGCCGTTGGTCAGCTCGACCCGGCGGACGGGGATGCGCAGCCCGTCGACCTCGGTGTAGTGCTTGCGCGACCCCGAGATGGGGCCGGTGGTGACGGCAGGGCGAACGGAGCGGTCGTCAAGAGCGGCCACGGGGGACCTGTCCTTCCTACGCCGGCATTACCCGGTCAGGTTCAGCGGTCGGCGACACCGGTGCCGGTCGCCCTCTCAGCCCGCCTTGGCGCGAGCTCCCGCGTTGGGGTTTCTCTCCAGGGCCGACCCTAGCCGGCAGGGGGCGTGGCTGCCAAGTGAGCATTAGGGTTGTGGTCCATGGCGCGGCCGTACCCGCCAGGAGCCCGGCTCCTGGCCCGACCCGATGCGGTGCGGCCGTGCGCGGGCTGCGGCGACCCGCTCGGCCGCGGCTACCCCGCGTGCCCGGCCTGCGCCGACGCCGTGGACGCCTACTGGCTGGCCGACTGGACCGCCCTGCGCGGCGACACCCCCGACCGCGACCTGGCCGCCGAGGTGCTGGCCGAACCCGCGGGCGTCTACCCGTGGACGTGCACCGACTGGGCCCTGCGCCTGATCCCGTGCCCGGCCTGCCGCGCCGAACTCGGCGCGGGCGACCCCGGCTGCCTCACCTGCGCCCGCGCCGACCAGGACCGCTGGGCCTGGGACCACGCGGGCATGCCGGTCGCCATGACCCCCAACGAGCACACCCTGCGGGTCGCGGTCGCCGCCCTGCGCTCCGCCGAGCGCCGCCGCCCGACGGTGGTCGCGTTCTGGCGGCTGACCCTGCCGTTCCTGCTGGTCGGCGACACCTTCACGGCCGCGCAGGCCCGCCGCATCCGGGTCCTGCTGCTGGCCGGCCGGGCCGACGAATTGGCCGAGGCCTCCAGCTACGGCGCGATGACGACCCTGCCCGACCTCCCCTGGCGCTAGCCCTCCACCGCCAGCTTGACCCCGAGCCCGACGAGCGCCACCCCCGACACCCGCTCCAGCACCGTCCGGACCCGCGGCCGCTTGAGCACGTCCATCACCCGGGTGAGCAGCGCGAGCACCAGCAGGTACCACAGCGTGTCGATGACCACCCACCCGATGGCGAGCAGCACCAGCACCCACCGGGACGCCCCCGGGGTGACGAACTGGGGCAGGAACGACACCGCGAACACGGCCAGCTTGGGATTGGCGAGATTCACCACCAACCCCGACCGAAACCCGTTCCCCTTCGCAGGCACCTGCTCATCGGGCACCCTCCGCGCGATCAACGCCTTGATCCCGAAGAAGAGCAGCACCGCCACCCCGGCCACCCGAAGCACCTGATAGGCGATCTCCGAAGCAACCAGCAAGACCGACAACCCCAACGCCGCCGCCACAGCCCACACGGCCACCCCGACCTCCATCCCCGCAACCGTGGCAGCAGCCGCTTTCCGCCCCCCGCGAAGAGACTGTCGCAGCAACATCGCCGTACCAACCCCCGGAACCATGGCGAGGGTAAAGGAAGCAATCATAAAGGCGACGAGACTGGAACTGGTCATACCGCATAGTGAGCCACCAGCACGACCAGGGAAACTGATTTATCAGCCAACGCCACCCCCAACCGCAACACGCCCGCCAACCCAATAGCAAACGCGCCCACCCGCCCAACCGCACCGCGCCCCGCCCGAAATGTCCGATGGGGTGGACTCGCATTCGCGGGGAGCGAAACGCCGCTAAACTGGCCAGGGCGTGAACGGGCTCCGCCCGCCTTCACCGCCTTCACGC
>NZ_JBSGHB010000002.1:167644-512735 GCF_053604195.1 Actinokineospora sp. NPDC004072 | reverse complement strand
AGACGGTGAAGAACTACGTCTCCAAGGTCCTCGCCAAGCTCAGCATGGAACGCCGCACCCAAGCCGCCGTCCTCGCCAGCAAGCTCCGCAAGGGCGCCCGCCCGTCGGGGTAGTCCCGCAACCGGACAAAGATCACTCCAACGCATGGCGCGGCGGTGAGGGGATACGGTCGGGGGTATGCGAGCGCGGGAGCGGCGGGTGGCTGACGCGGTGTCGTCGTACCTCGTGGCGTGCGGGGGGATGCCGGAGCCGCGGGGGTTCGTCCAGGCGGTGGGGGTGGCGCTGGGGGTGGACCGGTGCGCGCTCGTGCTGGCGGGTGAGCGCCACGAGTGGCGCGAGCACCCCGACGCCGCGGGGCCGGATGTGGAGGTCGGCGTCGACTGGTTCGGGGAGCAGCAGGGGGTGTGGGTGGTGCCCGCCGAGGCGGCCGCGGTGGTGCGGGTGCTCGACGGGGTGCTGGGGCTGCCTGCCGCGGTGCTGCGCCTGGCCGCCGAGACCGACCGCCTCCGCCGCGACGGCGACGCCGCCGCCCGCCAGCTCGTCGACGACCGCTGGCGCGCGGCCGCCGAGATGGAGCGCGAACGCCGCGCCCTCGAACGCGACCTGCACGACGGCGCGCAGCACCACCTCGTGGCCCTGCGCATGGCCATCGCCCTGGCCGCCCACACCGGGGCCCCGACCACCGACCTGCTCAACCGCCTCGACGCCGCCGAGCGGGTGCTGCTCGACACCGCGGCGGGCGTGCTCCCGGTGGCCCTGGTGACCGAGGGCCTGGGCAGCGCCCTGTCCATCGAGCTGGCCAACCACCCCGACGTCCGCCTCGACATCTCGGGCCTGCGCCGCCGCTACCCGCCCACCGTCGAGTCGACGGTCTTCTTCCTGTGCCTGGAGGCGGTCAACAACGCCCGCAAGCACGCCCCCGGCGCCCAGATCTCCGTCACCACGCGGGAAGACCGCCGCGGGCTCGCCTTCACCGTCACCGACACCGGGCCGGGCTTCACCGCGGCGTCCCCGAACTCGGGGCTGCACAACCTCTCCTCCCGCGCGACCGCGGTCGGCGGCACCGTCGAGATCCGGTCAGCACCCGGCAAGGGCACCACGGTCACCGGCTTCATCCCCTGGTGAGCAGGCCCTCCGCCGTGCGCACCAGGACCTCGCAGGCCAGGCGGTCGCGGCCGCTGGTGGCCGGGTGCTCGGCGAGGGCGCGCCAGTGGTCGGCGGCTTCCGCCGCCGCGGCGGCCACCCGCTCGTCCGGCGCGTCGTCGGGGAGGGCGAGGCGGGTGCGCGGCGCGGGACCATAAGCGCCGAGCAGGCGGGTCGCGGCGGCGTGCGCTCCGCGCAGGATCGCCGGGTCGCGGTCGATGGCGTCCAACAAGTCCAATTCGGCCAGTTCGTGGGCTTCTGCGGTGATGCGGTCGGTCGTGGCGCGCAGGGGGTGATCCGCGGGGAGCGCGGCGAGGTGGGCGGTGACGGCGACCAGGGCGCGGCGGGCGGCGATGAGCGGCGCCCGGGCGAGCAGGGCGGCCGCGAGGTCGGCGAGGCCGCCCGACCGGGCCAGCACCACCCGCTGGCGGGCTGACAGCAGCGCGGCGCGGAAGGCGGGCGTGGGCGGGTCGAGGCACAGGACGGCGTCCACGCCGTCGTCCGCGGCCAGCTCCTCGGCCAGGCGGTGGTCGGCCGGGCCGGGCAGGGCGATCACGTCCACCCCGTCCACGCGGTCGGGCACCGCCCCCGGGTCGGGCGCGCCGACGACGGCGATGCGCGGCGGGGCGGTCATCCGCTCGGCCACCGCGTCCCACGCCGGACGCCCGTGCCGCAGCAGGTCGAGCACCTTCCGGTGCAGCTCGCCGGGATCGACCACGCCTTCGGGCTCGATCCACTCGGCCACCCGCACGCGCACCACCGCGTGCCCGTCGTCCACCGCGCACTCCAGCACCCCGCCCAGCACGGCGACCCGCTCGGCGTCGTGGGCCAAGGCGTCCCGCAGGTCCTCCGCCGACGCGGCGGTGTCCCCGGTTATCCGCACCAGCAAGGCGTTGTCGCGGTGGAAGGCGACCGAGACCGGCCCATCGGCCACACCGGACAGTGCGGTCAGCACGGCGGCGACGGCGTGGTACAGCCCGGATTCCACCTCCCAGCCGACCCGGCGGCCCAAGTCGCCGGTGAACCGCACCGGCCGGGGCAGGGTGGCGGCCAGCTCGGCCAGCGCCGCCGCGGGCCCGCGGTCGGGCAGCATCGCCGGGAACACCCCGCGCACCACGGCCCGGAAGCCGTCGAGCAGCTCGTCCAGCGCGTCGCGCACGCCGTCGAGGTCGCCGCCGCCGGGCAGGGCGCGCAGCCGCTGCCGGATGCCGTCGAGGTCGCGCAGGGTCGTCGCGGTGACCGCGCGGACGAGCCGCCGCCGCTCCAGGTCGCGGACCTTCGCCAGCCTGCCCCGCGCCCGCGCCACCTCCGCGTGCAGCCGCGCGGCCCGCGCCCGCGCCCGGTCGCGGTCGCCGCGCAGCCGGTCCAGCGCCGAGGCGGTCCCGAGCCACGCCGCGGTCTCCCGCAGCAGCGCCAGCTCGCCCTCACCCCAGCGGCGGACGCCCGCGACGAGCAGCACGCCGTCGTCGGCCACCGGGAGCCGCACCACGTCGGTCCCGTCGAAGCGCGCCGCCGCGGGCCACGCCGCCACGACGGCCAGCTCTCCCACCACCGGCGCGCAGCACGCGGCCTGCCCGCCGAGCCCGTCGGCGAGGTTGCGCACCAGCGCGGGCACGACCCCCTCCTGCGGCGCGCCCGCGACCACCTCGTGCGGGCGCCTGCCCCTGACCCGCGGCACGGCGGGCTACCCGTCGATCCGCTGCGCGCGCAGGTAGGCGAGGACGGCGAGCACCCTGCGGTGGTGCACCGCCTGGTCGGCAGGCAGGTCGAGCTTGGTGAAGATCGAGGCGATGTGCTTCTCCACGGCCTTGGCCGAGACGAACAGCTCCGCGGCGATCGCGTTGTTCGTGCGGCCCTCGGCCATCAGCCGCAGCACGTCGTGCTCGCGCTCGGACAGCGCGGCGAGCGGGCCGCCGCCGCCGGGCACCTGCACGAGCCGCTTGGCGAGCACGGGCTCGATCACGATCTCCCCGTCGGCGACGCGCCGCAGGGTGTCGTCGAGCACCTGCACGCCCGCCACGCGCTCCTTGAGCCGGTAGCCGATCCGCTCGGTGCCGATTTCGAGGATGCGCATGAGGTAATGGGTTTCGGCGTAGTGCGACAGCAGCAGCAGGCCGACATCCGGGCGCATCGACCGGATGCGCTCGGCGGTGGCCAGGCCGCCGTCGGGGTCCGGCGGCATGCGGATGTCGAGCACGGCGACATCCACCGGCGTGGTGGCCACCAGCGCGACCAGGGCGTCGCCGTCGCCGACGCAGCCCACCACCTCGTGGCCCGCGGCCTCCAGCAGCAGCACCAGGCCCTCGCGGAAGAGCGCGCCGTCCTCGGCGATCGCTACGCGCATCGCAGCGCCGCCCTGTGGTGCCGGGGCGCCGACCGCCCGGGACGCTCGTCGATGATGTGCACGCGGACCAGTCTCCTCCCCCGCACGCGGACGCGGACAGCGGTGCCCGGGGCGAGCGTGTGCAGGTGGTCGGCGACGAGGAGGCCGGTGCGCGCCCGGGCTTCCGCGCCGAGGTCGTGCTCGGGCAGGTCCAGCCGCAGCCGCAGGTCGAGCCGCTCGGCGACGGCCTGCAGCGCCGCGCCGATCCCCGCGCCCGCCAGCACCGACGGGTAGATCGCCGCGCCGACGCGGCGCAGGTCGTCGAGCGCGCGGTGGATCGTGCTCTGGGCGGCGTCGAGCCGAGCGGCGACACGCGCGTCGTCCACGGTGCGGGAAATGAGCGTCAGTTCCAATGCGAGCACCGACACCCCTTCCACGGCGCCGCGGTGCAGGGTCCGCTCCAGCGCCCAGCGCCGGGCCACCATGTCCCGGCTGGGCGCGCGGAGCAGGCGGAACAGCCTGCTGTCCCACCGCGCGCGTCGCCGACCTCCACGGGCTCCCACCGCTCCAGCGTCGCCGGGCCCGACCGGCACGACAAGGGGTGCCCGCCCGATCCCGGGGTGGGGATTCCCCCACCCGACTTGCGGGGTGCCTACGATGGGGCGGTGTCGATCATCGAGCCGCACGGGGGAATGTGATGCGGTACGCAGTGGGCATCGATCTGGGCACGGCGTTCGCGGCAGCCGCGGTCAGCGGGCCGGGCGGGACGCGGATGGTGCCGCTGTCCCCCGACGTCGTCACCCCGGCGGTGGTCTACGCCGCCCCCGACGGGCGGCTGCTGACCGGCGCCGCCGCCCTGCAGGGCGATCCCGACCCGCGGCGGCTGGCCCGCGGCTACAAGCGCCGCCTCGGCGACCCGACGCCGCTGGTGCTCGGCGGCACCGCCTACTCCCCCGCCGCGCTCATGGCCGCGCAGCTGCGCGAGGTGCTGGCCGCGGTGACCGCGGCCGAGGGCGGCCCGCCGAGCACGGTCGTGCTCACCTGCCCCGCGGTGTGGGGGCCGTACCGGCGCGAGCACTTCGCCGACGTGCCCCGGCTGGCCGGGCTGAGCGACTTCCGGCTGATCACCGAGCCGGAGGCGGCCGCGGCGCACTACTCGGCCGAGCGGCGGCTGGGCGACGGGGAGATCGTCGCGGTGTACGACCTCGGCGGCGGCACCCTGGACACCACGATCCTGCGGGTGCGCCCCGGGGGCATGGAGATCCTGGGCACGCCCGAGGGCATCGAGCACATCGGCGGCATCGACTTCGACGAGGCGCTGCTGGCCCACGTCGACGAGAAGCTGGGCGGGGCGGTCACCGCGCTGGACCGCGACGATCCGGCCGAGGCCGCCGCGCTGGCCGAGATCCGGGCGCTGTGCGTGCGCGCCAAGGAGGAGCTGTCGATCGAGCCGGACGTGCGCCTGGCCGTGCCGCTGCCCGCCGGGGCGCGCGAGGTCACGGTGACCCGGCTGGAGTTCAACGACCTGATCCGCCCGCAGGTGCAGCTCACCACCGAGGCGCTGACCCGGACGATCGCCTCGGCCGGGCTGCGCACCGATGACCTGTCCGCGGCGCTGCTGGCGGGCGGCTCGTCGCGCATCCCGCTGGTCGCGCAGCTGGTGTCGGAGCAGTTCGGCAAGCCGGTGCGGGTCACGCTGCACCCGAAGTTCACCGTGGCCCTGGGCGCCGCGGCCGAGGCGGCGCGCGGCGCGGGCACCCCGGCGCCCGCCCAGCCGCCGACCATCCCGCCGCAGGACGGCCCGGCCGCGCCGCCGACCCCGCAGCGCGGCGTGCCCGCCGCCTTCCCGGCGCCCGCGCGGCGCAAGTGGCTGGTGCCGGTCGCCGCCGCGCTGGTGGCCGTGGCGATCGCCGCCACGACGCTGGTGCTCGTGCTCACCAACGGCGACGCGCCCACCGCGGGCGCGGGCCCCAGCAGCAGCGCGCCGGGCACCCCCGCCGTGCCCGCGTCGACCCCGCTGCGCGTCTACGACGGCGGCGTGATCAGCCCGTACCACGGGCTGGTCGCCTCCGCGGAGAACTGGGCGGGCACGGAGCTGGGCGCGGGCGGCGCCGCCGAGCACGCGACGATCTCGGCGACCGACACCCCCGACGGCCTGCACGTCACCTGGAAGGGCACGGCGGCAGGCCAGGTCTACCTGCAGACCACCACCGGCGGTCGCAACCTCCAGTCCTATGTGGATGCCAAGGCGGCGCTGGTGTTCGACGTGGTCGTCCACAAGCCGCCGACCAAGCGCACCACGGTCGCGCTGCACTGCGTCTACCCGTGCGTGGCCGAGGTCGACGCCACGACCCTGTTCGCGGGCATGGCCGCCGAGGAGTCGAAGCGGGTGGTCATCCCGCTGTCGTGCTTCACCGCCGTCGGCCTGGACCCGACGAAGGTCAACACCCCGTTCCTCGTCTACACCGACGGCGCGTTCGACGCGACGTTCTCCGGCGTCGAGTGGGTGCCCCAGGCCGCGGAGGAGCCCGCGGCCGTCGGCTGCGACACCCTCAAGTAGTCACGGCTCGGGGATGTCCTCGGGCAGCAGCAGGCACAGGTCGTCCATCGTCGGGGAGCGCAGCCCGCGGATGCGCCGGGCGTGGTGGGTGATCGCCGCGTCCAGCACCTGGCGGGCGTAGCGGCCGTTGCCGAAGGACTCGCCGCGGGTGACCGCGACGAAGTGCGCCCGCAGCGCCGCCACCGTCGCCCCCGTGCACTCGTACCCCGCGCTCGTCGCGTGCTGGTCCACGATGGTGACCAGCTCGTCCGGGCTGTAGTCGGCGAAGCGCACCCGGTGGGAGAAGCGCGAGGACAGCCCCGGGTTGGCGGCCAGGAAGCCCGCCATCTCCCGCTCGTAGCCCGCGGCGATCACCACGACCTCGTCGCGGTGGTCCTCCATCAGCTTCACCAGCGTGTCGATGGCCTCCCGGCCGAAGTCGTGGCCCGCGCCCGCGCTCGCCGAGAGCGTGTACGCCTCGTCGATGAACAGCACGCCGCCGCGGGCGCGGTCGAACGCCTCGGTGGTGCGCCGGGCGGTGTGCCCGACGTACTCCCCGACCAGGTCCGCGCGGCTGACCTCGGTGACCTGCCCCTGCGCGAGCACGCCCATCGCGGCCAGCAGCGAGCCGTAGAGCCGGGCCACGGTCGTCTTGCCGGTGCCGGGCGGGCCCGCGAAGATCAGGTGCCTGCTCAGCGACGGCACCGGCAGCCCGGCCGCCTGCCGCTGGCGGGCCGAGGCCAGCAGGTCGACCATCGCGGCGACCTCGGTCTTGACCTCCTCCAGGCCGACGAGCCCGCGCAGGGTGCCCAGCAGCTGGTCCACCCGCTCCTCGTCCACCCGGCCCGCGCCCGCGCCGACCGCGGCGCCGGGCAGCGGGCCGAGGTCGTCGGGCAGCAGCCGGGTCAGCGACACCTCGTTGACCTGCTCGTCCTCGGCCAGCCGGTAGGCCTGCCTGCCCACCATCTCCTCGAAGACCTTGCGGGCGGTGCGGCCGTTGCCGAAGGTGGCGTCCCGGGGGAGGTTGGTGAAGTAGGTGTGCAGCGCGGCGCGGGTCTCGAACTCCAGCCGGTAGTGGTGGTCGCGGCACAGCCCCTCGACGATGGTCACCAGCTCGGCGGAGGAGTAGTCGGTGAACTCGATGGTCCGGGAGAAGCGCGAGGACAGGCCGGGGTTGGCCGCCAGGAAGGTGCGCATGTCGCTGGTGTAGCCCGCGACGACGACCACGACGTCCTCGCGGTGGTCCTCCATCAGCTTCACCAGCGTGTCGATGGCCTCCCGGCCGAAGTCGTGCCCGCCGCCGGTCCCGGCCGCCAGCGTGTACGCCTCATCGATGAACAGCACGCCGCCGAGCGCCGCCTCGAACCGCTCGGTGGTCTTCAGGGCGGTCCCGCCGATCACCGAGGCGACCAGGTCCGCGCGGGCGACCTCCACCAGCTGCCCGGTGCGCAGCACGCCGAGCGCGGCCAGGATGCGGCCGTAGAGGCGGGCCACGGTGGTCTTGCCGGTGCCCGGGGAGCCCGCGAACACCAGGTGCCTGCTCAGCGGCGGTGACGGCAGCCCGGCCACGGCCCGGCGCTCGGCCATCTGGTGCAGCCGCACCAGGGTCTCCACCTCGCGCTTCACGCCGTCGAGGCCGACCAGGCCGGACAGCTCGGCGAGGAGGGCGTCGAGGTGGTCGCGGTCGGGGTCGGGCTGCTCCGGGGGCGGCGCGGCGGGGTCGGGGGTGCGGGTGCGCTCGACCCGGCAGTCCTCGACGGGCACCGGCTCCGCGGTCCGCAGGACGATTCCCTCGCCGCGGTTGTCCCAGACCTCGCAGCCGACGATCCCGCCGGTCGCCTTGTCGTGCCACTCGACGCCGGTGGCGCAGCCGCGGACCTCGCCGCCGTCGACGGCCAGCCGGGCGGCGCCGCGGGCCAGCAGGCCCGCGTTGGCCGCGCCCACCACGCGGGTGTCGCCCACCCGCACGTCGGCTTGCCCCTCGGCGAGCACCCCCGCGCCCGCGCCGCCGGTCAGCTCGCAGCGGGTGAGGCGGACGGTGGCGGTCCCGGCCGCGAGCACGCCGTCGTGGCCTGCGCCGGTGACCACGCACTCCACCAGATCCGCCGTCGCGGCGTCGACGGCGTGCAGGGCGTGGCCGCCCGCGGCGTCGACGGTGACCCGCTCCAACTCGACCGCGCCGTCCTGCACGACCACGACGGCCTGCGCCGCGGCCCGCTCGACCCGGCTGTCGCGCAGCAGCAGCCGCGACCCGCCCGCGCACAGCACCGCCGCGCCGTCCACATCGGACACGGTGGTGCCGGTGGCGAGGAGTTCGCCGTGGTCCTCCACAACGATCGCGGTGCCCTTGATCCGCTCGACGCGGCAGTCGGTGAGCGAACCGCCCGCGTGGTCGGCGATCAGCACGCCGCCCTGGGCGTCGGACACCACGCAGTCGACCAGCTTCGGCGTGCCGCCGGTGCGGGCGACGACGGCCGTGCCGCCGATCTCGGCCAGGGCGCAGCCCACGAGGTCGGCGCGCGCGCCGTCGAAGACCAGCAGGCCCGCGCCGCCGGGGTTGCGCACCTGGAAGTCCTTGGCCCGCAGCTCCGCGCCGCCGCGGGCGGCGACGGCCACCTCGGAGTCGGCGCGCAGCTCGCACTCCTCGATGCGCAGCGAGCCCGCGAGCAGGTCGACCGCGGCCTCGGCGCCCTCGTGGGCGAAGACGATCCCGGAGACCTCGGCGTGCTCGGCGACCAGCCGCAGGACCGGGCCGCGGGTGGCGCTCACCCGCACCTCGCCCGCGCCGCCCGCTCCGGACAGGCGCACCTCGCGGTCGAGGACGACGGTCTCCTGGTACTCGCCGGGCCAGACGGCCACCACGTCACCCGGCCGGGCGGCGGCGATGGCGTCGTTGATGGTGCGGAAGCAGTCCGGCTCGGTCGGCGAGACGCCGAGCACGGCGCGGGCGCCGCTCAGCCTGCTCGCCACAGCGGCACCCCCTCGGTCCCGGGGGTGAGCGCGGCGCGCACCCGGTGGCGGTCGAGCGGGCTGAGGTCGGCGGGCGCGCCCGCGCCCGCGGCGTGCTCGGCGAGCCCGGGGTCGATGGCGACCCGGTGGCGGTCGAGGAAGTAGCCGCTGGCCGCCGACCACACCCATGCGCCGTCGGAGCGCAGGTCGGCGGGCACCACGTCGGGCCTGCGCGCGCTCAGCACGTCGGGCAGGGGCGTGTCGGCGGCGAGCACGAGCTCCCCGCCCTCCAGGAAGTCGAGCAGCCGCTGCCGCTCGTCGGCGTCGACCACGAGCTCGCGGGCCGGGGAGAACCACGGCCCACCCGCGGGCGAGGCCCCGTCGAACACCGGCGCGACCCGCACCGGCCGGGCGGGGGCCGCCGACCACAGCAGCACGGCCGAGCGCAGCGCGGTCTCGTGGTAGGCGGGCAGGGCGGTGGTCGGCCCGAACACCTCGACGCGGGGCGTGGCGCCCGCATCGGTGAGCGCCCGCTGGACGGCCGCGGTGATGGCGGGCAGCACGGCGTCGTCGGCCTGGATGAGGTGCACGCGCTCGCCGCTGCCGCGGGTGACGCCCCAGCAGGCCGCCGTCCCCGGCTGCGTGGCCACCGCGGCGACCGCGATCCGGTCCAGCTCGGGGTGGCTGTCGGTGGTGAAGACGTGCTCGGGGAGGTCGCCGAGGACGGGGGCGAGCGCGTCGATCAGCTCGGCCAGCCGCTCGGTGTCGCCCTCGGCGAGCACCTCCCTGGCGATGATCAGCCACGCATCCGGCGCGCGGCCTGCCAGCGCGAGCAGCCGGTGGTGCAGTTCCAACATTGGTCTCCTCCTTCAGGCGGCGGGCAGTTCGCCGAACCACCGGTCGACGGCGGGCACCGCGGGATCGACGGGCGCGCGGGCGGCGGCGGCCGCGCGCAGGCGGGCGAGCGCGGTCTCCACGGGAGCGCCCACCTCCCCCAGCAGCACGCGACCGTCCTCGACGCCCAGCACCCGCAACCGCGTGTGCCCGGGCAACACGACTTCGCCACCGTCCCTGAGCCCGTCGAGCCTGCGGGCGGTGGTGGTCCAGATCAGCGCCTCCCCGGGCCCGACGGGCGTCGGGGCCTGGGCGGGCAAGGCGACGACGGGGGTGGGCAGCCGGACCACATCCCCTTCCTGCGCCGCGACGTCCGCGGGCACACCCCGGACGACGACAGCGCGGGCGGTCGGCAACCGCCGCAGACCTCCGGCCAGGCAGCTGTAGAAATCAACGTCGTACTGCCCCCGCGGCTCCTCCGCGAAGACATGCACAACCGCAAGCTCCGCAACCAACCCCTCCTCCCCACCCACCCGCAACCCCGGCCGCTCCGACAACAAGGAACTAACCGCCCGCACCGCAACGTCATACCGACTCCCCAACCCCAGCCGAACCCGCTGCCGCTGCTCCGCAGTAGCCCGCACCCCCACCGGCACCTCAACCCCTGCCGCCCCACTGCGCGGCTTCCCCACCTGCCCCGGCAAAACGGTCCGAGCCTTAGCAACAGGCAACGGCCCCCCTACCGCCTCCACCTTTCCCCCAGCGATAGGCACCTCCACCGCCGAGACCCGCTTCTCCGCGCCAACGAGGGCCGTCTCCACCCCACCGACACGCGCCTTCGCCTCAGCAACGGCCCCCTCCACCCCAGCGACCCGCGCCCTCGCCAGAACGACCGGCATCTCCGCCAGGACGACCCGCGCCCTCGCCTCAGCCGCCAGTGCCTCATCCGCAACAACCGGCGCGTTCGCTTCGACGACCGGCATCCCCGCCTCAGCGACGCGCGTCTGCGCCCCAGCGGCCCACGCCTCCGCCTCCGCCTCCGTCTCAACAGCGTGCGTCTGCGCCGCAGCGACCCGCGGCTTCGCCTCAACGAGCTGCGTATCCACCGCAGCGACCCGCGCCGCCGCTCCAAGGTCCCGCGCCTTCGCCTCGGCGACAGCCGTCTCCGTCCCAACGGTCGGCCTCTTCGCCGCGGCAACCCGCGCCCTCGCCTGAGCGGCCTGCATCTCATCCGCAGCGGTCCGCGCCTTCACCTCAACGGCCTGCATCTCCACCCGAACGATCGGCGGCTCCCCCCGAACGACCGGCGGCTCCGCAGCGGCGACCCGCGGCTTCTCCGCGGCGAGCGGCATCTCGTCGGCACGCGGCTCCGCAGCGGCCTGCGCGGCCAATCCCGAAGCCAGCCCGACACCCGGAGCCCTCTCCACCGGCCGGATGAACCCCGCCCTCGGCACCGAGCCAGCAGACGCCCCAACAACCGGCACCACCTGCTGAGCCACAGCCGCAGGCAACGAAGCCCCGCGAGTCCACACCGGACCCGTAGCCGAAGTCCCAGGCCCCCGAAAATCGTTTGACGCCTCGAACACGTGATCGATAGCGTACATATCGGCTGGGCTGCCCCCTGGGTGGGCGGGGGGTGTATTGGGTTGGCCCTTTCGCGGTGAGCAGGGTTGGGCGGGGTGGGTGGGGGGTGCGGGGAGGACTCGGCCGTCGGGGGTGATGGTGATGGGGGTGCGGGGGGTTGTGCGGCGGATCAGGGTGTGGGGGTGGAGGGGGGTGGGGAGGGCGGAAAGGACTGCGGCGACGGTGGAGTGGGGTGCTTGGTCGTCGACGGTGATGGTTAGGTGGGGGGAGGGTGGGGTGTGGGGGTGGGGGCGTGCGGTGGGGGTGTGGATCCACAGGCCGGATGGGACGTGGGTGACGTGGGGGCCTAGGTCGGTGGGGAGGAGGGGTTGCCACCACGGGGCCGGGTGGCGGGGGCCGATGGGGGTGCGGGGGTGGCCTGGGCGGTAGGAGATCCAGCCTGCGCCGGTGGCGAAGACGGTGCCGCCGGGGAGTTCGATGAGGTCGGCGTCGGGGGCGACTACCTCGGTGGCGAGGCGGTCGGCCAGGAGTCGGGCTGGGGACGGGCTCCCGTCGGGGGCGATGGCGGCCAGGCGGGGGGCGAACAGCCGGACACCGCGGTCGATGACGTCGCCCAGGTCGGCGACCACCCACGGGTCCAGTCGAGCCACCGCGTCAGCCGCGCTCTCCCCCACCACGACAGCCGTGCGGCCCGGCTCCTCAGCCAGCGCCTCGGCCAGCGCCACGGCGCTGTCGTCCTGCCCCGGCCTGCCAACGACCAGAGCCGCCCCAACCCACCAGACGGAAATCGCCATCGTCTCCTCCTCATCCACCCCAGACACGACTCCCACCGCCATCACGGTTCATTCCCGGCTGCCGGGACACGGAGCCGGCCCGGGGCCGGAAGGCCAGGGCTGCCGATGGACGGGCGCCTCACCCCGGCAGCGGCCGCCCCCGCGGCGGGAAGCGCAGCGTCCGGGGCTCCTCGGCGTCCGCGCCGACCACCAGGGCCACGACGTCCCACCCGGTGATCGCCGCCAGGTCCGCGGCCAGCGCCGCGGTCACGGCCGCCCCGACCAACCGGAACCCGTCCACCCCCGGCACCAGCCGCGCGGTCGTCCCGCGCACCGGGATGACCTCCCCCGCCGCCGCAGCCGACCGGATCCGCTGCACGTCGACATCCCGCCGGTGCTCGGCCAACGCATGCGGATCAATCTCGGCCAGCTGTGGAGCAGCGGCGTCCAGCATGTCCAAATAGGACATCCAATCTGGATTCGGAGACGACCGCACACGGTCGAACTCCCTGGCGATGGCGCCGAAGGTCGCCGGTGGGCGTTGGGCTTCGGCGCCGGGGGCGTGCAGGGTGGCGTAGTCGGTCTCGGGCAGGTGGACCTGGCTGGTCGTCATCCGGTCGATGTGCCACAGGTGGCGGGGCAGGATCACCGGGGTGCTCTGCCTGGTGTTGCTCATCAGGCCGTCGTCGCCGAGGCGGACGGAGTTCCAGCGGGGTTCGTGGCGCACCTGCCGGTTGCCGTCGGCGTCCCGGTGCACGACGCGGTGCGGGCCGCCGGAGTTGAACACGCGCTGGTCGCGCTTGCCGTCGCGGTACTCGTCGGGCAGGCCGAGGTAGTGGCCGATCTCGTGGGCGTAGGTCACCGGGGGTGGCACCGTGCCCCACAGCCCCTCGTCGGCGTAGTCGACGTTGGCCACCTGCACGGAGACGTGGGCGTCCTCGGCGTGGTCGACGAACTCGATCCTGAGGTGGAACTGCGGGCCGGAGGGCAGGCGGTAGCCCTGGTTGTAGAGCCGGTCGACGGCCAGTTTCGCGCCGTCCTTCACCTGCCGGAGCTGGTCGGGCGTCACCGACGGCGTCGGGTCGAGGTGGATGCGGACCGTGTACTCCTGCACGAACCGGTTCGGCTGGACCTCCATCAGCCGCACGTCGTAGCGCACGGTCCCGCTGATGAAGTCGGGCTTCTTCTGGTCCGCCTCCCGCAGCATGTCGACCGGGTCGAAGGAGACCGTCCGGACCTGGACCTGCTCCTTGTTGCGCAGCGACTCCCACGCGCGCGGCGGCAGCGGGTTGTCGCGGACGAACCACGACGCGGTCCGGTCGTCGGCGCGCTCCCAGTACTTGTCGTGCTGCGGCCCGTGCAGCGGCCGGACCGGTCCGGCCTGGTTGCTCGGCGCGGGGCTGGCGGCGGGCGCCGGGCTCGGCTCAGGCGACTGATCGGCAGGCGGCGCGGGGCGGCGGCCTGCCTCGCCCGCGGGCCGGTCCCCGGGCTCGCCGCGCGTATCAGGGGACTCGGGCGGCTGGTTCCCGGACTCGGCAGGTGCGGTGCTGGACTCGGCCGGCTCAGGGCTGGACTCGGCTGGCTGGGAGGCGGACGGGTCCGGTTCGTCGTCGATGGTCCTGGGTTTGAGCTGCACGACGGTGCTGCCGGGGAAGGCCGCGGAGAGGCGGTCGACCACCGAACGCGGGGCGTCGATGACGTTGATCTGGACCACGCCGCCGGGGCGGCTGCCCAGGAACAGCCGCGTGGTCTCCGCCCAGGCGGCCGGGCGCTGGGCCGGGGGGAGCTTGGCGATGATCCGCTCGGCGACGGGCAGGTGCACGGTGCCGTCGCGGGCCGGGTGGTCCCGGTGCAGGCTCTGCACGGCGCCCTTCACCGCGTCGGTCACGGTGCGCTCGTCCAGCAGCGGCGGGGGCGCGCTGCTCAACCACGTCTTGTCCGAATTGACGCCCACGACCTCGGAGGGCACGGGGGTGAGCTTGTCCCGCCGCCTGCCGTACTCCGGGGGGATGCCGAGCCGCTCGGCGACGTCCTCGAACAACGGGTAGTTGGGGCCCGTCCGCCGCACGATCTCGCCGCGGATGTCGTTGTGGCGGCGCATTTCGAGACGAGCTTCGTCGCTCGTCGCCAAGAACAGCTCGGCCACCGTCTTGCGGTCGTTGGCGCCGACGGCGTCCAGGTACGCCTGGATCCCCGCCGACCCGGCCGCGGCGATCAGCGTGGAGTTGGTCAACGACTGGCCGGTGCGCCCGATCGCCAGCCCGTGCGGGTCGTTGGCGGTGTCCCTGAGCACCTGGTCGAGGTTGGTCGTGATCACGTTGTCGCCGTCGACGTACACGCCGCCGAACCGGTTGAGGATCTCCAGCCGCAGGATGTCGCTCGCCGCGGCGTACCGGGGCCCGGACCGCTGGCCGCGCTCGCTGCGCGTCTCCTGGTCGAACCGCATCGGCGCGTCGGCGGTGAACACCTCGTCGATGTTGACCAGCCGCACCCCCGCCGTCTCCGCCCACGAGACCATGTCCGCCACCCGCCTGCTCCGAGCGGAGACCGCGCCCTCCCGTGCTGCCGCGATCTCGGCCTGCGCTGCCGCGATCTCGGCCCGCGTGACATCGGTCCACAGGACGAACCGGTAGCCGGGGTTGAGCGTGTTGGTGGCGGCCTCGCTGACGTTGCGCAGGAAGGCCTGATCGGTGAGCGGCCCGCCCATCCAGATGCTGTGCACGATCTTCGGCACCTTCTGGTTCTTCGACCTGCCAGGCTTGAACAGCGTGGGCGCGTTGCTCCGGTGGACCTCGCGCCCGGTGATGATCGTGCCGCTGTTCGCCGGGAGACGCCCCGGTTTGAGCTGCTGGGCGGTCGGCTGCGGCTTGGTCATGTCGATCAGGTCGAAGAACGCGGCCCGCTTGTCGGCGTGCAACTCGGAGTAGTTGTAGCCGCTGGTGAACGCCGGGGCGGGCGGCGGCGTGCGATCCGCGAAGACATCCGTGCCCAGCTGCGCGTGCGGGGACGGCGTGGGTAGCGGAGCGAGGCGGTTGCCGATTTCGTCGGCGGTGAGCGGCTGCGCGCTCACATCCCTCGCCTGCTGGCCCGACTCAGGGGCTCTGCGCAGGCGTCGGGGGGTGGGCTCGGTGGGTGCGCCCGGGTTCTCGGGGGGTGGTGTGCGCCCGTCACCGCTGCGATTGACGCTCGGTTGGGTGTTGGCACTGCTTTGGGAGCGCGGTGTGTCGCCGGTTGAGTTGTGTGTGC
The DNA here is from genome assembly GCF_053604195.1 of Actinokineospora sp. NPDC004072. Taxonomy (NCBI): domain Bacteria; kingdom Bacillati; phylum Actinomycetota; class Actinomycetes; order Pseudonocardiales; family Pseudonocardiaceae; genus Actinokineospora; species Actinokineospora sp. NPDC004072. The sequence continues at coordinate 497,344 of NZ_JBSGHB010000002.1, read as the reverse complement.
CTTCGGTGCGGGGGGACTGGTGGGCGGGGGTGGTTGCTGAGGCGACAGCAGGGGTGCCGCCAGCGCTGCTGGGTGAGGTGGCGCTGGGGGGCGGGGCGGTGCTGGGTGAGGTGATGTTGGCCGGTCGGGCCGTGTTGGGCGAGGTGATGTTGGTCGGCGGGGCGACGTTGGGCGGGGTGGTGTTGGTCGGCGGGGTGGTGCTGGGCGGGGTGGTGCTGGCGGGCGGAGCGACGCTGGGCTGGGTGGGGCGGGTTAGCGGAGCAGCGTTGGGCGGGGTGATGCCGGTGGTGGGCGAGGTGGGGCCTGCGGGCGGGGCGGCGCTCGGTGAGGTGGTGCTCGGTGAGGTGGTGCTGGTCAGCGGGGCGACGTTGGGCGGGGTGGTGCCGGTTCGCGTTGTGCCGGTGGGCGGAGTGGCGGTTGGTGTGGTGGCGGTTGGTGTGGTGGCGGCCGGCGGGGTGGGATCGGGCTGCATGGCCGAGGGAGGCGGGGCGGTGGCGGGGCGGGTGGTGCCGCTGGGTGAGGTGCTGGCGGGTTGCGTGGAACCGTTCGGTTGGGTCGTGCCGCCAGGTTGGGTGCGGGCAGTTGGCGGGGTGTTGGAGGGTTGGGTGCTGCCACCAGGCTGGTTCACGCCACCGGGCAGGCCGCTGTTGAGAGGCTGACTGCTGCCAGGCTGAGTCATGCCGCCGGGCTGGAATGCCCCGCTGGGCTGAGGGGTACCGCCAGGCTGAGTGACGCCGCCAGGCGTGGTCGTCCCGCCGGGCTGGGTGGTCCCACCAGGCGAGGTGATGCTGCCCGGCTGAATGGTCCCGCCATGCGGGGCGGTCCCACCGGGCTGAGTGATGCCGCCAGGCTGATTCATCCCGCTGGGCTGGGTGGTCCCGCCGGGCTGAGTGGTCCCGCCGGGCTGAGTGGTGCCAGGCGGGGTGGCTCCACCGGGCTGGGTGGCACCGCCGGGCTGGTTGTTGCCTTCGGGCTGGGTGCTGCCGTTGGGCGGGGTGATGTTCGGGGTGGTGGCCGGTTGGGTGGTGCCGTCGGGTTGCAGGGTGCGTTCGGGCGTAGCCGGGCCGTCGGGGTGCGTGGGTCCGTCCGGCTGGGGGTTGCTGTTCGGCAGGGTGGGAGCGTCGGGGTGCGTGCTACCGCCGGGCTGGGTGGTTCCGTCGGGCTGGGGCGTTCCGGCGGGCTGGGAGTTGTTGGTGGGTGGGGGCGTTCCTGCTGGCTGGGTGTTGGGCGCGGTGGTCCCGCCGGGTTGGGTGCTCGGGGGTGTGGTGTTGTTCGGTGCGGTGGTGCCGACGGGTTGAGGGGTGCCGGTTGGGGTGGCGGGGCCGGTGGGGTGGGTGGCCTCGGGCGAAGGGGTGTTCCTTGGTGCGGTGGTGCCGCCAGGTTGGGTCGTGCTTCCAGGCTCGGTCGTGCTTCCAGGCTCGGTCGTGCTTCCAGGCTCGGTCGTGCTGCCCGGCTCGGTCGTGCTGCCCGGCTGAGTCGCGCCGCTGCCGGGTTGGGTCGTGCCGCCAGGTTGGGTGGTGCCGCTTGGTGACGTGGTGCCTGCGGGTGGGGTGGTGCCGGGTGCGGTGACGTCGCTGGGCGGGGTGGTGATGGGTGGAGCGGTGGTCGGCGGCGCGGTCGTGGGCGGCGCGGTGGTCGGCGGTGTGGTGGTCGGCGGCGCGGTGGTCGGCGGTGTGGTCGTGGGCGTTGTGGTGGTGGGCGGTGTCGTAGGGGGCGGCGCAGTGGTGGGCGGGGTGGTCATGGGTGGAGCGGTGGTTGGTGGTGGAGCGGTGGTCGGGGGTGCGGTCGGGGGTGCGGCCGCGGGTGGTGTGGTGGTGGTCGGGGGTGCGGTCGTGGGTGGTGTGGTGGTTGGCGGTGTGGTGGTGGGTGAAGTGGTGGTGGAAGGGGTTGGGTCTGGGGTGCGGGTGGGGTCGGGGGTGGGGGGTTGGGGGGTGGGGGTGGGGGTGCCGCGGAGGGAGTTGCCTAGTTCGCCGCCTGCGAAGGTGCCTGCGCCAGAAGCGGCGCCTGAGGTGGCGGCGAAGGGGTTCAGCTCGAATTCGCCTTCGGTGGCGTACTTGTACGTTCCCTCGGTCAGCATCTCCTGGAGGGCTTCCATCCCGGTCTCGGTGATGGCCTTCGGGAGGGCTCGGTGCCAGTTGGGGCCGGTGGCGATCTTGCCGAGGAGGTTGTCGAGGCCCTTGGTCGAGATGGTGGACAGGAATTTGCCGATGCCGCCCAGCGGGACGCCCAGGGCGGCGCCGAGGGCGCCTACCCCGGCGGCGTTCTGGGTGTACTTCTTGTTCCACGTGTGCCGGTTGCCCATGGCGAACTGGATGGACTGGGCGGCTACGTCGATCACCAGTTGGAAGGCGATGCCGAAGACCGCGGCCTGGGCGAAGCGCAGGACCAGCCTGCCGAGGAGGGTTTGCAGGAGGAAGCGGACGATGGCGATGCGGGCGGCCAGCCAGACCATGCTGGCGCCCGCGGTCCAGAAGGCCATCGCCGTGGCCCAGGCTATTTCGGCGATGAGGGCGATCAGCGACAGGATCGACACCAGCTTGACGTACTCCACGTCCAGCGCCAGCTCGCGCAGGAACGCCGCCAGGGCGCGGAAGCGCTCCGCGGCGGCCGCCAAGTGGTTCTCCCCCTCCACGAACGGGGCCATCCGCGCGGCGAAGGCCTGCTCGGCCTCGCCGTGGAAGGTGGACCTGATGGTCGAGACGGCGTGCGCCACCTGCGGGGCGAGCTGGCCTTCCAGCCGCTGGGCCGCGGTGTCCCACGCATCGGCCAGTTCGCGCAGCTTGTCCTCGTCGGCGTCGGGCCACTCCTCGCCGGTGAGGACCTGGAACATGGTGCGGACCTCGTCGCTGACCATCATCGCCATGGTGGGGCTCCCCTACTCGGTCCGGACGATCGCGTCGGCCTCGGCGCCGGAGTCGGCGAAGACGCGGGCGGTGGTGATCGTGCGGCCGCCCGCGTCGCCGAGGATCTTGCCGAGCAGGTCGAGGAAGCGCAGGGCCTCCTCCTCGCCCGGCTTGTAGCCCTGGTCGAACTTCTGGCCCATCTCGCCGCCGCCGCCCGCGCCGCGCAGGGCCGCGACGCGGCTGCGCAGCTCCGCGCAGATGGCCAGCGCCAGCCGCGTGGTCCCCTCGATGTTGACCCCGCCGCTGCGCAGCGCCTCGACGTCGACCACCAGCCGGTCGCTCACCGCCCCCACCGCCCGGCCTCGTCGACCGCCGCGTCGACCATCGCCGACAGGTCGGGCCCGACGTCGCGCAGCCGGTCGAGGTCGACCCCGGCGGGCATCAGGTCGGCGACCAGGCCCGCCGCCGCCTCGGCAGCGGCGTCCTGGGCCCGGTTCACCGCCTCGACCACCCGCGCGGCGAACTCCCCCGGCGCCAGCTCGCGCCAGCGGCGGCCCGCGATGGCGACGGCGGTGAGCCTGCCCCGACCGTCCACCGTGGCGCTGACCATCCGGTCGTCGGTCGCCGCGGTGGTGCTGGCCGACGCCATGCGGCCGAGCGCGTCGGCGATCTTCGCCTGCTGCTCGCGCAGCTCGGCCAGCGCCGCGGTCATGTCGTTGTGCAAGGGGGTGAACATAAGATGCGTCCCTCTCAGCCGGTCTCGGTGGATTCCGCGCCCCGCCGGGCGACCGCGGCGCGGCCGCGCGGCGCGGTGGAGCGCACGTGCACGTGGGTGGGCGCCAGCGGCTCGTCGGCCTGCGGGCCGTCCGCGCCGGGCCTGCCGATGACGCCGACGCAGCCGTCGCGGTCGGCGCCCCAGACCTTCTCGTCCTCGGTCAGCCAGGTCTGCCGCTCACGCTCGCGGTCGTTGCCGCCGGACCCGGTCGGGCCGCCGAGGCCGCCCATCATCGGCGGGATGAACGGCATGCCGCCGCCCTGGTCCAGCCGCCCGGGACCACCGGTCCCCGACGTCCCGCCCGTCCCGGGCCCGGCCCCCGGCATCCGCTCGGACCAGTCCGACCAGCCCTGCACCGCGTCGGAGCCCGGAGCGCCGATCCCGGCGCCACCGGGACCACCGTCCGCGCCGAGGCCCGCACCGGCGCCTAGGCCGCCCTCGGCGCCCGAGCCGCCCGAGCCGCCGGGCAGGTCGGGGGTGAACCCGGGGCTGCTGCCCGGCGCGGCCCCCGGCCCGAGGCCGAGTTCGCCGTCGGGCTGGCCGGGCCGGTTGACCGGGGGCAGCTCGGTGCCCGGCTGCAGCGGCGGGGCGTCGCCGGGCACCGGGGGCGCCCAGCCGTCGGGCTCGTCCTCGTCGGACGGCAGCCTGCCGGGCCGGTCGGGCGCGCCGAGCGGCGGGCGCACCACGCCGTCGGGTCCGCGCCCGTTCGCGGGGGGCGTGCCGCCGCCGGTGGGCAGCAGGCCGCCGTTCGGGAGCAGACCGCCGTTCGGCGACAGGCCACCGTTGGGCAGCAGGCCACCGTTCGACGACTGACCGCCGTTGGGCAACAAGCCACCGTTCGGGGTCAGACCGCCGTTCAGGGACAGGCCGCCGTTCGGGGACAGGCCGTTGGGCGGGAGCAGGCCGCCGCCGTTGGCCGGGTCGACCAGCCCGTCGGGCAGCCGGACGCCCGAGCGGCCGTCCGCGCCCGGCCCGTCGGGCATCGGCGCGAGCTTGGACAGCAACCGGTCCTGCTCGGACGACCAGCCACCCGGGCCGCCGTTGGGCCCACCCGGACCCGTGCCCCCGCCGAGTCCGCCGTTCGGGACGGCCATCCCCGACTTCGACCCACCGGGACCGCCGTCAGGACCGCCCAAGCCGCCGTTGGGTCCACCCGGGCCGCCGTTGGGACCGCCCGATCCCCCCATCCCGCCGTTCGGCGGCGGCGTCACCTTGAACTTCTGGTCGCCGGGCCCGGGTGGCGGCGGCGGGATCTTGCCCCCGCCGCCGGGTCCGCCGCCGGGGCCGCCGCCGAGCTTGGGCGGCGGGCTGCCGAAGTTGGGCGGCGGGTTGGTCTTCAGCTCCCCCAGCGACCGCCGACCCTCCTCGTACGCCCGCGCCAGCGTGGTGCTCAGCGGCTGGGCCACGCCGTCGAGCTTGGTCAGCTCCGCGCGCAGGTAGCCGCTGATGGCGGCGTTGAAAGCGTCCCAAGTGGACCGCTGCTGCAGGTCGCCCTTGACCGCGGTCAGCCCGTCGGGGAACACGACGCCGCCGACGAAGGCGTAGGAGTGGGAGTCGTACGTGCTGAGCACGTTGACGATCCACTCCTTGGCGGACAGCCCCAGCGGGTTGCCGTCGTCGAGGTAGTAGGGGTCGCCGCCCTCGCCCTTGTTGGCCACGAACAGCCCGCGCTTGCTCAGGTAGTTGTTGACGTTGGCCATGATCGCGCGCGCGGCCTTCGCCGCGCCGTTGAGCAGGAACGCCTGCGATTCCCACCAGGCGTTGGCCATCGTGCGGCCGAACAGCTCCAGCCACTGCGCCGCCGACCGCAGCCCGTCGGGCGTGGCGGGCTTGCGGTCGACGACGATCTGCTGGTACAGGTCGCCGAGCGTATGGGCGAGGCGCCGCAGGTTGATCTGGATGGCGTAGGCCGCCTTGCCCTTGAACGCCGAGCCCTCGCCGGACAGGCTCGTCGTCCACGTCTGCACGGAGGTGAAGCTGGTGTTGAGCCACTTCAGGTACTGGTCGACGACCGCGGCGCTGTCCCACAGCCGCTTGCTGTCCATCAGGCCGAGCTTGCCGTCGTAGAGCCGCTGGGCCACCGCGTCGATCTCGCGGACCATCGACTGCCAGTTGCTGAAGGCCGCCTGGTTGTGGTCGACCCCGAAGTAGTAGGTGTCCCAGGCGCGGTAGTGCCAGGAGTTCTCCTTGCCGGGGTTGTCGGCGAACAGCAGCCAGGTGTGCTCCCCGCCGGGTGCTCCCCCGGTGTTGACCTGGCCGCGCAGGTCCGGTCCGGTCCCGGTGACGGCGAACAGGATCTGCTCGAACGTCGCGGCGGACAGGTCGTCGCCTTCGGGCAGGGTGACGGGCATGGCATCCTCCGTGGTCGTCCGGGCGGCTACGCCCCGCCGGGCTTTCCGCCCAGGCCGCCGCCGACGTTGAAGTCCGGGTACTGCGCGACGAAGCTGGCGATGTCGAAGGTCGCCAGGTCGTCGGTCTCCTTGAAGATCTCCTTGGCGACCTCCAGCGCGTTGCGGAAGGTCACCAGCGCCTTGCGGAACTGCTCGTTCTGCGCCTCGACCGACCCGCCGAACTCGGTCCCCGCCGACACCAGGCGGGTGGCCGGGCCCCAGTGCTGCTTGCCGGGCTGCAGGACGATCTCGCCGTCGAGCACGAGCGCCGGGGTGGTGGTGGCGTCGTGCAGCAGGCTGCGCTCCAGCTCGTCCATCGCCTTGAGCAGCCGGTTGTACTTCTCCTCGTCGAAAGTGATCTTGTTCGCCATGTCTGCGCCTCCTGTCGGGGTTTCCTCGACCGGGCGGCCGCGGGTCCACACCGGACCCGCGGCCGGGACCGGTCAGGAGAGCATGATCCGCGCGCCCGCGTTGTCGCCGTTCTGGAAGATCTCGTGGACGTTGCTCGAGGAGAGCGTGCTGGCGTTGAGCTTCTGCTGCATCTCCTGGTAGATCCGGGTCCAGTTCTGCTGCGCCTCCAGCCAGACCGGCGTCGCCTGGCCGCGCGCGGCGCTGGGGATGTTGCGCAGCGCCGAGTTGAGGTTCTCCAGGATGTCGCCGACGGAGCGCACGTGCATGAGCAGCTGCTCGTTGAGCTCCAGGTAGCCGTTGTGGTCGATGTCGAAGGAGGTCATCGGGCTTTCCCTTTCCGTGGTTACTGCGCGCCGCCGGAGGCGCCGTCGGCGTCGGTGTTGGCGGACCGGTTGGCCCGCAGCAGGGCGTTGGCCTTCTCGTTGAGCGCGTTGAGCTGGCCGACGACCCGGGTGAAGTCGGAGTTCCAGTTGGCCAGGGCCATCGACAGCTTCTGCCCGGAGGTGGAGTTGTTGGCCGCGGGCAGCTGGCCGGAGATCGCGTAGACCTGCTGGTTGACCCGGCCCATCTGGTCCAGGGCGCCGCTGGTGGCGACGATGATGGAGTTGAGGGATGCGTCGTCGTAGCCGTACTTGGACATGGGTTTCCTCCGGTTGTGGTTAGCCGATCCGGGCGAGCACGGGTCCGGTCGGGAGCAGGGCGAGCAGGTCGGCGGGCACGGCGTGGGCGGTCTCGGCGGGCAGGCCGAGCGCGGCGGCGGCCTCGCCGTCGGCCACCGGGTACTTGGCCCCGGACTCGGTGACCAGGTAGGCGCCCGCGCCGGGCACGCCGGGGGCGGGGCGGGTGCGGGCCAGCAGCCCGGCGCCGGGTGCGACGGCGATCCGGTCGGCCACGCGGCCGTCGCGCACCAGCCCGGCCGCGGTCGGGGCCTGGGCGTCGGGCAGGGGCGCGGTGGCCAGCACCGCGGTGTCGCCTGCCCAGCGCACGCAGGGCGCGCGGTCGTCGGTGCGCAGCGGCGCGGGCGGCTCGGGCGGCAGCTCCGCCTGCCACACCGGCGCTGGCAGGATCGTCTGCTCGGCCAGCTGGGCCGGGGTGATGCGCAGCGCGGGCAGCCCGCCGCGGTCCGGGTCGGCCATGATGAGCGCGGCCACGGTGGCGGTCACCGGGACCAGCCCCTCGGCGCGCACGGCGTACCGGCCGCCGCCCACGGCGTCGGGCACGGTGACGAGCTGGCCGACCGTGGTCGGCTGCCCGGCGACCACCGGCCCGGGTCCGCCGCTGGGCACCGGCGGCGACCCCAGGTCCGGGCCAGCGGGGAGGGTGTTGAGCCAGGCCGGGTCGACCCGCACGGCGGCGGCCGGGTCCAGGCCGATGGCTCGGGGCGTCCAGGGCGCGGTGATCCGCAGCCGCCGGTCGCGCCACGCCAGGTGCAGCTCGCCGCCCGCGGTGACCAGCAGCGCCTCCCCCTCCGGCGCGGCGGCGCCCGCATCAGCGCCGATGGTCACGGTAACCACGTCGTCGGCGCCCGCGCACACCAGCCAGGCCGGGGCGGCCGACGGCGCGGGCACCGAGTCCGGCGCGCCGAGGATGCCGACCGGGCCGCCCTTGGGCGTGCCCGCCAGGGCGGCGGCGCCGACCCGCGCGACCGCGGGCTCGCCGCCGACCAGCAGCCGGGCGGAGGCGTAGTTGAGGACCGGGCGCAGCCTGCCGTCGACCAGCAGGTACCGGTTGCCGGTCTCCTTCTCGACCACGAGCGTGCCGGGGGCGCGCCAGGCGTCGCCGTCGCGCCCGCTGAGCAGGGCCACCACCAGCACCACCGCGAAGACCAGGGCCGCGACGGCGATCCCGCCCACCACCCCGATGGTGGTCCGGCGCAGCGGCCGCTCCTGGGCGTCGGGGTCGGTGCGCAGCAGCGCCGCGACCAGCCTGCCGACCAGGAAGGCGTGCGCCTGGACCTGCTCCCGCCTGCTGTACATGGTTTCTCCTCCCTCCGATCTGGACACGGCCCGCGGCAGGCGGGCGGTTCACACCAGCGCGGCGACCAGCTCGTAGACCTCGGCGACGGCGAGCACCAGCGGCACCACGGCCAGCGCGCAGGTCCAGTGCAGGACGTCGCCCCAGCGCCCCCAGCGGGGCACGAGCCTGCGCCCGGGGAGCTGGTGCGCGCCGACCAGCGCGAGGCAGGCCAGCGCGAGCAGCCCGGCCACGACGGCCGCCAGGCCCGGCGCGGGCAGCGGCGCGGCCCAGGTGAGCACCAGCGCGGTGAGCCCGACGGCGGCGGGGAGGAGGGCGCTGAGCCGGTGCCACCCGCCCTCCAGCTCGCGCGCCTGCAGGAGTTGGAGCACCGCGGCGGCGGCCACCAGCGCGATCGCGTCCCAGCGGCCCGCTGCGGCGACCACCGGCATCGCCGCGGCCGCGACGGCCCCGAACACCGCCAGGAACGCGGTGAGGTGCACGTTCGCCGTGGCGGCCTGGTCGAGGACGGTGCGGCTGGGCAGCGGGTCGAGGCCCTGCTGGAACTCCGCCGCCGAGGTCGGCACCGGTTCCACGGCCAGCCCGGCCAGCCACATCGCCACCTGCGGGGCGAGCCGGGCGGCGGGCAGCGCCACGGCGAGGACGACCCCCGCCGTGGCCGCGGGATCCAGGCCCGTGGCCACGCCGACCAGCGCGCCGAGGGCGACCAGGGCGGACCCGCAGGCCACCGCCAGGAAGGCGGCGACCCCGGTCAGCGCCCGCGCGACGGCGGCCGCCGCAGCCGCCGCCGCGCCCGCGGCGAGCACGCCCGGGCCGCTCACCCAGCTCGTCGCGGGCACCGCGAGCCCGGCGACCGCCGCGCCGACGACGGCCACCGCGGCCAGCGCCGCGGCCCCCGCCCGGTCGGCGAAGCGCCGCGCGAGCACGCAGGCCGCGCCGAGCAGCACGACCCCGGCCGCCCCGGCCGCGACCGCGGCGAACAGGCCCGGCCCGGCCGCCACCGGGAGCAGCACCGCCAGCAGCCCGGACAGCGCCGCCGCGGCGACGCACGCCGCCCTGGTCAGCGCCGGCCGCCAGCGGTCGTCGCGGGTGGACAGTCCGGTGTAGACGCCATCGACCACGTCGTCGAAGTCGACCGGCGGGAGCTGGTCGTCGCGGGGCCGCAGGTGCAGCACGTCGCCGTCGTAGAGCCCGGCCGCGGAGGTGCTCTGGTCCTCGTCCAGCGGCGGCTCGCCCAGGCGTTGCAGCACCCAGCCGCCGTGGGCCAGGCCGCTGGTGGCCAGCGCGGGGTCGAGGTGGCCGAGCACGGTCGGCAGCAGGTCGGTCAGCGGGACGTGGGCGGGGACGGCCAGCTCCACCCGGGATGCGGGGCCGCAGATGGTCAGCCTGCACATCTCCCCGGAGGTGGTCGTCGCCGCGGTGGTGGTCGTGCGTGCCATGCCCGGTACACGGCGTCCCCCGCGCCGCGGTTCACGTGAACGCGGCGGCGGTCCGCGGACGTGTACCGGGCAGCCAGGCCCGTCGACCCCGGAGGACGACCGCGATGACCACGACGTTGTTCCGCAGGCAAGGCCGGGAGCAGCCGCCGGAGATGCCCAGCGGGGACCTGTCGCTCCAGGAGCCGCCGACGCTGCCGGAGACCACCGGCGGCGGGTTCGGCGCGGCGCTGGTGATGCTGCCGATGACCCTGGGCGGGGCGGTGATGATGCTGGTGCTCATCGGCCCGCGGAACCCGGGGATGGGCATGGGGATGGCCGGGATGATGGGGCTGATGGCCGTCGTCATGGTGGTCAGCCAGCTCGGCCGCGGCGGGGCGGAGCGCCGCCAGCGCATGCGCGGCGAGCGCCGGGACTACCTGCGCTACCTCGGCCAGGTCCGGGCCCAGGTGCGCGGGGTCGCCGCCCGCCAGCGCACCGCGCTGGCCTGGCTGCACCCCGACCCGGCCGGGCTGTGGTCGGTGGCGATGACCGGGCGGCTGTGGGAGCGGCGGGCCGCCCACGCCGACTTCGCCGAGGTGCGGGTGGGCCTGGGCACCCAGCGGCTCGCGGTGGCGATGACGCCGCCCGCGACCAAGCCGGTCGCCGACCTGGAGCCGCTGTCGGCGCGGGCGCTGCGGCGGTTCATCAACGCCTACACGACCGTGGCCAACCAGCCGACTGCACTGTTCCTGCGCGGCTTCGCGCAGGTGCGGCTGCAAGGCGACGCCGACGCCGCCCGCGCGCTGGCGCGGGCCGTGCTGGCCCAGCTGGTGGTCTTCCACTCCCCCGAGGACCTGCGGGTGATCGTGGGCGCGAGCCCCGAGCAGGCGCGGCTGTGGGACTGGGTGAAGTGGCTGCCGCACGCCCAGCACCCCGTCGAGCAGGACGGCGCAGGCCCGGTCCGGCTGGTCGCCGAGGACGCCGACGGCCTCGCCGAGCTGCTCGACGCCGAACTCGGCGAGCGGGGCCGGTTCGAGGCGGGCGCGGCCCCCGGCCGCGAGGAGCCCTACGTCGTGGTCGTGCTCGACGGGGTGCGGATGCCGGTGGAGTCGCGGCTGGCGGGGGCGGGGTACCGCAACGCGGTGGTGCTCGACGTCTCCGGCGCGCTCGATGCCGCCCCCGGCCGCTCGGCGCTGCGCCTGGACGTCACCGCCGAGCAGGTGCGCATGGTCCGCCACGACCGCACCGGCCAGGAGGTCCGCACCGATCTGTGCCTGCCGGACGGGCTGACCCTGGCGCAGGCGACCGCGCTGGCCCGGGTCGTCTCCCCGTACCGGCTGGGCGGGGCGACCGAGGTGGCCGACTCGATGGTCGCCGACTTCGACCTGCCCCGGCTGCTCGGCGTGGCCGACCTCGACGAGTGGGACCCCAGGGCGCTGTGGCGCACCGGGCTGACCCAGGACCGGCTGCGCATCCCGCTGGGCATCGCCGAGGACGGCTCGACCGTGGAGCTGGACATCAAGGAGTCGGCGCAGGGCGGCATGGGGCCGCACGGGCTGCTCATCGGCGCGACCGGCTCGGGCAAGAGCGAGCTGCTGCGCACCCTCGTGCTCGGCATGGCGATGACCCACTCGTCGGAGGTGCTCAACTTCGTCCTGGTCGACTTCAAGGGCGGCGCGACCTTCCTGGGCCTGGACCGGCTGCCGCACACCTCCGCGGTGATCACCAACCTGGCCGACGAGGCGCCGCTGGTCACCCGCATGCAGGACGCGCTGCACGGCGAGCTGGTGCGCAGGCAGGAGCTGCTGCGCGCCAGCGGCAACCACAGCTCGCTGCTGGACTACGAGAAGGCCCGGCTGGCAGGCGCCCCGCTGGACCCGCTGCCGACGCTGTTCGTCATCGTCGACGAGTTCAGCGAGCTGCTGGCGGCCAACCCCGACTTCGCCGAGCTGTTCGTCATGATCGGCAGGCTCGGCCGCTCGCTGGGCGTGCACCTGCTGCTGGCCAGCCAGCGCCTCGACGACGGCCGCATGCACAAGCTGGAGAGCCACTTGTCCTACCGGATCGGCCTGCGCACGTTCTCGGCGATGGAGAGCCGGTCGGTCATCGGGGTGCCCGACGCCTACCAGCTGCCCAGCGCGCCCGGCAACGGGTACCTGCGCAGCGACGTGGCCACGCTGGTGCGGTTCAAGGCCGCCTACGTCTCCGGCGCCCACCACCGCCGCACGCGCGAGCAGCGGCAGGAGGAGGTCCGCAGGCAGGTCGTCCCGTTCGGGCTGGCCAAGGCCGCGTCGGCGGAGGCCGAGCCCGGCCCGCAGGTCGTCGCCGACGAGACGGCGGAGTCGGTGCTGGACGTGGCCGTCGGCAGGCTCGTCGGGCACGGCCCGCCCGCGCACCAGGTGTGGCTGCCGCCGCTGGCCGCGCCGCCGTCGCTGGACCAGCTCCTGCCGCCGCTGGAGCCCGACCCCGACCTGGGGCTGACCGCGGCCGGGTGGCCGGGCCGGGGGCGGCTGGCGGTGCCGGTCGGCGTGGTGGACAAGCCGTTCGAGCAGATGCGCGACCTGCACCTGGTGGACCTGTCGGGCGCGGGCGGGCACGTCGGCGTCGCCGGTGGCCCGCAGTCGGGCAAGAGCACGCTGCTGCGCACGCTGATCACCGGGCTCGCGCTCACCCACACCCCGGCCGAGGTGCAGTTCTACTGCCTGGACTTCGGCGGCGGCACGCTCGGCGCGCTGGCCGGGCTGCCGCACGTCGGCGGGGTGTGCGCGCGGATGAACGTCGAGCAGGTCGCCCGCACGATCGCCGAGGTGCAGACCCTGCTGGCCGCGCGCGAGCGGCGCTTCGCCGAGCACGGTGTGGAGAGCATGGCCGACTACCGTGCCCGCCGCGCCGCAGGCGAGTTCGCCGACGACCCGCACGGCGATGTGTTCCTCGTCGTGGACGGCTGGGGTGTGCTGCGCGCGGACTTCGAGCAGCACGACGTGGCCATCCGCCAGCTCGCCCAGCGCGGCCTGGCCTACGGGGTGCACCTGGTGCTGACCGCCAACCGCTGGTCGGACATCCACAGCGTGCTGCGCGACCAGCTCGGCACCCGGCTGGAGCTGCGCCTCGGCGACGCGATCGACTCGGTGATCGACATGCGCGGCGCGGCCCAGGTGCCCGCCGCGCCCGGCCGCGGCCTGACCCCGGACAAGCTGCACTTCCTCGGCGGCGTGCCGCGGATGGACGGGCGCGCGAGCACCGACGGGCTGGCCGAGGCCACCCGCGAGCTGGTGCAGGCCGTCCAGGAGAGCTGGGCGGGACCGCGGGCGCCGGAGGTCCGGATGCTGCCCGCCGTGCTGCCCGCGGCCGACCTGCCCGCCCCCGAGCCCGGCCCCCGGGTGGCCCTGGGCGCGGGCGAGCTGGACCTGGCCCCGGTGTGGCACGACTTCGGCGCCCGCCCGCACCTGGCCGTCCTCGGCGACAGCCGCAGCGGCAAGACCGCGGCGCTGCGGCTGATCGCCACCGCGGTGACCCGCCTGTACCGGCCCGACGACGCCCAACTGCTGGTGGTCGATCCGCGACGGTCCCTTATGGACTCAATCCCGGAGGAGTACCGACGCGGGCTGGCGGTGTCGGGGCCGACGGCGGGCGAACTCGTCGGCAGGCTCGCGGTGGAGCTGAAGGACCGCGTCCCGGGCGCGGACATCCCCCCGAGCAGGCTCCGCAAGCGCGACTGGTGGACCGGCCCGGAGATCTTCGTGCTCGTCGACGACTACGACCTCCTCATCGGCCCCACCGGCGGCCCGCTGGACGCCCTGGTCGAGCTGATCCCCCAGGCAGGCGACATCGGCCTGCACGTGATCCTCGCCCGAGCCGCAGCGGGCTCGGGGCGCACGAGCATGGACCCGGTGGTGCGCAGGCTCCAGGAGTCCAACACCCCAGAGCTGACCCTCTCCATGCCCCCCAACGAGATGCCCCTCCTCAACGGCTCCCGAGGCCGCCAACTCCCACCCGGCCGAGCCGCCCTGGTCACCCGCCGCGACGCCACCGGCCTCCAGATCGGCTGGACGGAGGAACCGTCATGACCACCCCACCCGACAACCACCCCGGTCCCAACACCACCGACCCGCTCGACGGCAAGCCTGCGCGAGCAGCACTCCCCACCCACTCCCTGCCCGTTCCGAACGACCCCACCCGACCGCCGCGCAACAGCTCCCCGCACCGAGCGAACGACACCAACGCTGCCCTGCCCGCACACCACCGAGGGGACGGCAAGACCGCAGCCCGATCCACACACCACCGAGCCGACGACAACAGCGCCCGAGCGGCACACCCCGCCGAACCCTCGCCCGACGACGGCCCCCCGCACCGACCGGACACCGAACCACCCAACCCGCGCCGAGCCCGCGGCAAGGCCACCCGAGCAACCCACCCCTCCCGCTTCCCGCTCCGGTCGGCCGGAACCGCCCGACCTCGGTGCGCGGACCACTCTCCGCACCGAGCGGACGGCGGCACCACGGCACAGACCTCGGACCGCCGAGGCGAGGGCAGAGTCGCCCGAGCAGCACACCTCGCCCGCTTCCGTCACCAGGCGGGCAGCGAGGGCGAGCAGCCAGCGCGTGGCGAAGCAGCCTGCGGTCTTCCCCGGGTAGGGGGCGAGGCCGTCCGGGGAGATCGCGGACGACCCGGCGGTCGCCTGGAGCACTCGTTCGGTCGGGCTCACCCGCCGCTCGCCCACCAGCCGGACCGAACTCCCCAACCGCCACGCAACGACCTCTCCCCGCACCAGGCGGAGGAATCCGCTCGGGCGCCGCGTGGTGGCTTTCCGCGGCGGGACGGGACCATCGCCAGGGTTTGCGAATCCAACCCCCGTCGGGCGGGCCGTGGAAGCACCAGCGACCGACTTTCCCGCTGCGCGCGGCGGAAGGGCCGTTGGAAGTTCCGCACCGATCCCGCCCGGATCGTGGGGCAGGTGTTCGTCGTGCTCGTCATGGTCGGCGTGTGTGGGCTGGTTGGGCCGGGGGCGGTGGCGGAGCGGGAGTGTGCGCCTGCGGCGGAAAGGGTGGCGGGTGAGGTGTCGTGGGCGCAGCGGCGGTTGGGGGTGGAGCGGGTGTGGCCGTTGACTCGGGGGGATGGGGTTGTGGGGGTGGTGGACACCGGGGTCAGCGGGGAGGCGGTCGCGTTGAGGGGGGCGGTGTTGCCGGGGACGGATCTGGCGGGTGGGGCCGGCAATCGGGATTGCTCCGGGCATGGGACGTTCCTCGCCGGGTTGATTGCCGCGCGGCCGGGCGAGGGGACGTTTGCGGGCGTTGCGCCGGGGGTGCGGGTGCTGCCCGTGCGGGTGGCGGATGACGCTGATGAAGTCGCGCCGGAGCGGTTGGCTGCGGGGATTGTGGCGGCCGTTGACGGTGGCGCGCGGGTCGTTGCCGTCGGGTTGGTCGCCACGCGGGATGCGCCGGAGTTGAGGGCGGCGGTGGAGTTGGCGGCGCGGCGGGATGTCGTCGTGGTGGCTTCGGTGCGGGTGTGGGAGGACGGGCAGCGGGCTTATCCGGCCGCGCTGCCCGGCGTCCTCCCGGTGGCCCCGCTCGGGCCGAACGGGCCGCTGGACGGTCCCACCGGGGCCGCTCCCCTGCTGGCCGCGCCCGCGGCGGACCTGGTCGGCATCGCCCCCGCCGGGGCGGGCAACCGGACCGGCTCGGGGCCGGAGCTGGCCGTCGGCGCGGTGGCGGGCGCTGCGGCCCTGGTCCGCGCCTACCACCCGGACCTGACCGCCCGGCAGGTCATCGCCCGCCTGTCCGCCACGGCCGACGGCCCGACGGCGGTGGTCGACCCCTTCGCCGCGGTCACCACGATCCTCACCACCGCCGACCCGCCCCGGCCGACGCCCGAGCACCTGGTGGTGCCGAAGCCACCCGCGCCCGACCCGGCGCCGCTGACCCGCGCGCTGTGGTTCGCCGGGGCGCTCGCGCTGCTGGCGCTCCCGGTCGCGTTCACCCGGCGGAGGGTGGGGGATGCCCCACCCCGCGACGCGGGTTCCCCGCCGCGATCCAGCGGGTGAGCACCCACGGGCGAAGGGATAGGCCCAGCGACCGGGAGGCCGCGGACCGAGACCCTTGAGTCATCGGATTCCTTGCCAGGGAAGGAAAAGATGATGGTCTCGATCGAAGGTCTCGTCCGCGCCCACGGCCCCGCGCTGCTCGCCCACGCGACCCGCCTCACCGGCGGGGACCGGCACACCGCCGAGGACGTCGTCCAGGAGACCTGGCTGCGCGCCTGGCGCAACGCCGACAAGCTCACCGAGGACCGCGGCTCGGTCCGCGCCTGGCTGATGCGCGTGGCGCACAACGTCGCCATCGACCACCACCGCCGCCGCCAGGCCCGCCCGCCCGAGGTCGAGCTGCCCGAGCCGGACCTGGTCGCCACCGCGACCACCCCCGGCCCCAGCGAGGAGGTCGAGAACCGGCTGCTGGTCACCGCCGCCCTCGACACCCTCCCCACCCGCCACCGCGCCACCCTCATCGAGATCTACTACGCCGACCGCACCACCACCTCCGCGGCCACCACGCTCGGCATCCCGGCAGGCACGGTCAAAAGCCGCGTCCACAAGGCCCTGCGCACCCTCCGCCCGCACCTCGAAGCCGCCTGACCGCGGCCCGGCCGTCCGGCAATGGCACACCCCGTTCAGCGGTCCCCAACGCGAGGGGTCCGACCCAGAGTGGGGCGCGTGGACTTCTCGGTGCTCGGACCGGTTCAGGGATGGCGGGACGGGCGGGTGGTCCCGCTCGGCGGGCGGCAGCGGCGGGCCGTGCTCGCGGTGCTGCTGCTGGAGGCCGGGCAGGTGGTGCCGCTGGCGCGGCTGGTCGAGCTGGTGTGGGGCGACCAGCCGCCCGCGGAGGCCCGCAACGCGGTGCAGACCCACCTGTCGCGGCTGCGCAAGGCGCTGGCCCCCGACGCGCGGATCACCGCCCGGCCACCCGGCTACGTGCTCGACACCGACCCCGGCCAGGTCGACCTGCACCGCTTCCGCGCGCTGGTCGCCGAAGCCGGGCGCGCCAAGGACGACCGCCGCGCGGGTGAGCTGCTGGGCGAGGCGCTGGCGCTGTGGCGGGGGCAGCCGCTGGCCGACGTGGCCGCGACCGGGTCGCTGCCCCGGCTGGCCGCGGCGCTGGAGGAGGAGCGCCTGGCCGCGGTGCAGCAGCGGCTGGCCATCGACCTGCGGCTGGGCAGGCACGCCGCGGTGCTCGCCGAGCTGGCCGGGCTCGCTGCCGCGCACCCCACCCGGGAGGGGCTGGCCGAGCTGTGGGTCCTGGCGCTCTACCGGTGCGGCCGCCAGGCCGACGCCCTCGCCGCCCTGCGGGACATCCGCGCCCGGCTGGTCGACGACCTCGGCGTCGAGCCCGGCCCGGGCCTGCGGTCGGTGCAGCAGCGCATCCTGCGCGCCGACCCCGACCTCGACCCCGCGCCCCACCCGGTGATCCCCGCCCAGCTCCCCGCCGACACCGCGGGCTTCCACGGCAGGCGCGCGGAACTGGCCCGGCTGGACGCCCTGCTGGCCACCCGCGCCGCCGCAGTCGTCGCGGTGAGCGGCACCGCGGGCGTCGGCAAGACCGCGCTGGCGATCCACTGGGCGCACCGGGTGCGGCACGAGTTCCCCGACGGCCAGCTGCACGTCGACCTGCGCGGCTACGACCCCAACCAGCCGATGGCCCCCGACGACGCCCTCGCCGGGTTCCTCACCGCGCTCGGCGTCGCCTGCGCCGACCTGCCGCTGGGCGAGGCCGCCCGCGCGGCGAGGTTCCGCACCGAGGTCGCCGACCGGCGGATGCTGCTGGTGCTGGACAACGCCTCGTCCGTGGCGCAGGTGCGCCCGCTGCTGCCCGGCACCGCGTCCTGCCTGGTCCTGGTCACCAGCCGCGACAGCCTCGCCGGGCTCGTCGCGCTGCACGGGGCCGAGCGGATCGATCTGGACCTGCTGCCGCTGGAGGACGCCACCGCCCTGCTGCGCAACCTCATCGGCGCGCGGCCCGACGCGCCGGAGGCCGTCCCCGCCCTGGCCGAGCAGTGCGCCCGGCTCCCGCTGGCGCTGCGCGTGGCCGCCGAGCTGGCCAACAGCCGCCCGCACACCCCGTTGGTGCGGCTGGTGGACGAACTGCGCGACGGCCACCGCAGGCTGCGGATGCTCGACGGCGCGGGCGACCTGCGGGCCGCGGTGCGCACGGTCTTCTCCTGGTCCTACGACCACCTGCCGCCCGACGCCGCCCGCCTGTTCCGCCTGCTCGGCGGCCACCCGGGCGTCGACATCGACCTCGACGCGGCCGCCGCGCTCGCCGACGTCGGCGTCGACGAGGCGGCCCGGCTGCTGGACGTGCTCGCCCGGGCCCACGTCGTCCAGCCGGTGCAGCACGACCGGTACGGCATGCACGACCTGCTCAAGACCTACGCCGTGGAGCTGGCGGGCGATGACGTGCGGGCCGCCCAGACCCGGCTGTTCGACCACTGCATCGCCGCCACCGAGGCCGCGATGGCCGTGCTGTACCCGAACGCGCGGTGCAACCCGCAGCCGGGCGACGCCACCCGGCTGCGCGCGTGGCTGGCCCGCGAGCGCCCGAACCTGGTGGCGGTCTGCGGGTACGCGGCCACCCACGGCTGGCCCGCGCACGCGATCCGGCTCGCCACCACCCTGTACCGCTACCTGGAAACCGGCCACTACGCCGACGCGCTGGCCGTGCACACCGCCGCCCTGCACGCGGCCAGGGCCAGCGGCGACCGGTCCGGGGAGGCGTACGCGCTGACCGACCTCGGGCTGGTCCACCGGCTGCTCGGCCGCTACGGCGAGGCGGTCGAGCACCTGCGCGCGGCCATCGCCCTGCACCAGCGCACCGGAGACCGGGCGGGCGAGGCCCGCGCGCTGTCGAACCTGGGCATCGTCGAGGACCGGCTCGGCCTGCACCCCTCGGCGGGCGGCAGGCTGGAGCAGGCGCTCGCGGCCTACCGGGAACTCGGCGACCGGCACGGGACCGCCGCCGTGCTGACCAACCTCGGCGGCCTGGCCAACGGCCTGGGCCAGCACGCCACCGCCGCGGCCCACCTCGGGGAGGCGCTGGCGGTCTTCGCCGAACTCGGCGACGAGAGCGCCGCCGCCAGCGCGCTGTGCAACCTCGGCGAGGCCGAGATGGGGCTCGGGCAGCACCTGCGCGCCGTCGAGCACCTGACGCGGGCGCTGGACCTCTTCCGCAAGCTGAACCACCGCTACGGGCAGGCCGTCGCGCTGAGCAACCTCGGGTCGGCGCAGTGCGCGGCGGGCAGGCACGACGAGGCGATCGAGCACCTGGGCGCCGCGCTCGCCCTCTTCCGCGAGACCGGCCACCGCTACGGCGAGGCCAGCGTGCTCAACGGCCTCGGCGAGACGCTGCACGCGGCCGGGCGGCCCGGCGGGGGGTCGATGCACCGGGCCGCCCTGGAGATCGCCGTCGAGACCGGCGACCGCGATGAGCACGACCGCGCCCTGGCAGGCCTGGCGGGCGGGTCGGCGCGGCGGGGCCGGGCGCCCGGTGCTCCGGGGCGCCCGGCCCGCCATTAGGACGAGAACCTGGGCGCGGCGTACTTGGCGACCACCCAACTGGTGTTGCGCATCGCTTGCAGCCTGAGGTTGTCGTCGTAGTACTGGTTCAGGACCTCCGCCCGGTCGCCGTTGTAGGCCACGCACACCGAGCGCGTGATGTACGGCGGGTTGAACCCGGACACGAAGTAGCACTGCGGCATGATCGCCGAGATCACCTTGTTGTTCCCGCTGACCAGCACGGCCAGCAGGCCGGAGGTGCTGAAGCCCGCCCTGGACCTGGCGATCAGCGCGATCGGGCCCACCACGTCGAGGGCCATGCCGAGCCCGTCGATCGACGCCTTGTCGGTGACCACGCCGAGCAGCGCGTCGATCTGGGTCACGCAGGCGGTCGCGTTCTGCGCCCACGCCTGCAACGTGTCCGGGCTGAACCGCTCGATGTCGGCCAGCTCGATGACGTGCCGGGTGGCGCACGCCCGCGCCTCGGCGGCGGCGAGCCGGTCCATGTGGGCGATGATGTCGGTCTTGGCGGCCTCGATCGCCGCCAGGATCTGCCGGGTGGCCGCCTCGATGGACAGGCCGCCGCCCTGGAAGCTCTTCCACAGGTCGACCAGCCCCTTGGCGGCCCCGATGATCGCGCCGATGTCGATCTGCGCGCGCACGCCCTCGGCCTGCGCGGCCGGGGCCTGCACCGTCCCGGTCGTCGCCACCGCCACGGCCACCATGGCGGCGACGACGCCGTTCCTCAGCCTTCTCCTCATCCAGCTCCTCCTCCGCGGGACACGGGCACCGCGCCGCCCACCGCCCGCCTCCCCCTCGCCTGGCGAGCGGGCGGTGCGGCGACACCGGAGGATGGCGCGCCGGGCTTGCTGCGCGCTGGCAGAGCGCCGGCCGGACGCGCGGGTCAGACGATCTCGACGACCTTGCCGGTGACGTCGGCGCGGATCTGCTTGGTGCCGCGCGGGCCCTGCACGTTGACGATGATCCGGATGTCGTCGGTGGCCGGGAGCAGCCGCTTGATGATCACCGTCGTCACCGCCGCGTCGGCCACCTTCGACGCGGCCGGAGCCTCGGCGATCACCTTGGCGACGGCGGCCGGGTCCAGGTCGGCCGTGGAGAAGCGGTTGGCCTCCAGCGCGCCCGGGTCGCTGCCGCTGACGTCGACCGGCGCGGGCTGGCCGGTCGCGCCGTTGGAGAAGGTGAACTGGTTGACCTCCTCCGGCTTGGCCGGGTCGATCGCCTGCACGGCAAGGTGCGACTCGGACAGCACGATCTCCAGCGCCCCGGTGATCGGGTCCTCGCCGACCTGCTCCGCCAGTGCGGCCAGCGCGGTCTTGAAGCCGTCTGCGGTGAAGGGGGACACCGGCGCGGCGGCCTCGGCCGCGGTGGTGGTCTGCTCCGGCGCGGCGGCGGAGGTCGGCTGCCCCGCGTCCCCGCCCGCGGGGGATCCGTCCGTCGACGAGCACCCGGCGAGCAGCAGGGCGGCGGCCGCGGCGGCGGCGATGGCAGTGCGGTGCATCGGTTCCTCACATGGTCTCGGGATGGCGCTCCCACCCTGGCCGCGGCGGCCGGGCCGCGCCGCGATCCCGAACGAACCCGAACGGCGGGCGCCTGCCACGATTCGGGGCATGCGTGCTCCGGTCGAACCCGACCCGGCGGGGGCGGCGTCGGTCGCGGAGCTGTGCGGGCGGCTGGCCGCGCTGCGCCGCTGGGCGGGCGCGCCCTCCTACGCCGAGATCGCGCGCCGGGTCGCGGCGGCCCGCCGCGCCCGCGGGGTGCCGGAGACGCCCGGGCGGGTGACCGTCTACGACTGCTTCCGCCCCGACCGCACCCGCGTCGACGTCGAGCTGCTGGTGGACATCGCGGTGGCGCTGGGCGCCGACGGGCAGCGGTGGCGGCAGGCGCACCGGGCCGCCCTCGGCGGCGGTCCCCCGGTGAACGTGGTGGTGGGGCGGCCCGATGAGCAGCCGGATTTCGTCGGCCGCTCCGCCGAGCTGGCCCGGCTGGTCGGCGGCGCGGGCGCGACGGTGATCACCGGCATGCCCGGGGTCGGCAAGACGCGCCTGGCGCTGCTGGCCGCCCGCCGCAGCGCCGCCGAGCTGGTGGTGCGGGTGGACCTGCGCGGGTTCGACGCCGCGCTGCCGCCCGCCGAGCCCGCCGCGGCGCTCGACGCGGTGCTGCGCGCGCTCGGCGTGCCGGGCGCGGAGGTGCCGCCCGATCCGCAGCGGCGCGGGCAGCTCTACCGGCGGCTGCTGTCCGAGCGGGGCGCGGTGCTGGTCCTCGACGACGCGGCCGGGCGCGAGCAGGTCGAGCCGCTGCTGCCCGGGGGCGCGACCCGGGTGCTGATCACCTCGCGGCGCGGCATCGCCGGGCTGGACGCCCTCGCGCTCGCCCCCTTCCACCACGGCGACAGCCTGGCCCTGCTGGCCGCGGCCGCGCCCGAGCGGGTCGCCGCCGAGGGCGAGGACGCGCTGCGCATCGCCGCGCTCTGCGGGCACCTGCCGCTGGAGCTGGCCGTCGCCGCGGCGGGGCTGGCCCAGCGCCCGGACTGGAGCCTGGACGACCACGCCCACCGGCTGGCCGCCCTGCCGCGCGGGGAATCCCCGGCGCTGCACGCCTCCTACCGCGCGCTCGGCCTGGCCGAGCAGGCCGTGTTCCGGGCGGTCGTGCTGCACCCGGGCCGCACGATCACGCCCGCGGCGGCCGCGGCGCTGGCGGGCCGCGCCGACGTGAGCGCCGAGCTGGCGCGGCTGGCCGACGAGCACCTGCTGCTGCCGGGGTACCGGTTCCACGACCTGGTGCGCGAACACGCGCTGCGCCGGGCGGTTGACGAGGACCCGCTCAGCGGCAGGCGGGCCGCGGTCGCCCGGTTGCTCGACCACTACGCCGACGCCCTCGCCGACGCCGAGCCCGGCTGGACCGCCGCGGAGCTGCCCAACCTGGTGGCCGCCGCGCTGCACGCCGCCGAGCACGGCTACCCCGACCACCTCGACCGGCTCTCCGAGGGCCTGGCCCCCTACCTCGACGCCACCGCCCGCCACGACGAGGCCGCGCAGGTGCACGGCCACGCCGCCCGGCTGGCCGACCCGGCGGCCCGCTGCCGCGGCCTGGGCAGGCTGGCCCGGGTGCACGAGCAGCTGGGCAGCTTCGCCGAGGCGCTGGCGCTGCACCGCGACGCGCTGGCGATCGCCGAGCGGATCGGCGACCGGCCGGAGGAGGCCGCCCTGCTCAGCGGCATGGGCAACAACCTGCGCCAACTCGGCCGCTACACCGACGCGCACGCGGCCTACACCCGCTCGCTGGCGGTCGCCGAGCGGGCGGGCGACGTGCGCGGGATCGGCCGCGCCACCGGCAACCTCGCCGACCTGTGCCGGATCCGCGGGCACTACACCGAGGCCGAGGCGCACGGGCGCCGGGCGCTGGCGGCGTTCACCGAGCTGGGCGAGACCCGGCTGGCAGGCGTGCTGCACAGCAACCTGGGCGTGCTCGCCAACCAGCGCGGCCGCCCGGACCTGGCGGTCGAGCACCTCGACACCGCCCTGGAGTGCCACCGGCTCACCCTCGACCGGGCCACCGAGGCCCGCTCGACGGTGGCGCTGGGCACCGCGCTGCGCCTGCTGGGCAGGCCGCACGAGGCGCTCGCGCGGCAGCGCGCCGGGCTGGCGCTGGCTCGGGAGAACGGCGTGCCCGACAGCGTCGCCACCGCGCTGACCGCGATCGGCTCGACCCTGCACGCCTTGGGCCGCACCGCGGAGGCCGCCGAGCACCACCGCGAGGCGCTGGCCGTCGCCGAGGCCATCGGCGACCGCGAGGCCCAGGCCGAGGCGCACGCGGGCCTGGGCGAGCTGGGCGCGGCCGACCACCGCGCCCGCGCCGCCGCCCTGGCCGGAGAACTCGGCGACCGCGCCCTCATCGAGCGCGTCGCCGCCTTGCGCTGAAACCCCAACCCACCAGGAGGTATCCAATGGCGGACGTCGCGGACGCGGTCGAATCGGTCGACCAGCTCGCGGTGGCCTGGCGCACCGTCGTCCTCGACCGGGACGCGGACGCCGACGTGCGAGATCTGCCCGGCATCGCCGTGCGCTGGGCGGACTGCCGCTTCGCGTTCTGGAACTGCGTCACGCTCACCGAGGCAGGCGCGGACGCCGCGCTCATCGGCAGGCGGCTGGGCGAGGCGGCGGAGGTGATGCGGGCGAAGCGCTGTCCCGGATTCTTGTGGCTGTTCGAGGATCTGCTGGACGACGAAGCCCGTGCCGCCCTCCCCGAGGCGGTCGAGCGCGCGGGCCTGCGCTACGCCTTCTCGGGCGCGGGCATGGCGGCCGACATCCTGCCCATCCCCGACCCCCACCACCCCGACCTGACCTTCGAGCGCGTGACGACCGACGCCCAGCTGGAGGCGTACGCCGACCTCAACTCCCGCGCCTACGGCTTCCCCCTCCCCGACGGCCGCGACGGCCTCGCGGGGACGACGCTGTGGAAGACGACCGCGCATGCGTACCTGGGCCTGCACGACGGCGTGCCCGTCACCTGCGCCACCACCATGGAAACCGCGGGCCGCCTCTTCGTCGCCCTGGTCGCCACCGACCCCGCCCACCAACGCAAGGGCTACGGCGAAGCGGTGACCCGCAAGGCCCTGCACGAGGGCAGCAAGTCAACACCCCTGACCCGCGCCACCCTCCACGCCACCGCCGCCGGAGCCCCCGTCTACCGCCGCATCGGCTTCACCCCGAACTCCCCTCTCCACTTCTACAGCCTCTAACGGCAACCGCAGCCCATCCGGCACCGCAACACCCGCAGGCCACAACTCGCCCGCATCTCCCGCAATGCCCGACAGATCGACCACCCCGCCTGCAAACTCAACCCCACGCAAGCAGATCCACCCCCCGTCGACCCGCGCACCGTCGAACGACACGATCCCACCAGCGAACACCGCCCCGGCGAACGACAGCCGCCCGGTGATGGCCGCGTCGTCGAAGCGGACCACCCCCTGGCCCGCAAACGTCGCGCCCGCGAAGTCACCCCCGTCGAAGACGGCCCCGGTGAAGTCGAAGTCGTGGCCGCGCCAGGTGCGCGGGTCGTCGTCGCGCAGGTGGAGGTTGTCGCGGATGAGCCGGAGCACGGTGCGCCGGACCGGCCGCTCCTGCCGCGGGTCGCGCTCGGCGTCGAAGGGCTGCCGCAGGTACGCGCACAGCACGTCGATGCACCCCTGCCGCGCCTCGGCCGCGTCGTTGGCCAGCGCGGCGATGGCGTAGACGCCCGCGGTGCGCACCGCGGCATCGGGCGCGCCCAGCAGCTCGGCGGCCTTGCCGAAGCGGTCGAGGACCACCTTGGCGTCCTCGCGGTAGGCGTCCACCTCGTTGAGGCGCTGCCGCCGGTAGGCGACGGCCAGCGCCACCACCGCACCGGCGCCGCCCACCACGGCCAGCACGACCTTCATGGCGTCGAGCCGGTTCTGCACGCTCCACCCCGCCGCGTCCCCCGCTGGCCGCCCGAGCACGCCCCACAGCAGCAGGCCCGCGCCACCGGCGACGACCGCGGCCAGCCCCAGCAGCAGCGCCACGTGCGCGACCAGCGGCATCCGGGGCGCGCGCGGCCGCCGCCCCAGGGCCGTCGGCACCGCCCGGCGCCGCCCGACCAGCGCCAGCACCACCGCCGCCAGCGCCAGGACCGCGGCGGGCCAGTGCAGGCCGAGGGCCCGCGCCACCGACGCCGCCCGCTGCCCCCACCACTCCGGCGCCGTGCTCACCGCCGCAGCGGCGGCGAGCACCGCCACCGCGGGCCAGCGCCACCCCCGCGACGGCCGATCGAAGCCCAGCACCGCACGACTCACCTGCAACGGCCGCTCGCCCATGCCCGGCATTGTCCGGCGCACGCGGCGCCGGTGGGTCAGCGGACCGGTTCGCGGGTGGGGAGGAGGGTGCGGAGGGCGGCGTCGGCCTGGGTGGTTTCCAGGAGGAAGCCGTCGTGGCCGTGGGGGGAGGTGATGGTGCGCAGGGTGGCGTCGCGCAGGTGGGTGGCGAGCAACTGCTGTTGCGGCAGCGGGTACAGCCGGTCGCTGTCGATGCCTGCGACGACCGTGGGGGCGGTGACCCGGCGCAGGGCCGACTTCGTGCCGCCCCGGTCGCGGCCGACGTCGTGGTGGTTCATGGCCGTGGCGAGGGTGACGTAGGTGCCCGCGTCGAAGCGGTGGGCCAGCTTGGCGGCGTGGTGGTCCAAATAGGACTCCACCGCGTACCGGCCCGCCTGCGCCGGGTCCTCGCCGGGCTGGGGCGAGCGGCCGAAGCGGGTGTCGAGTTCAGACGGTGTGCGGTAGGTGATGTGGGCGATGCGGCGGGCCGTGCCGAGGCCGCGGTGGGGGCCGCGGCCCGGCCCGAGGTGGTGGTAGTCGCCGCCGTGCCAGCCCGGGTCGGCGCGGATGGCCGCGAGCTGCGCGTGGGTCCACGCGATCTGCTCGGCGCTGCTGCGGGCGGTCGTGGCGAACAGGGCGAGGGCGCCCACCCGGTCCGGGTGGGCCACCGCCCACTCCAGCGCCCGCATCCCGCCCATCGACCCGCCGACGACCAGCGCCCACGTGTCGATGCCCAGGTGGTCGGCCAGCGCCGCCTCGGCGGCCACCTGGTCGCGCACGGTCAGCACCGGGAAGCGGCTGCCCCACGGCCTGCCGTCCGGGGCCGGGCTCGCCGGGCCGGTGCTGCCCTGGCAGCCGCCGAGCACGTTGGGCACGACGAGGAACAGCCTGGTGGGGTCGAGTGTGCGCCCCACCCCCACCAGGCCGTCCCACCACCCGGCCGTGGGATGGCCGGGTTGCCGCGGACCGGCGACGTGGCTGTCGCCGGTGAGCGCGTGCAGCACGAGCACGGCGTTCGAGCGGTCGGGGGCGAGGGCTCCCCACGTCTCGTACGCGATGCGGTAGCCGGGCAGCAGACCGCCGAACTCCAGCGCGAGCGGGCGGTCGGCGGCGAACCAGCGGCGGCGGCCCGGCGGGTCCCCGTCCCGCCAGGCGCCGCTGGCCGGTGGGGTCACAGCCGGTCCTTGGCCGCGCGGAACCCCGACTCCAGGTCGGCCTTGAGGTCCTCGACGCCCTCCAATCCCACCGACAGGCGCACCAGGCCGTCCGTCACGCCCGCCAGCCGCTGCTGGGCCGGGCTGAGCTGGGAGTGGGTGGTGCTGGCCGGGTGCACGATGAGGCTGCGCACGTCGCCGATGTTGACGAGCTGGCTGAACAGCTCGGTCCCGTCGATGAACGCCCTGGCCGCGTCCGCGCCGCCGCGCAGCTCGAAGGAGACCACCGCGCCCGCCCCGCGCGGCAGGTAGCGGCGCGCGGCGTCGTGCCACCGGCTCGACGGCAGCCCGGCGTAGTGCACCGCGGCGACCTCGTCGCGCCCCTCCAGCCACTCGGCCAGCTCCTGGGCGTTCTCCGCGTGCCGCGCCACCCGCAGCGACAGGGTCTCGATGCCCTGCAGGATCAGGAAGCTGGTCAGCGGCGCGATGGCCGCGCCGGTGTCGCGCAGCCACTGCACGCGCAGCTTGGCCGCGTAGGCGCCGGGGCCGATCGCGGGCCAGTAGCGCAGGTCGTGGTAGGTCGGGTCGGGCTCGGTGAAGCCGGGGAAGCGCTCGGGGGAGGCGCCGAAGTCGAAGGTGCCCGCGTCGACCACCAGCCCGGCGATCGCGGTGCCGTGGCCGCCGAGGAACTTCGTCGCCGAGTGCACCACGATGTCCGCGCCGTGCTCGATCGGGCGCAGCAGGTACGGCGTCGGCAGGGTGTTGTCGACCAGCAGCGGCACGCCCGCGTCGTGGGCCAGGCCCGCGACCCGCTCGACGTCGAGCACGTCGGCGCGCGGGTTGCCCAGGGACTCGGCGAAGAACAGCTTGGTGTTGGGTCGCACCGCGGCGCGCCACTGCTCGGGGTCGTCGGGGTCCTCGACGAAGGTCGTCTCGATCCCCAGCTTCGGCAGCGTGTGGTGGAGGAGGTTGTGCGTGCCGCCGTAGAGCGACGCGCTGGCGACCAGGTGGTCGCCCGCCCCGGCGAGGTTGAGGATCGCGGCGGTCTCGGCGGCCTGCCCGGAGGCGAAGGCCACCGCGGCCACCCCGCCCTCCAGCGCGGCGATCCGCTGTTCGAGCACGTCCTGCGTCGGGTTGTTGATGCGCGTGTAGATGTTGCCCGGTTCGGCGAGGCTGAATAGGTCCGCGGCGTGCCGGGTGTCGCGGAAGGCGTAGGAGGTGGTCTGGTAGATCGGCGTCGCGCGGGCCCCGGTGGTCGGGTCGGGCGCGGCGCCCGCGTGGATCTGGCGGGTCTCGAAGGACAGCGTCATGGGGTTCCCCTGGGAGCGCGGAGGGCTGCGGGTCGCGGCGATCGTGGCACGCCGGAACCGGCCGCCGCCCACCCTCCCGTATTGTGGAATGCCATTCCACCAATGGGTGGCTGTGTGAGTATCGAGCCCATGACCTCGGCTTCCGCCCCCGGTGTCCGGCCCGCAGCAGGCGTCGCGGCGGTGCTGCGGACCGCGCTGCGGCACGGCCCGCTCCCCCGGCGCACGCTGGCCAGGATGGCCGGGATGAGCGGGGCGTCGGTGACCCGGCACTGCGAGCGGCTGCTCGCCGCCGGGCTGCTGCGCGAGGTCGAGCCGCCCGCGGCGCGGCGGGTCGGACGGCCGCACGTGCCGGTGGCCGTGCAGCCCGCCGCCCGCGAGGTGATCGGCATCCACCTGGCGCACGAGTTCGCCACGGTGGCCGTGTCCGACCTCGCGGGCCGCATCGTGCGGCAGCGGCGCGTCGCCTACCGCGGCGGCGCGGCCGAGCAGGACGTCGACGCGGTCGCGCGGGTGGCCGCCGAATGGGTCGACCCGCGCCGGACCCACTCCGTCGGGGTGGCCACCGGCGGCTGGGTCGACGCCGACGCGGGCGCGCTGGTGCGGCACCCGTCGCTGGGCTGGCGGGGCGTGCCGCTGCGCGAGATCATCGCCCGGCACATCCCGCTGCCGGTGCACGTGGACAACCACACCCGCGGGCTCGTCGTCGCCGAGGAGCTGCTCGGCCGGGTCGACCCCGACGCATCGGTGCTGCACCTGTTCGTCGGCAACGTGGTCGACGTGGCCGTCCGAACAGGACGGACCGTGCACCGCGGGCCCCGCTCGGCCGCGGGCGGCATCGCGCACCTGCCGGTCGGCGACCCCGAGGTGCGATGTCCGCTCGGGCACCTGGGCTGCTTCGAGGCCACCGTGTCCGACCAGGCGTGGGCGCGGCGGGTCGCCGGGCGCTCGTTCTGGGAGCTGCTGGCCGCCGCCGAGGCGGGCGACGCGGCCGCGCGGGCGCTGTTCGTCGAGCGCGCCCGGGTCGTCGGCCGGGCCGCGGCGCTGCTGTTCGACCTGGTGAACCCGGACGTGCTGATCGTGGCCGAGCTGGGCGCGGTGTCCATGCCCGAGTGCATGGCGGCCGTCCGCGCCGAGGTGGCGGCCCGCTCGCACGCCTGCGCGTCGCCGGAGATCGCCGTGCGCGCCAGCGGCTTCGAGGCGACCGCGATCCTGGGCATGTCCGCTGCGGGCATCGCCCTCGACGCGCTCTACCGCGACCCGCTGGACGAATCCCACGGGCTGGACGGCAATTAATTTCCCCGGTCGCAATGTTGACCGGCGCTCACCGAATTGAACAGGATGGCCGAAGGGAGCGCGAGTCGCGCTCAATTCCCGGTCGTTCCACTGGAGTCGTCATGCCTGAACGGCAATTGCACCTGAACGCCTTCCTCATGGGGGTGGGCCACCACGAGGCGGCCTGGCGCCACCCGCGCACCGACCCCGCCGCCCTCGGCGACGTGCGCCACTACCAGGACCTCGCGCGCACCGCCGAGCGCGGCGGCTTCGACTCGGTGTTCCTCGCCGACGGGGTGCAGATCTGGGGCGATGTCGAGCACACCGCCGCCCAGGTCTTCGAGCCGCTGACCCTGCTGACCGCGATGGCGGCGGTGACCTCGCGCATCGGGCTCATCGCCACCGTCTCCACCAGCTACAGCGAGCCCTACAACCTGGCCAGGTGGTTCGCCTCGCTGGACCACATCAGCGGCGGCCGGGCCGGGTGGAACATCGTGACCACCGCGGGCGACCGCGCCGCGCAGAACTTCTCCCGCGACGGCGCGGCCGACCACGCCGAGCGCTACGAGCGCGCCGACGAGTTCCTGCGCGTGGTCACCGCGCTGTGGGACAGCTGGGCCGACGACGCGCTCGTCGTCGACCCGGCCAGCGGCCGCTACGCCGACCCCGACCTGGTGCGCGACATCGACCACCGCGGCCGGTTCTTCCAGGTCAGGGGCCCGCTGAACAGCCCGCGCCCGCCGCAGGGGCACCCGCTGCTGGTGCAGGCGGGCTCCTCGGCCGACGGCAAGGCGTTCGCCGCCCGCTGGGCCGAGGCCGTCTTCACCGCCCACCAGACGCTGGAGTCGGCGCAGGCGTTCTACGCCGACCTCAAGGGCAGGCTGGCCGCCCACGGCCGCTCGGCCGAGTCGCTGAAGGTGCTGCCCGGGATCGTCCCGGTGCTGGGCTCGACCGAGCGGGAGGCCAAGCAGCTCGCCGACGAGCTCGACGAGCTGATCGTGCCCGCCCGGGCGGTGCGCCAGCTCTCGGAGATGATCGGGGTCGACCTGACCGGGCACCCGCTGGACCAGCCGCTGCCGCCGCTGCCGCCGGTCGCGGCGATCAACGGGGCGCAGAGCCGGTTCGCGCTGGTCCGCGACCTGGTCGAGCGCGAGCGGCCGACCCTGCGGGCGCTGCTGTCGCGGCTGGGCGGCGGGCGCGGCCACCAGGTCGTGGCGGGCACCCCGGAGCAGATCGCCGACCACATCCAGCGGTGGTTCACCGACGGCGCCGCCGACGGGTTCAACATCATGGCCCCGCTGCTGCCGTCGGGGCTGGCCGAATTCGTCGACACCGTGATCCCCGAATTGCGGTCGAGGGGCCTGTTCCGAGCCGACTATTCGGGGACCACATTGCGCGACCACTACGGGTTGCCGAAACCGGCAGGCGCATTCCAGCGCATCGCGGCCGCGGTATAGCACCCGACGGAGGACAATTCCCGTGAGAAGGACAACGGCACGGCGGTGGAAATCCGCCGGGATCGCGCTCGCCCTGCTCGCCGCGGGCTGCTCGGGCGCCGACGCAGGCGAGGTCACGACCCTGCGCTACCAGGGCTGGACCGGGCAGGTCACGCTGCCCGAGCTGGCCGCCGACCTCGGCTACCTCGGCGACGTGCGGCTGGAGTGGGTCGGCAACACCATCAGCGGCCCGCAGGACATCCAGTCCACGGCCACCGGGCAGGTCGACTTCGGCGGGGCGTTCAACGGCGCGGTGGTCAAGCTCGCCGCGGGCAACGCCCCCATCACCGCGGTGATCAGCTACTACGGGGCCGACGAGGAGGCGTTCAGCGGCTACTACGTGCTGGAGGACAGCCCGCTGCGCTCGGCCCGGGACCTGGCCGACAGCGGCGCGAAGGTCGGCATGAACACCGTCGGCGCGCACGCCGAGGCGATGCTCGACCTGTACCTGGAGCGCAACGGCGTGACGAAGGAGCAGGCCGCCGCGGTGGAGCGGCTGGCGCTGCCGCCGATCAACACCGAGCAGGCGCTGCGGCAGGGCCAGATCCAGGTCGCGGTCCTCAGCGGCATCCTGCGCGACAAGGCGCTGGCCGCGGGCGGCATCCGGCCGCTGTTCACCGACTACGAGCTGCTCGGCCCGTTCAGCGCGGGCACCTACGTGATGACCGACCGGTTCCTGGCGGCGAACCCGACGACCGCGCGGACGTTCGTCACCGGGGTCGCCAAGGCGCTGGAGTGGACCAGGACCACCCCGCGCCCGCAGGTGATCGCCCGGATGAAGGCGATCGTCGCCGCGCGGGGGCGCTCGGAGGACGCCGCGCCGCTGGAGTACTGGAAGTCCTTCGGCGTCGCGGGCACCGGCGGCCTCATCCGCGACGAGGAGCTGCAGCTGTGGATCGACTGGCTGGCCGCGCGCGGCGACATCGAGCCCGGCTCGGTCACCCCGGGCGAGCTCTACACCAACCAGTACAACGACTACCGGACGGACACCCGATGACCCCCAAGATCGAGTTCCGGGCGGTGGGCAAGCGCTTCCCGGTCCGCGGCCCGGACGGCGCCCCCACCTGGTTCACCGCGATCGAGCAGGTCGACCTGGCGGTCGAGCCCGGGGAGCTGCTGACCGTCGTCGGCCCGAGCGGCTGCGGCAAATCCACCCTGCTCGACCTGCTCGGCGGGCTGACCGCGCCCACCAGCGGCGAGGTCGCGGTCGACGGCGAGCCCGTGCGCGGGCCGGGGCTGGACCGCGGCATCGTCTTCCAGCAGTACGCGCTGCTGCCGTGGCGCACCGCGCGCGGCAACGTCGAGTTCGGACTGGAGGCGACCGGCACCCCGCGCGGTGAGCGCGCCGAGCTGGCCGACCGCTTCCTCGACCTGGTCGGGCTGTCCGGCTTCGAGCGCCGCTACCCGCACGAGCTCTCCGGCGGCATGCGCCAGCGCGTCGCCATCGCCCGCAGCCTCGCCTACGACCCGGACATCCTGCTCATGGACGAGCCCTTCGCCGCCCTCGACGCCCAGACCCGCGAATCCCTCCAGGACGAGCTCCTGCGCATCTGGCACCGCACGGGCAAGACGATCGTCTTCATCACCCACTCCATCGACGAAGCCGTCTACCTCGGCACCCGCGTCGCGGTGATGACCCCGCGCCCAGGCCGCATCAAGCAGATCACCCCCATCACCCTCCCCACCCGCCGCGCGGAGGTCCGCGCCACCCCCGCCTTCACCCACCACCGCCACGAAATCTGGACCCTCCTCCGCGACGCCCAACGAGACCTGGAGCCCGCCACATGACCCCACCCCACCCGACCCCACCCCCGCCCGACCCCATCCCACTCCGCTCAACCCCCACCCACCGCCAAACACCCGCCCCAGCCCACCCTCCCGGTCACCTACCCCACACCCCCGCCCACCGCACCACCCCACCCCGCTCCCTCTCCCCCTCCCAAGCCCAGGCCCCAGCCGCAGCCCCGACCCTGGTCCCGGCACCGGCCCCACCGCACTGCCTCAGCCTCCCCCAACCCCCACCCGCCACGCCGTTCCCGGCCCTACCCGCACCTCGAAGAGCCACCCCATGAGCCCGCCAATCGACACCGATCCACCGCAACCCCGCGGCCCCACGGACCCCGGCCCAACCTCCACCCCGGCGGGCCACCGCATGAGCCCACCACCACCTCCCACCGACCCCGCACCGAGCCACCGCAACCCCGCGGCCCCACGGACCCCGGCCCTACCCCCACCCCGGCGCGCCACCGCATGAGCCCGCCACCTCCCACCAACCCCGCACCGATCCACCACAACCCCGGTGCCCCCAGGGATCCCGGCCCTACCCCCACCCCGGAAGGCCACGGCATGAGCCCGCCAACCACCCCACCCCCACCGAACCGCCGAACTCCCGCCGCCACCCCACCGATCCCCGCATTACCCGCACCCCGGAAGGCCACGCCATGAGCGCGCCAACCACCGAAGCACCACCCCGCACCCCCCAACCCCCACCCACCACACCCCCACCACCCCGCCGCACCGCCCGACTCCGCCGCGCGGCGACCACCGCCACCGCCAAGAGCGCCGCGATCACCGCCCTGCTCATCCTCTGGGAGGTCGCCCCCCGCGCAGGCTTGGTCGACCGGACGTTCCTGCCGCCGTTCAGCGAGGTCGTCGCCGCGTGGTGGGGGCTGCTGGTGGACGGGCGGCTCATCAGCGATGTCGAGGCCAGCCTGGTGCGCTCGCTGAGCGGGTTCGCCATCGCGGTGGCCGTCGCGGTGCCGCTCGGGTTGCTGATCGGCTGGTACCGGCCGGTGTCGGATCTGCTGAACCCGCTGCTGGAGGTCTTCCGCAACACCGCCGCGCTGGCCCTGCTGCCGGTGTTCGTCCTGCTGCTGGGCATCGGCGAGACGTCCAAGATCGCCATCGTCGCCTACGCCTGCACGTGGCCCGTCCTGCTCAACACCATCAGCGCGGTGCGGGAGGTCGATCCCACGCTGGTCAAGCTGGCGCGGTCGATGGGGCTGCCCGCGCACCGGCTGTTCCAGAAGGTCGTGCTGCCCGCCGCGGTGCCGACGGTGTTCACCGGCATCCGGCTGGCGGGCGCGGTGTCCATCCTGGTCCTGGTCGCCGCCGAGATGGTGGGCGCCAAGGCCGGGCTGGGCCACCTGATCAACTCCGCGCAGTACAACTTCGCCATCCCGCAGATGTACGCCGGGATCGTCACGCTCTCGATCTTCGGCCTGCTGTTCAACCACCTGCTCGTCGCCCTGGAGCGCCGCTTCACGTCGTGGCGCGTCCCCGCCTGAAAGGAATCTTCCCGATGACCCTCGCCACCTCCTTCGACGTCCGCCGCGTCGGCGGCCGCATCGGCGCCGAGGTGCTCGGCCTGCGCCTGGCCGACGACCTGCCGCCCGCCACCGCCGAGCGGCTGCGCGC
The DNA here is from genome assembly GCF_053604195.1 of Actinokineospora sp. NPDC004072. Classification (NCBI taxonomy): domain Bacteria; kingdom Bacillati; phylum Actinomycetota; class Actinomycetes; order Pseudonocardiales; family Pseudonocardiaceae; genus Actinokineospora; species Actinokineospora sp. NPDC004072. The sequence goes on along the minus strand of NZ_JBSGHB010000002.1, from coordinate 463,495 downwards.
CCTGCTCAACGAGCACAAGGCCCTGTTCTTCCGCGGCCAGGACCTCGACGACGCCAGCCACGCCCGCTTCGCCGCCGCCTTCGGCGAGCTGACCACCGCCCACCCGACCGTCCCCTCGGTCGACGGGCAGCCGCACGTGCTGGCCGTCGACGGCGGCCACGGCATCCGCGCCAACCGCTGGCACTCCGACGTCACCTTCATCCGCACCCCGCCCAAGGCCACCTCGCTGCGCGCGCTGGTCATCCCCGAGCACGGCGGCAACACCCTCATCGCCAACACCGCGGCCGCCTACGCCGACCTGCCCGCCCCCCTGCGCGCCTTCGCCGAGACGCTGCGCGCGGTGCACACCAACGCCTTCGACTACGCCGACCCGCCCGCCAACGCCGCCGTCGCCGAGCACCGCAGGACGTTCACCTCCCGCACGTACCGCACCGAGCACCCGGTGGTCCACGTGCACCCGGAGACCGGCGAGCACGCCCTGCTGATCGGCGGCTTCGCCGACCGCATCGTCGGGCTGTCCGATTCGGACTCGCGCGACATCCTGCGCTTGCTCCAGAACTACGTCACCCGCCCGGAGAACATCGTCCGCTGGCAGTGGAGCCCGGGCGACGTGCTGATCTTCGACAACCGCGCGACCCAGCACTACGCCCCGGACGACTACGGCGACCAGCCCCGCCTGCTGCACCGGGTCACCGTCGCGGGCGGCACGCCCGTCGGCGTCGACGGCACGCCCAGCCAGGCCATCGAAGGCGACGCCGCCCACTACACCAGCCCGAACTGACGGGAGCCCCGCGATGCCCTCCATCCTGGTCCTCTCCGGCAGCCCGTCGGAGACCTCCCGCACCGCGGCGCTCGGCGAGTACGCGGCCGCGCGCCTGCGGGCGGGCGGGCACCTGGTCCGCACGGTGCGCGTGCGCGACCTGCCCGCCGTCCCGCTGCTGTCCGCCGACACCGCCCACCCGGCCATCGCCGACGTGCTCGCCGCGGTCGAGGCCGCCGACGCCCTGGTGATCGCCACCCCGGTCTACAAGGCGGCCTACAGCGGGCTGCTCAAATCGCTGCTCGACCTGCTGCCGCAGGCCGCGCTGGCGGGCAAGTCGGTCCTCCCGGTCGCCACCGGCGGGACGACGGCCCACGTCCTGATCCTCGACTACGCGCTGCGCCCCGTCCTGTCCGCCCTCGGCGCCCACCACATCCTCCCCGGGCGCTTCGTCCTCGACCGCCACATCACCGGACCGAGCATCAGCCCCGATTCCCGGTCCGCAGTGGACGAGGCGATCGACGCCTTCTCCGCCTCGATCCGCCCCGTCACCGCGGCGGTGCTCTGACCCCCGCGTCCGGTCGGCCTGGGGCGGCCGGCCGGACGCGGTTCAGACGCCGAGGAACCGCACGATGGGCCACGCACCGTCCGAGGTGTTCCCGATGACGGTGTGGGTCGTCCCGGTTGCGGGGTCGTGCACGCTCTTGAACGACACCCCGGCGTCGCCCCCGACCAGTGCCACCGCGCTGCCGGTGCGGTGCAACCAGAAGCCCAGGCCGTACCGCATCGCCTCCGCGGGCACGTCGCTGCGCGGACGCACCACCTCCGCCACCCAGTCCGGCGAGATGATCCGCCCGGCGAACAGCGCCCGCCACAGCGCGCCCGCGTCGGCGGCGGTGGTGTAGATCCCGCCGTCCCCGCTGCCGCGGATCGGCAGGTGGAAGACGTTGGACCGCCACTCGCCGTCAACGGTGAGGTAGCCGGTCGCGGTGCGCTCGCCGATCGAGTCCGACCGCAGGTAGCCGGTGTCCACCAGACCCGCGGGCTCGCAGACCCGTTCGCGCACCAAGTCGTGGAAGGGCACCCCGCTCACCCGCTCCGCGATCAACGCGAGCACGACGTATCCGCCATTGCAGTAGGAGAACCGCTCCCCCGGCGGGAACTTCTGCGGGTACCCGTCGAGGACGGCTAGGTACTGCTCGGTGTCCCGCAACTGCTGCACGGGGACGGGCAGCGCATACGCCGAGAGGTCGGTGAGGACTTCCTCGTCGAAGTAGTCCCCGATCCCGGACCGGTGCGCCAGCAGGTGCTCGACGGTGACGCCCGCGTCGATCAGCGGCAGGTCGTCGCCCAGCACCTCCCGCGCGGTCGTGCCCAGGTCCAACTGTCCACGCTCGACCATGCTCACCACGGTCAGCGCGGTGAACCCCTTGGCCCCGCTGGCGACAGCGAACCGCGTGTCCGGGGTGTTCGGCACGCCGTACCCGCGGTGGGCGTGCCCGTAGGCGCGGGTGAACATCTGCCCGTCCCGCTCGACCCGGACCACACCGGAGAAGCCGGTGGCGCGGGCAACCTCGTCCAAGTCGTCCATCAGTCCACGATGGCAGCGCGGGCGGCGGGAGGCACGCCAATTTCGCCCGTCGCCCGCTTCACCTGATCGTGGAATGGACGGTCGGAGCGGGGGCGTGTTCAGGTTGGTGGGCTGGGGATCATGCGGCAGCCGGGAGGCACCTGTGACGGACGAGAGGACGCCGGTCGCGGCGGCGCACGCGGCGGAGCTGTCGGGCCTGCTCGGCGACTACGACCTGGCGGCGGCGGCTGGCACGTCCTCGCTCGGGGCGTGGTTCCTCGGCCCGAAGGCGGAGAACGAGGAGCTGCTGACGCGGCTGGTGCAGCGGGCGGTGGCCGCGCACTGCGCCGACCGGCGCTCGGACTACCACGACGACCCGCCGTACGTCACCGACGAGATGAAGGCGGGCGCGGAGTACCGCAGCAGCGTCGGCGAGATCGAGAAGCAGCTCGACGTGCTGCTCAAGGCGCTGGAGCGGTCGGTGCCCTTCTGCAGCTACCGCTACCAGGCGCACATGAACTGGGACCTCACGATCCCCTCGATCGTCGGCTACTTCGCCGCCATGCTCTACAACCAGAACAACGTCGCCGTCGAGGGCTCGCCCGTCACGACCCTGCTGGAGACCGTCGTCGGCGACGACCTGTGCCGCATGCTCGGCTACACCATCCCCGACGAGGGCAGCAGCGACCCGCGGCCGTGGGGGCACATCACCTGCGACGGCACGGTGGCCAACCTCGAAGCGCTGTGGTCGGCGCGCAACCTGAAGTACTACCCCATCGCCGTCGCCGAGGCGATCCGCCGCGAGCACGACCTGCGGCCCGCGGGCGACCTCGCGGTGTCGCTGCCCGACGGCACCCGCCACCACCTGCTCGACCTGGACACCTGGTCGCTGCTGAACCTGCCGGTCGACGAGGTGCTGAGCCTGCCCGAGCGGATCGTCGCCCTCGATCCCCGCCTCGCCGACGAGCTGCGCTTCGTGCACAACCACACCATCCAGCACCTGGGCTACGAGCAGTTCGCCGCCAAGCACCTCGGCGGCGGGGTCCGGCCACCGGTCGTGCTGGCCCCGATCACCAAGCACTACTCCTGGCCCAAGGCCGCGATGGTGCTGGGCATCGGCGAGCAGAACCTCATCCCGATCGAGATCGACCTCGACGCCCGCGCCCGGCCCGAGCACGTGCGGGCGCTGGTGGCGGAGTGCGCCGAGGAGCGCAGGCCGGTGCTGGCGCACGTGGTGGTCATGGGCTCGACCGAGCAGAGCTCGGTGGACCCGCTGGCGGAGATGCTGCGCATCCGCGCGGACTTCCACCGGCGCAACCTGACCTACGCCGTGCACGCCGACGCCGCGTGGGGCGGCTACTTCGCCTCCCTGCTGCGCCCGGGGCCTGCCGGGGCCACGGCCACGCCGGAGCTGTGGATGAGCGAGTACGTCACCGAGCAGTACGCGGTGCTGCCCGAGGCCGACTCCATCACCATCGACCCGCACAAGGCCGGGTTCATCCCCTACCCGGCGGGCGGCCTGTGCTACCGGAACAAGGCCCAGCGCGAGCTGATCTCCATCTCCGCGCCCTACGTCTCGCACAACGAGGTCGACCCCAGCGTCGGCTTCTACGGCATCGAGGGCTCCAAGCCCGGGGCGGCCGCCGCTGGCGTGTACCTGAGCCACCGCGTCATCTCCACCGACCAGAACGGCTACGGCAAGCTCCTGGGCAAGGCGCTGTTCAACAGCAAGCGCTTCTACGCCGCCATCGTCACGATGACCACCGACAGCGACCCGTTCGTCCTCGTGCCGTGCCAGCGCCTGCCCGCCGAGCGCACCCACCCCGGCGACGAGGCCAAGCTCAACGAGCAGCTGGCCTTCATCCGCGAGCGGATCGTGCCCAAGAGCAACGCCGAACTCCTCGACGACCCCGAAGCCCTGGCCCTGCTCCAGGAGCTGGGCTCGGACCAGGTCATCATCGCCTACCTGTTCAACTTCAAGCGCGACGGCGTCCTCAATTCGAGCGTGGCCGACATGAACCTGCTCAACCAGCGGATCTACCACGCGCTCAACATCACGCCGAGCCAGGCGGTGCGGTCGCAGGACCCGGCGGCGCTGCCCCCGCTGATCGTCACCGGGTCGAAGTTCGAGCCCGACGTCTACGGCCCGGCCTACCTGCGCCGCCTGCGCTCGCGGCTGGGCATCGAGGACGGCCGCATGGAGGACATCGACTACCTGATCTCCACGACGATGGACCCCTGGGTCACCGACACCGCCGAGGGCGACTTCACCCCGACGCTGATCGACGCCCTCCGCCAGACCGTCACCCGCGTCATCGCCGAGACCTTCGGCCCGCTCCCGATCCCCACGCAGTCCCAGGAGAGCCCCGAGCCCACCGTGCAGGCGCACTGAGCCTGCACATTTGCTAGCACGCTTGCATGCATGCATGTTAGCTTGGGCGCATGGAGCGGGTCGCCAAGCGGCAATTCAGCGTCTATCTGCCCCCTGACCTGGTCAGACGGGTCAAGCACGCCTCCGTGGAGGCCGACGAGTCGCTGTCGGCGTTCGTGGAGCGGGTCCTGGAGGACTACCTGCGACGCAGCGAGGAGCGTCCGTGATGCGCGTGCTGCCGATCCGCTACACCGCGGACGTCGAGGCCATGACCCGCTTCTACCGCGCCCTGGGCCTGCACCTCGGGTCGGTGTCGCGCCCGGGCGGGTGGGTCGAGCTGCCCGCCGACGGCGGCCTGCTGGCCCTCCACCGCGCCCCCGCCGCCGAGGCAGGCCGCTGCGAGCTGGCCTTCGAGGCCGACGAGCCGCTTGACGAGGTCGCGGCGCGGCTGCGGGAGGCGGGGTTCGAGCCGGGGCCGGTGATCGACGAGAACCACGGGTACTCGCTGCGCGTGCAGGACCCCGACGGGGTGTGGGTGCAGATCAACCAGTACGATCGCCAGCTCTACACCTAGCGGCATGGCAGGCACCCGCACGACGGGACCGCTGCTGCTCGCGGTCGGCATCGTCGCGCTCGAATTCGCCGCGGCGGTGACCGGGTTCGTCGCCGCGACGCTGCTGCCGGTCGTCGCCGCCGACCTCGACGCGCACGACGAGCTCGGCCTGCTGATCGCGGGGTCGTCGCTGGGCCTGTTCGTCGCGCTGCCGCTGGCGGGCCGCGTGCTGCGCAGGCTGGGGCCGCGGGCGACGCTGGCCGTGGGCATGCTCGCCTACCTCGGCGGCCTCGCCACGGCGGCCAGCGCCAGCGCGGCGTGGGTGTTCGCGGTCGGCCAGTTCGCCACCGGCCTGGCCAGCGGTCTCCTGGCGGTCTTCAGCATCAGCTCGGCGATCCGGCACCTCGACGACCGCATCCGCATCAAGGTCGTCGCCGCGTCCTCGGCCATGTGGATCCTGCCCGCGCTGGTCGGGCCCGCCGCGACCCTGGGCCTGGAGCACCTCGTCGGCTGGCGCTGGACCCTGCTGGCGCCGATCCCCTTCGTCCTCTTCGGCCGCCTCCTGGTCGTCCGCGCCGTGCGCGACGACCCGCCCGACGAGTCCGCGCCCCGGCCGCTGGGCCGGACCCTGCTGGTGCCGCTGGGCGCCGCGGGCGTCGTGCTCAGCTCGGGCTGGTGGCCCCTGGCGGCCGTCGGCGCGGTGGTCGCGGTTGTGGGGATGCTGGCGATCCTGCCCCCGGGCACCGCCCGGCTGCGCGCGGGCACCCCCGCCGCCCTCGCCGCGATGGTCCTGTTCGCCACCGGCTACTTCGGCGCGGACAGCCTGATCACGGTGATGCTGACCAGCGGGATGCGGATGGACCTGGCCCAAGCCGCCATCGTCCTGAGCGCCGCGCCCCTGGGCTGGGCGGTGACGAGCCTGCTGTCGACGCATTTCGCGTCGGAGCGGGCCAAGCGCCACTTCCCGGCCATCGGCCTGGCCATGACGGCCGGCGGCACCGCCGTGCTGGCCTGGGAACTCGCGACGGCGGGCTCGTTCCCGACCGTCCTCATCGCCTGGGCGGTCGGCGGGATCGGGGTCGGCCTCGCCTACCCCGGCCTCTACATCCGCGCCACCACCGCCACCGCCGCCTTCACCGCCGCTGAGTTGGCCACCGCGGTCATCACCGCCGAATGCATCGGCCAACTCCTGGGACGCGCCATCGGCGGCACCCTGAGCGCTACCCCCACCGGCCTGCTGACCTCCTACGCCCTCTTCGCCGTCGCCCTGACCACCGCCACCTACGCGGCCCTGCGCTCGTCGCCACGCGGATAGCCTGCGCACGTCCCCACGCAGATAAGGCGTCGACGCCTCTCCGGTCTCCCTGGCATGGTCGGTCCCGTGCCTCCGGAAGTCGTCCTCCAGAACACCCCCCACCGCCGCGTCGTCCGCATAGGAAACACGGTCCGCCGCCCCCTCCACCCGTGGTCCCCGGCCGTCCATGCCCTGCTGCAACACCTGGAAGCCGTGGGTTTCCCGCACTCCCCCCGCTTCCTCGGCATCGACCCCGAAGGCCGCGAGATCCTCACCTACCTGGAGGGCGATGCAGGCCCGGCTTCCTGGCCCAAGATCATCGCCGACCCCGGCCTCACCGCCTTCGCCCACCTCCTCCGCACCTACCACGACGCCGTGGCCGACTTCCCCGCAACAACCCTCACCTGGCACACCGGCCCCACCCCCTCCCCACCGACTTCGCCCTGTGAAACACCGTCTGACAGACCCCCCACCCCCATCAGCCACGGCGACCTCGCCCCGCGGAACACCGCCTGCCAGGGCCCCACCCCCACCATCAACCACGGCAACCCCGCCCCGTCGAACACCGCCCGCCAGGGCCCCACCCCCACCATCAACCACGGCAACCCCGCCCCACGGAACACCGTCGGGCAGGGCCCTACCATCTGCCACGGCGACTTCGGCCCGTGGAACACCGTCTGGCAGGACCCCACCCCCACCGGCATCCTCGACTGGGACTACGCCCACCCAGCCCCCGCCCTCCACGACATCGCCTACGCCCTCGAATACGCCGTCCCCTTCCGCCCCGACGAAGACTGCGTGCGCTGGCTCCACTACCCCACCCCACCCAACCGCCGCCACCGCCTGGAACTCTTCGCCACCGCCTACGGCCTCACCACCACAACCCCTTTGATCGACGCCGTAATCACCACCCAACACGCCACCCTCACCCACGTCCACCGCCTAGCCACCGAAGGCCGCGAACCCCAAACCACCTGGCTAGCCAACGGCCACCTAACCACCCTCCACTCCAGACTCCACTGGACCACCTCCAACCGCTCCCTATTCGAGTAGCCCTCCCACCGCACCCCCCAACGCGGCGCCCTCGCCCTCGCCCTCGCCCTCGCCCTCGCCCTCGCCCTCGCCCTCGCCCTCGCCCTCGCCCTCGCCCTCGCCCTGAGGAGGATCGCGCAGCCCCCGGGTCGTCGCGGCAAGCGGCGGCGGTCGGCGGCGGCCGCGCTAGTCGCGCAGGTACCGCACGATCGCCAGCACCCGCCTGCTGTAAGCCGAGGTGTGGACCAGCCCGAGCTTGTCGAAGATCGCGTTGATGTGCTTCTCCACCGAGCTGCGGGACAGCGCCATCGCGTCGGCGATCCCGGTGTTGCTGTGCCCCTGCGCCATCTTCTCCAGCACGTCCCGTTCCCGGTCGGTCAGGCGGGACAGCGGGTCGGTATGCGTGGTGCGGGCGAGCAGGCGGCGGACAACCTCCGGGTCGAAGGCCGCACCACCCGCGTGCACCCGGTCGAGCGCGGACAGGAACTCGCCGACGTCCATCACCCGGTCCTTGAGCAGGTACCCCACCCGACCGGTCTCGTCGCCGATCAGTTCAGCCGCGTACCGCTTCTCGATGTACTGCGACAGCACCAGCACCGCGGTCTCCGGCCACCGCTTCCGGATCGTCAACGCAGCCCGCAGGCCGTCGTCGGTGTGCGTCGGCGGCATCCGCACATCGGTCACCACCACATCGGGCCGATGCCGCTCGGCCTCGACCACCAGCGCATCCGCGTCGCCGACAGCGGCAACCACCTCGTGCCCCTCGTCGGTCAGCAGCCGGACCAGCCCCTCACGCAGCAGCGTCGAGTCCTCGGCAACGATCAGGCGCACGGCAACCTCGCGGTGATGACCGTCGGCCCACCCACCGGGCTGCTCACCTCGAACTCCCCGTCCACCGCCGCCACCCGCCGAGCGAGCCCCGACAACCCGCCTCCCTGCGGATCGGCCCCACCCGCCCCGTCGTCCATCACCCGCACGACAACCGCCGATCCAATCCGGTCCACCCACATGTCGATCCGCTCCGCCCCCGAGTGCTTCACCGCGTTGGTCACCGCCTCCGACGCCACGAAGTAGGCAGGCACCTCCACCGCGCTCGGATACCGCTCATCCAACCCGAACCGCAGGTGAACCGGGATCACCGACATCTCCGCCAACGACTCCAACGCCACCCGCAACCCATCGGTGTCCAACGCGATCGGGTACACCCGCCAGGTCACCGCCCGCAGGTCGTCCAACGCCCGCCCAGCCTCGTCATGCGCCTGCCGCACCAACTCAGCCGCCCGCTCCGCATCCCCGCTGCGCCGCGCCCGCCCGAGCAACATCCCCAACGCCACGATCCGCTGCTGCACCCCATCGTGCAGATCCCGCTCAATCCGCCGCCGCTCGGCGTCGATCGCCACCACCACATCAGCCCGGCTCTCCGTCAACTCCGACACCCGCCGCCGCAGCCGCTCCTGCACGGTAGGCCCGAGGAAATGCCGCGCCAGCCGCTTGTCCAACTCCACCACCCCCAACATCCCCTGCACGGTGATGAACACCAAAAGCGCCCCCGTCAACACGAACACGATCGGGTCGTACCAGGAATTCGCGTCGCTATCGAAATCCCCCAACGACCGCCCCGCCGCCATCTGCGCCACCATCACCACCGCGCTCACCGCACCGAAGAGCATCAACAGCACCACCCCGGCCCCCAAGCCACCCACCAACCACCGGACCCCGAGATACCGAACCGCCCGCCCCCCGCTGAACTCCCCCACGCACACCAACCCGAAGAACCGCTCAATCCGCCGCCGCTCGAACTCCGCCACCCCCACCGCAACCCGCCCCACCCACCCCCGAGCCCCGGCTACCCCCAGCAACGGCCCCACCACAACCATCAACACCACCTCGGCGACCGCCGACACCCCGCCAACCACCACCCCAGCGACCAGCCGAGCCGCCCTCCCCACCACCGCACGCGACATGAGCGACACCCATTCAGTCTAATGGACCATTCGGACAATCAGCGGCACCTCACCCACCCACGGCGCACACCGTGAAGACCCCGAGCATCCAGCCATCACTCCGTGAGCACGCCCAACACCTGAGCACGGGCAAGCCTCACGCCCCTGCCCCATCGGGAGCCATGCGTCGCCTGCCCAACATGCCCCTCCTTCCCGCTCGTCGGCGAACGCGGCTACGTGGTTCTCCACCACCGCTCTGAACCCGGCTACAAGCGGCGACCAGCACGCCCTTTGCCGGCGACCAGCACGCCCTTTGCCGTGGACACCCCCTGGCCGAACGGGCGGAGTCAACCGAGCCCTAATCGGCACGCTTCGAATGTGCTCGAAGCAGGAGCAGCCCTAATCGGCATCAACCGAACCCGAGCACCGACTCCGCGCCGTCCTCGCCCGCCCCGCCTGCAGGTAGCGATCCGCAGAGAGGTGGTCAATGCGACAGGAGCAGCGTCAGGCCATCAGCTATGCACCCTCCTGATCACCTGGGTCGCCTCAGGGTCCAAGCGGTCGATCACCTGCGTCGCCTCGGGATCCGCGCGGTCGATCACCAGAGTCGCCTCCGGATCCAGCCCATCGGCCCGGCTAGACCGGTTGGACCGCAGGCGAACCACCACGAACAAAGCGATGGCGACAGCAACGCCGATCAGCACAACCTTCTGCGCCACCGCCGCGTACTCATCGACCAAGTGCCAGTTGGCCCCGAGCAGGTAGCCGGCAACCACGAATAAGGTGTTCCAGATCAGGCTGCCCAGCGCCGTCAGCACCAGGAATAACGGAAAGCCCATTCGGGCCACCCCGGCCGGAAGCGAGATCAAGCTCCGGAACAGCGGAATCATCCGCCCGAAGAAGACGGCCTTGGCCCCGTGCTTGGCAAACCACTGCTCCGTGCGGTCGAAGTCCGACACCTTCACCAGCGGTATCCGCGCCACCAGGGCCCTGGTCCGCTCCCGCCCCAGCAGCACCCCCACCAGGTACACCAGGATCGCCCCGACCACCGAGCCGACGGTCGTCCAGATCAGGGCCTCGACCAGGCTGAAGGCGCCGTTGCTCGCGGAGAAGCCCGCCAGCGGCAGCACGAGCTCGCTCGGGATCGGCGGGAAGAGGTTGTCCATGCCGACCACGACGGCCGCGCCTGCCCCGCCGAGCGTGTCCATCAGCTCGACGGCCCAGCCAGCCAGGCCGTCGAGTGGTTCTTGCGTCATTGCTTCCCCCAGGGAGTGCGAATGGCTGATGGGAAGCAGATTATGAGTTGGCGGGAATGGGCACCACGAGGTGATCCACCCAGTCTCTGGGGGCTTACCTCAGGGTAGGATTGTGGATAACCTCAATCGGCTGGTGCGCGGCGTTCCGCCCCGGGAAGCAGCTCCGCGATCCGCGCGCAGACGTGCGCGACCAGCGCCGCCTCGTGTTCGACCAGGTAGAAGTGCCCGCCCGACCACAGCGTCAGGTCGAACTCCTCAGTCGTCAGCTCGGCCCATCCGCGCATGTCCGCGGCCGACACCTCGGGGTCGTCATCGGCGGTGTGGGCCGCGATGGGCACGGCGATCGGCGGCAGCGGACCCGGGGTGTACGTGCGCACGATCTGGTAGTCCGCCCGAATCGCGGGCATCACCAGGTCCCGCAGGTCCGGGTGGTCCAAGACCTCGGTGTTGGCCTCCCCGAGCCGCTTGACGTCGGCGATGATCGCCGCATCGCCAACGACGTCGCGCACCCGGAGCAGGTGGGGCGGGCGCCTGCCGGACACGGCCAGCAGGAGCGGCGGCCTGGCCAGCGACCGCGCCACCTCGTGCGCGACAGAAGCACCCATGCTGTGCCCGAAGAGGACCAGCGGGCGGTCGGTCGGCATCGCCGCCGCGATCGCCTCGACCAGCGGCGCCATGGCCTCGATCAGCGGCTCGGCGATGCGGTCTTGGCGGCCCGGGTAGCGGACGGCCAGCACCTCCACGTCGGCGGGGACGTGCGCGCCCCAGCCGCGGAAGGCCGCCGCCGTCCCACCCGCGTGCGGGAAGCAGACCAGTCGGACCGCGGGCAGCCGCGGTCCGGTGACCTGTCGAAACCAGTTGTCCACGCCGCCTCCGTCGCGTCTGGTAGATCATCCGCCAGTCCGCGGCCAACCGCATCACCAGGTGAGCGGCACGCGGTCAGTACAGGTCGTGGTGCTTGAAGTTGGCGATCCCGGTGCCGACCTCCTGACGCCCCAGCGGGGTGAGGTCGAGCAGGTTGTAGGTGGTCAGCAGGAGGTCGGGGCCGCGGCCGTAGCTGGAATAGGTGTGGAACACGCGGCCGTCCTCCTGGAAGAAGACGCTGATCCCGTGCTGCTCACCATTGGCGTGCCAGGGCGTCGTCGCCTCGAGTTCAGCTTTGTTCCGGTAGTTGTAGTACACCGGCGCGACCGACTCGTCCTGGGTGGCGTGGAAGTCGTAATTGAAGTCGGACCCGTAGGAAGACACCCACGGGAACGTCCACCCGAGCCGCTCCTTGAACTTGGTGATCTTCTCCAGCGGCGCCCGCGAAACCGCGACCAGATTCGTCTCCCGCGACCGCAGATGCGACAGGTGCGGCAGGTTGTCGGCCAGGAACGAGCAGGACACGCAGCCCGCGTCCCACTGCGGGTCGAACATGAAGTGGTAGGTGAGCAGCTGCTTCCGCCCGTCGAACAACTCCTTTAAGGTCACGTCCCCGTCAGGCGAGGAAAAGGTGTACTCCTTGTCCACCTCCACCATCGGCAACGCCCGCCGACGAGCATTCAACGCATCCCGAGCCTTGGTGGCCTCCTTCTCCGCGGCCAACAATTCAAGCCGCGCAGCCAACCATTCCTCTCGACTCACGATCTGAGGCATGTAGAATCGACTCCCAAACTCCGGCGAACCCTTTGCCGGGAACGTTACCCACCCCACCACTCAAACCTCAACCGGCACGTGAATTACGCACGAATATGCCGGTAATCCCTCACCCCACGGCCACCAATACCCCCGCCGCCACCACCCCACCCCCGATCCCGTACAGTGACCCCCGCGGCCCCCGTAGCCCAATCGGCAGAGGCAACGGATTCAAAACCCGTCCAGTGTGCGTTCGAATCGCACCGGGGGCACCGCTGTCACCAGCAGATTCCGGCCGTGACCTGCGCAAACACCTCGGCTAGCCGATCATGCCCCGCCCGGCCGCGTCCGGCCAGTACCGGCCCTCAGCGGCTGTTCACCCCCGTTGCGCCCCCGCTGGGGAGCGGGCCTGACCAGCGCCATCGCAACCGAGGGCCGCTGCGATCCGCCCCCGGGCGACAGGGCCGGGCGAGGTGTGAGCAGGCGTTCACCGTCGAGGCGTAGGCACTGCTTGGCGAGCGGACCTAGCGGTCTAACCGTGCCACCGGCTCCCACGCAACCGGGCGGAGTGTCGGTTATGTCGTCGCCCAGGCTGCGGCGATGGCTCGGTCAACCGCCTGCGGGAAGTCCATCGGGGCCGACCATCTTGATGGTGCCACCCTGCTCTCTCAGGACGACGTCTGCGGGGTACTTGCCTGTGCCGATCGCGGCGACCTGACCGAGGCTTACCGTCCGCACGATCTCGTCGTCGCGGAGGAAGACGAGGAGGTTGCCGTCCTGGATGTAGTCGCCGTTGTAGGTGCCATCACCCTTGAGCTCGACGGGCTGGCCCAGCTCCCTCTCGATCCCCGCGCCGGTTGCAGGTCCGATGAAGACGTGCACGGAGGTCCAGTCGCCGGGGGCCAGTTCCTTGAGCGGCCGGGAGCCCGTCAGCTCGACAATCGAGGTTTCGAGTTCCACGTCGAATTCCACGTCCACTTGGGCTCCCGAGTTGCTGGCGCCGCATCCGGCTACGAGGGCGAGCAGGGTGAGAAGTGCAGCTATCACGCGCATGTCAGTACTGGTCCGGTGTTGCCGACGGTTCGCCGGGATCGTGGTCGTCGTCCCGGTCCGGGTTCTCCTTGGGCCAGGGGTTGTTGCTGATGTCGCGGGTTTCACCGGGGTTCACCTCGTTGGAGGGCACCAGCGTGTCGTTGCGATCGATGACCACCATCCGGCCGTCCTTGACCGCCTGCTCGACCAAGCCAGCCAGTTCCTCTGGGCTGGCGTCCGGATTGGCTCGCGCGATCTCGCGGCCCACCTCGTTGTTGTGCAAGTCCATGGCAACCGGGATGTGGTGACTGGCCGGGTTCCGCTCGTGTGCGGTGGCGAACTCGCTCGCCCACTACTCGCCGTACCGCTGGGTCATCAGCGCGTTCCAGTAGGCGTGCCGGAAGGCATCCGCGTGCCCGTCGGTCAGCCCCTTGCCCTCGAACGTCCCCTGCGCGACATGCAGTGCGTCCTGTCGGATGTCACCGAACTCCTTGAGCCCGAGCAATCCCTTGCGCATCTGCAGGTCGTCCAGCATCGCCACCTCGGTCTGAGTGAGCCGTTCCTGCGGAATGTCCCTCAGCTCCGCTATCCAACCAGTCAGGCCGGTCGGCCACATGGTCATTTCGTCAGTCCTGACCTGGTACTTGGCGAGCAGGTCCCGGTGTCGCTGCTCGTCGGCGATCCGGTCCTCGCCCGCCTCGGCCGCTGCCGTGAGCGTCGCCGCTCCCCCATCGTTGATCTCACCGGAGAGGATGCGTTGGAGCACGGAGTTCAGTTCGCTGTCGATCGCGGCGGCCCGGCCCAGGACGGCCTGCACTTCACTGCGGCGGACACCCGAGCGGCGAGATCCTCAAGCTCTTGGCGCCGGGCACGGAGATCCGCGTCCGCAGCTTCCCCGGTCCAGCCCTTCGGCTTCCCCCCGGTCCAACTCATCCTGCAAGCCGACGACCAGCTTGTTCTGTGCGGAGATGGTCACCTACCCGACCGATCACGTCCGGCTGCCACTGCTTCAACTCCGACCAGGTGGGCATCCGCGGCCCCTCATCCGGCGGAAGCCGTCGGCGGCGGCATCTTCTCGCGCCTGATAATCATCGGCGGCCGCGTTCAGCTTGGTCGCGTAGGAGTCCATGCCTGCAGCCCACTTGTCGCTGCTCGCCTCCCAATGCAGACCGAGCTGACCAGCGGAATCCGTTCCTGGCAACGCGGTGGCAAGCTCAGCCACTCGACCCAACTCCAGCTTGCGCACGATATCCGCCGCTTGCGCGGCGGCTCAGCCGCAGCACGCACCGCTGCCGGTGGAGTACGAGGTCAGCGCCGGACAGGGAACCCCGGCGAGAGTGCGTCCGGTGGTGACGTTGTGATCGAGTATCCGATCGCCCGATTCGCATAACGGGCGACCAACTCTCGACACGCGGATAAAAGGTCTCAAAGAAAGCGATCAGACCCCCCGCTCGCACGCGACATCAACTTCCACGGATAAACTCAATGGGTTATCATCCATTCGATCAAATATCCAAAGTCTTCCACATTCTGAACATCTATATGCCTCGCCCAAACGGCCGAGCAATTCCTCCGCCGTAAGGTCGATATCAAATTCTGCACACCTGAGGTAGTAGTAACTATTCCGGAGGTCGTCAGTCCGAATTACTACACCGCACACGCAACGAATACTAGCCACAGCCTTGGGAGTATACACGTCATAGGGAACATTGTTGACAAGAAGGTCGGAGGTTCGACCACTTCCTGTCGCCTGCCTTAGCCCCTGTTCCTGTTCTATTGGGTGAGTCGGCATCTGCGTGGATGCGGATCATGGCCGATTGGACGAATGTGGCGTGGTGGGTGGGGTGTCGTTCGTAGTCTCGGGCGCATCTGCGGTGTCTGGTGATGCAAGGGTGTGTTCGACCACTCAACGCCGGGGTAGGACGGTGAAGGTGTTGGTGTGCAGTCGTTGGACGATCTGCATGGTCAGGCCGAGCTGCTGTGCGTCGTTGATGGTGTGGCCGGTGTAGCCGCCGTCGGCCCCACACGTGCTTGAGCCGTGTGCCGGTGGCGTGCAGCAGTCGGAGCAGGCGTGGTGCGGCGGCGCGGTCTTGGGTCGAGGCCGGTGTCACCCGGATGGCGAGCAGTAGGCCGAGTGTGTCGACGGCGATGTGGCGTTTACGTCCGTTGACCTTCTTGCCGGCCTCCCACCCGCGAGAACGGCGGCGGACGGTCTCGGCGGCGCGGATGGATTGGGAATCTATGATCGCCCATTGCGCGTCGGTGGTGTCCGACGTGTACCGGCGCGCCCAAACCGCGGGTTGATGGGCGGCGGAGAACCGACAACACGACCCCGACCCGGACACGGTGCTGCTGGTGGCGCACGATAACAACGGAACTCCTGGTAGACCGGACGCCTCGACAACGCCGATCTACCAGGAGTTCTCTGCGCACAGCACCAAGACACGCCGACATATGATCAGCTCAGGAACAGGCACTTAGGGGCTGGCGTTGGACGCTCCTGCCAGCCAGCGCGACGGTGCAGTCGTGAAGTTGTCGCCCGGTGTGCGTCATGGTTCGACGACGGCGGAGTGGGGCTCGGTGTGGGTCAGCGTGGTCAGGATTTCGGCCGATAGTTCGGCGAGTTGGTCGAGTTGGTCGTCGGTGAGGGGGTTGATGACGGCGCGGCGTACGTAGGCGGTGTGGCAGGGTAGGGCTCGTTGGAGGGTGGCTCGTCCGTCGGTGGTGATCTCGACGTTGACGGCGCGGCCGCCGCCGCTGCAGCGTTCGACCAGGCCGCGTTTGCACATGCGGGTGAGCTGGTGGTGCAGCCTGCTCTTCTCCCAGCCGAGCATGTCGGCCAGCTCGTAGGCGCGCATGCGGCCGTCGGCGGTGTCGGACAGCACGGCCAGGACGGTGTAGTCGGCGCTGGACAGGCCGCTGTTCCTCTGCAGCTGCTGCTCGATGCGGATGCGCAGCAGCTCCTGCATCCGCATGAATGTCTGCCACGCCCGCAGCTCTCGCGCGTCCAACGGCCTGCCCAACTCGAAACCGTCCTGCTCCGGCGTCATGCCCGTCACTCTACCGGCGTTGAGTTGACGTGTCACCTCAGCCGCCGTAGCGTTGGAGGTGACACGTCAACTCGATGCCGTGGAGGCAGCCATGCACCCGGTCCGGCGCACGGTCGTGCGGATAGACAACCGGCAGGAGCTCGGCGCGGACGAGCAGGTCGACGACAAGGCCGTGTTCTTCGCGCCGCTGGCACCGGAGCTGACCGACCCGTTCCTGCTGCTGTCCGACGACGTCTTCTCCTCGCCGGGGTTCGAGTGGCACCCGCACCGCGGCTTGGAGACGGTGACGATGGTCCTCGACGGCGTCCTGGAGCACGGCGACAGCCTCGGCAACGCAGGCGCCCTGACCACCGGCGACGTGCAGTGGATGACCGCCGGGCGCGGCATCATCCACCGCGAGCTGGCATTCCGCAACGAACGCGCGCACACCCTGCAGCTGTGGGTGAACCTGCCCGCCGACAAGAAGCTGACCGACACCCGCTACCAGGACCTGCTGGCCGCGAAGCGCCCGGTCGTCGAAGGTGACGGGACGCGCGTCGACCTCATCTCGGGCCAAGCGGGCGGACTGACCGGCCCCGCGCTGACCAATTGGCCGATCAGCGGCGCCGTGCTCACGGTTGAACCCGGCCGTAGCCTCGCGCACGCCCTGCCCGCCGACGACCGGGCGTTCTTCGCCGTGCTCGCAGGCCCGGTCACCATCGCCGGGCACACCATCCGCGCGGGCCAGACCGCCTGGTCCGACCCGACCGGCGGCGGCAACGAGCTCTCCACAATCGATCTGCACGCCCCCGACGACGACCAGCCCGCCCAGATCATGGCCTTCAGCGGCCCGCCGATCCGCCAGCCGATCGCCATCGGCGGCCCGTTCGTCATGAACACCAAGGCCGAGATCACCAAGGCGTTCATGGACTTCCACTCCGGCAAGTTCGGCGACATCCCCCGCCAAGCCCGCCTGAAGTACCGCTGATCTACACCCCAAGGAGCACCATCTATGAACGTCCTACGCATCGACTCCAGCATCCAGGGCCCCGCCTCGGCGTCCAGCGAACTGGCCGACCTGGCCGAGGCCGCCTGGACCGAGGAGCGGCCGGACTCCACCTTCACCCGCCGCCACCTCGCCACCGACCCGCTTCCCGCCGACGCCTGGGCCCCCGCCGCGATCGCCTCCTTCATCCCGGCCGAGCACCGCACCCCGGCCGACACCGACGCGCTCGCCCTGGCAAGCACCCTGGCCGACGAGCTGCGCACCGCCGACGCCGCGATCCTCGCCCTGCCGCTCTACAACTACGGGCGTCTCCCAGCACGTCAAGACCTGGATCGACCTGGCCATCGCAGGCGGTGAGAACGGCGAGCGGTTCCTCGACGGCAAGCCGGCGATCCTGGTGACCACCCGCGGCGGCTTCTACGGCACCGGCGCCCCGCGCGAAGGCTGGGACCACAACACCAGCTACCTCAAGCGCATCCTCGCCGACCTCTGGGGTGCCGACCTCACCGTCATCGAACGCGAATTCACCCTGGTCGGCATCAACCCGGCACTCGACGAATTCGCGGAGACCGCGGCGATGCTGAAGAAGGCCGCCCACGAAGCCGCCGCCGAAGCAGGCCGCACCCTCGCCGCACGCTGACCTCACCCGAACAAGATGTTCCAGGTCGTGGAAGATTCTTACGGTGACGAGCGAGGAACTGCGGGCGATCCTTCATGACGACGGGCTAGCCCACGGCGAGCGAATGCATAGGCTCAGTCAGCTGACGGGTGTCGAAGGGTGCGTGACCGAGGCGTTGGCGAAGGCGTTCGCCGAACGCGTTTGGCGCAGGTTCGAGCTCTACTTGCTGGCAGCGGTGTACCACGCTGGTCCGGCGGCAACTCCGATACTTTGCGACGCGCTTGCTGAACGGTCCAGGGCAGTGCCGAACGAGGACGTCCTGGAGGTGTTGGCCGAGCTCGGTGACCCAGCGTCGCTGGACTGCCTGCGGAGGACGATGTACTGGCGGCCTGAGTGGGACGAGTTCGACCAGGTCGGAGTCAAAGCATTGCTGGCGATCAGCACGGTGAACACCGAAACCGCTTGGAAGTTGATCGCTGAAGCTGTCTCTCGCGGATCACCTGCGGTTAGCACTCGAGCCCGGCAGCTTCTTGAGCGGTACTCCAAGAAGTAGGACTCGACGCAGGTCTTGGGCCGGTCGGGCTGGACGCCGAGTTCGGGTGGTACCGCAGCGCGCCGATCGCGGTGCCGGTGCTGGATGGCACGTTGTGCCGCTTGTGGTTGAGGGATACGACGAGGATCCCCGGACAGATGACTTCCACGACACGATCCGCGCGTTCTTGGCGCTCGACCCCGCGGTGCTGTCGGCTGCTGCGCCCTCGATCTTCGCCTGCTACCTCGACGTGCTGGCCGACGACGGCGAGGACCTCCAGATCGAGAGCCCGGACGACGTGCTCAAGCACGTCGAACTCGGCGATGAACCGACCATCAGCCGGGACGGGGACGGACACGTATACGTCTCGCTGGGTGCGAATGCGACTGGGAACCCGAACACGGCCTCCAGAGCGCTGTCGCTGCGCAGACACCACTCGCACACGCTCATCGTGCCGATGTCGCTAATCCGCGA
The DNA here is from genome assembly GCF_053604195.1 of Actinokineospora sp. NPDC004072. NCBI lineage: Bacteria > Bacillati > Actinomycetota > Actinomycetes > Pseudonocardiales > Pseudonocardiaceae > Actinokineospora > Actinokineospora sp. NPDC004072. Next base: position 444,407 of record NZ_JBSGHB010000002.1, on the reverse strand, counting down.
CGCCTACCGGGAGGAGATCCTCAGCGGCCTGGCCGACGCGGGCGAGGAAGTCCTGCACGTCTTCCTGGACGCAGACGCCGAGGTGCTGAGGAGGCGGCTCAGCGCCCGGGTGCCGAGCCATGCCGAGCCAGCGTCGGCCAAGGCGGGGACTCGAATGGGCACTGAGCCGTATGGACCCGGCCGCCAGCGCCCGCCAGCCGCACGGCACGGTCGTGCTGCGCTCGGACCAGCTCACCCCGGCCGAACTTGCCGACGAGGTGCTGGCAGCACTCCACAGCCGCCACGGCCCCGCGGAGTAGACCAGGGCGACCGGCCGAGCCGAACGACCGGACTTCTCGCGGGCTGAGCAGGCGCTGGGAGCTGGTCACCGAGGTCATCCAGACCCATCAGCTCGATCCGCCGTGCCTGCAGCCGCGCCCACGGTGGCGTCAGCGATCGGCTTGCTGCCAGCTTCGGCGGCGCGTCCAGGCCGCGACTGCTGTCCAGCCGCAGCAGGGTGATCACGAGCGCGCGGGTCTCACACTAGCCGGTGGCCAACATCGGGCCGGACCGGGTGGTGAGGTCCCGGGTCGTGCGCGTGTCGCCGTCGAGTTCGGCGGCTAGGCGGGTGATCAGCGACCCGTAGGTGCTCAACTCGGTGTAGACGGCGGGCTTTCCGCAGACCTCCCCCCGGCTGAAGATGCCGACGTGGATCCACATGCCGTGACCGTCCCTGCGGAGCAGCGGGCCGCCGGAGTCGCCGTAGCAGGGGCCGGGGCCGCCCCGGTCGTAGCCCGCGCAGATCTCCCGCTCGGGGACCAGGCTGGCGTAGATCCCGCCCGTCGCAGCGCAATCCGCGTCGCTGATGAAGGGCACCTCCGCCTTGCGCAGATAACGCGACGGAGCCTGGCTTCCCCCTACAGTCGCACCCCAGCCCGCGATGGTGAACGTGCCCGTGTCGTACGCCTTGGTGGTGGCGATCGGCACCGTCGCGGCGCCCGCGATCGGGCTGTGCAGCTTCAGTAGCGCCCAGTCGCCCGCATTCGCCTTGGAGTAGTAGGGGTTGATGTAGAGGTAGGTCGTCGGGCGTCGGACCGGCTGCGGGTCCAGCAGGTCGATCAAGCCGTAGAGCACCGTCGTCGAGGTGTGGCGGCTGCCGCCCTTGGGCGCCCCGGGGAAGCAGTGCGCGGCGGTGAGCACGACCTCGTCGGTCAGCATCACGCCGCCGCAGCCCATCGACAGCCGCACCATCCAGGGGAACTCCCCCGGCTCGGCGTATCTGCCGCCGATAATCTGGATGTTGGCGTCGGGCTCCGCCGCCTGCGCCGGAGCGGCGACCACTGACGCGCTCAACGCCAGGACGAACGCCAGTCTCGTAATACTTCTCACGATCGGTCCTTTCTGGGCGGGCAGTGCAGCAGGGACGCCGCAGAACAAACTCAATCGTGCACAGGACCGACGACGTGATCAATCCGCGAAATCAGTGGTCTTGTCCTAGACGCTCGGCGGGGACCGTTTGGCTACAGCCGCGTACCAACGGAGATCGACGACGACGCCCGCAGGCCGTACGAGCGGTTCCTTCGAGGAGCCCCACTGCCGGGACGCGAACACGGCTAGCCCCCGTCCTAGCCGGCCCCTGGGGCGAGGCCCGGCAACCGATGCGCAACTTGCCGGGCCGAGAACTCTCGGTCAGCAGAGCCGGCAGCCTGGGCTTGGCCTACCCCCGACCTAGCCCGGCCGCCGACTCCCCTGCGACTGGTCCGTTCACCCGCGGGTGCATGGACAATCGCAGCAGTGGCGGGGGTGATCCGGGGGCGGGCGGCGCCACCCGACCCCGGATCACCAGGGACGTGAACCGGTCACGCGGCCCAGACGCCGGACACCGCGGCGGTGGAGTCGAAGTCGAAGTAGAAGCGGGTGCCGTCGAGAACGTCGGTGGCAATCACCGTCCACTGGCCCGCCGCCGCCCAGGTGTAGTTCGACTGGCAGTACTCCGGCCTGCTGGAGGGCTTGAAGCACACCGCGATCCATCGGCCCGCATTCAGCTTGACGTTGATGTCCGCGCAGTTGGAGGTGGTCGTGAAGTGCCCCCCGCCCGACGGGTACCACCGGACGCCCGACGGCTTGCTGAACGACTTGGCGCTGCCGTAGCAGCTGAGCGCCGAGGCGGGCTCTGCGGCGGCGGGTCCAGCGGCCACACCGCCTGCCACAACCATCATCCCGACGAGCGCCGCCGCTTTCCTTGCTATCCCGAACATCTTTCACCCCTGTTCTGTCTATTGTGGTCGGTCGATGACCTCCACACCGCAAGTGTGCCGCTGGCGCGCCCTTACGTCAGGCGTTCACGACCACTCGCGGGACCTGCACCGCAGGCCTGCTCCCCTAGCAGCCAGAATGCCCTGAAGGGCAACGGAAATTCACCCGTACGGCCGTGCGCGCAGATGCAGCGGAATCGGAGCATCCTCCGCCCAGTTCGCCCGCACGTGCGGTAAACCTCGTCAGGGCTGACGGGTGAATGTCTCGATGGGCAAGGCAGAACAGCCGACGGCGGCGCAAACCTGGTTGCTGCTATCGGGTTGCCAGTTTGTTCGTGGACGGCCACAGCTGGCCTACAGCACCGCGACAGCATCGAGGACGGACCGGACCGGCGCTGCAGCCGGGAACCACCAGAGTCGGATACGCCCCCGGCCACACGAGCAGGTTCAAGCAACCCACACTGCTGGAACGAAAGGCCAGCCGCACATCAGCGAGTAGTTGATTTAGCTGTGGCCGCTGTGATCACGAACGCGATGGCGTATCCATGAAACGGCGACGGCGGCTGCGAGTCCGACTCCAGCTGCGAAGGGAACCAACGTCCACCGCTCATCCGGGCCGTAGCGCACAGGGCCGCCTGCAGGTGCGTCGACCACCACGTAACCCAGTTCGGCGGCTTGAGCAACCGCGTCCTCGTCCGGCAGCAGGAGGATCGACACCCCCGCCGCCAGGACGCATGCTCCCACGATCACCGCGGTGGCGGGCCAGTCACGAAAGAGCGTGCGACGCCAAGCGAACGCACCGCCCAGGATCACAAGAACAGCTGCCGCTAGGAGGACGTACACCCAGGTTCGGTCTGGAACCGGCTGTGCACCGACTGCTTCAGCGGTGGTGCGGCCAGTGGCGCCGGAGTGCCACTCGGCGGGGAGCTCGGGCGACCGGCGAGTGGGTCGACCACCCGTCAGCGGAAGTCGGCTCGCACGTAGGTCTCGTAGCTGATGACGGCGGGGATGGTCACGTCAAGCGCCCCTGGTGTTGTGGTGAGCGTTTCTTCGGTTCCGAGCATCTGGTTGGTCTCCGGCGACACCAGCAGTGAGTACCGGGCGGGCAGGCCTGCGTAGTCGGAGTCCATGGCGAACACCTCGGCGGCGCGGCCGATGCGGTCCGTTGTCGTTCCCTGGTAGGTCACGCCCGGTAGGCTGCCGACCAGTTCCAGGACGGCGGCTCTCTCTGCCGGTGTCAGGACCCGCTCGCGGAGCAGATCGTGGACGGCCACGAAGGTCTTGATCGGGCCGATCGCGTCAGGTGGGTTCGGGCGGTGCAGGTAGCGGGCCAGGTCGTCCGCGGTCGCTGGGGGTCGTGCGGGGCCGAACGTGGGTGGGCGCTCCCCCGGTGACCATTCGTCGGTCTCGGTTCCGCTGATGGACGCGGCCCACTCGCGGCGATCGGCGTCGTTGCGGAACTCGGGTTCGGCCCACTCCCACTCGGCACGCCCGGAGCCGTCGGCGGCCCGCCAGGTCCGGTGGATCTCCGGCACGACCGCGGACACCGTGCTGCCCCCGGACACCTGGCTGTTGAGGTACCACGCGCGCATCTCGATGTACTCGGTGGTTTCGCCTGCCTCCGGAACACCCGAGGTTCGCGCGAGCCGGGCCAGCTCAGCCAGGCGCTGCTCGGCGGAGGTGGCCACGGCGGGCGCGGTGACCACCAACGGCTCTGGCGTGGCCGCCGTGCCCCTGGGGACGTTCGGTCCCGCGGCTTGCCACACCAGCACGCCGACGACCACGGCCAGCGCCGTCGCGCCCGCGAGCACCAGCCTGCCGACCGCGGGTCGTGGGCGCTCGAAGGCCGCGCGCGCAGGCAGGGGCGGCGGTTCCACCGCGGGCTGATCCCGCATCGGGTCCAGCGGACCGAGAAGATCCCGCATCCGGGTTCGCACTAGTGAACTCCCTGCTCGATCGGATTGGCGACGCGGAGGTCCAACGCCCGGAGCAGCCGGCGACCTGCCCGGGAGATGCGCATGGCCGCCGTCGTCCGGGCGCAACCCAGGACCACGGCCACCTCGGCGGCGGTCAGCTGCTCCCAGGCGACAAGCCGCAGGACCTCCTGGTCCCGCTCGGTCAACCGGTCGAACGCCTCCGCGAGCACGAGTCGATCCACCACCACCGCCGGATCACCCTCGACCGCATCCTCGGCAAGGCTGCCAACCCGCAGAGCAAGCTCGCCGCACTCCCGCAGCCGCTGCACCAGCGGGGTGTAGTTGCCGTCCCCCGCCACCAAGCATGAACATGCTGACCTCGGGTGGGCGATCAGCGTCTCATCGCGTCAACGGCCATGCGGAGGTCGGCGGCGACTTGCTGGCCGCGCCGAAGCGGACCACCTGGATCAAGGTGACGCCGTTCATCGCCGAGTCCTGCTGATGGCAACCGAACTGCGGTTTCGCCCAGTCGGCGTAGGCGCGGATGACCGCGTTGCCGTTAGTTCAGGCACAACCGGGTGATAGCCGCGAGGGCACCGGGTTGGTCCGGCCCGGTAGCCCTCGACCCGCTGCGCAGACCAGGTTCTCGAAGTCCACCGCCGCGGAGCTGGCCGAGCAGGAGCGCGCCGTCATGCCAGCCTGCGGCCCTGCCGAGCCGGGTCACGCTCTGGCCACGGGCTTCGGCGTGCTCGACGTGGCTGCATGCAGCGGCCTGCACCGATGCCGCCGAGTGTCTGCTCATCGACCGGCACCGCGTCGAGCGGCATCGTCGCGGCGGGTGGCTTGCCGGGTGCCAGCCGGAGCCAGCTCGTTGACCATCGCCACCAGGTCACCAGCCACCACAGTGCGCGCCTCCTCAATATCCGGAGACGACAGCATAGGAGCACCGCGCCCGACCAACGCCGGCCTGCACGATCTGCCATCTTCGGAGAGCGGCGGCCGATTGAGTGCGAGCTGCGTGCAACACGAGGGCTTTGGTGGCCACATACAGGTGTGACCGGGGATTCGCGGGCGGGAGTGCTGGTGCGGCTGGCGTCGGGTGCGGAGCTGTCGGACCAGGTGTTGTGGAGTCGGGCGGTTGCCGGTGATCATCCGGCGTTCGCCGAGTTGTTCCACCGGCACCTGAAGATGGTGTGGAACTACGCCTATCGGTTGACGGGTTCGTGGGACGTGGCCGAGGACCTGGCGGCGGCGGCGTTCATGACGGCGTGGCGGCGGCGCTCGGAGGTGACGCTGGTACGGGAGAGCGCGCTGCCGTGGCTCTACACCGTGGTGGGCAACCTGGCCCGCGATGAGGCGCGGGGGGCTCGGCGACGGTCTCGGCTGGTGCGTCGGATCCCGCAACCGCCGGTGGTCGCCGACCACGCGGACGCCGTCGTCGATCGGCTGCACGACGTCGACCGGGCACGCGAGCTGATCGAGGCGGTGCGGCGGCTGCCGGGCACCCAGCGGGCGGTGGTCGAGCTCTGCCTGCTGGGTGAGCTGTCCGCGGGTGCGGCCGCCGAGGTTCTCCAGGTCAGTGAGACAACCGTGCGTTCTGCCTTGTCGCGGGCACGGGCCAAGCTCAGGAACATGGTGAGGGAGTAGAGGGCATGGACGACCGGGTTGAGTTCGCGGTGCCTGCGGTGCGCGAGGTTCCCGACGAGGTGCGCGACCGGGTGGCGGCGCGGGTGCTGGCCATCCCGCAGGAGAGGAAGGGCCGCGGCCTCGCGGTGCTGGGCGCGGCGGCCGCGGCGGCGGGCCTGCTGGTCGGCGCGGTCGGGATGTGGGGCGGCGGGGACCAGGGCGGGGAGGTGATCGGTGCGGCTGGCCAGGGCGGGGCGCCGATGCGCGCCCTCGGCATCTCCCCGGAGGCGCCGCTCGACGCCTCCCGGGCTGCGGCGAGCCTCGACCGCTGCTGGGCGGCCGCGACCGGGCTCGGGGCGTCGGTCCCTCCCCGCGACGAGTGGTCGGCGGTGTTCCAGGTGACCAACGAGCTGGTCACGGTGACCGCCGTGCGCGCCGCCGGCACGCCGCTGGTCTGCGAGCTCACCGCGGCCGCGGTGAGCCTGTCCGACCCCGCCCTGACCCCGGCGTACGTCGAGGGCTCGCGCACCGCAGCCCTGTTGACCACGCCCAACGGCACCGTCGCCGGGCTCCTTGACGCGACGTGGGCCGGGGCGCGGGTGGCGACCACCGCGCCCAGCAGGGACCGCTACGAAGCCGAGGTCGTCCACAAGGACGGCATCTTCGCCTTCCTGTCGCCGATCGCACCGGACAAGGTCGCGGCGACCACGATCCGCCCCAACGGCGGCGGCGCGGAGCGCGTGCTGCCCAAGGCCGGGGCACCACTGGTCGACGCCGGGCCGTCGATGGACCGCTCATCGGAGCGCGAGCGGCTCCTTCGGGCGTGCATCGAGCAGGCCAAGGACCACCGCGCCGTGCCCGACGCCGCGTCTTGGACGCCCGGGGCGACGGCAGCGGGAGCGGACGGCTCCAGGGTGGTGATCGCCACCCACGGCAACGGTGTCGGCGCCTGCTTCCGGCAGGGGGAACGCGCCGACTTCATCGCCCTCGCCGCCTTGCCGCCTGCCGGTGGTGCCGGGGTCAAGGTCGCGCCCATCGTCCCCGTGGTGGGCGGTCAGCGGCTGATCGCGGGCACGACCAGCCGCGAGGCCGTCCGGATGGAGGTCGAACTGCCTGACGGCGACGTGGTGGAGGCCGATGCCGCCAACGGCACCTTCGCGCTTCTCCTGCCCGCGGCCGCAGATGTCACCAGCCTTGTCTGCCGTGTGTACGCCGCAGACGGGTCGACCATCTACCAGGGCCCGTTGAGGTGAAGCGGCGCGCTCACCTGAGCCCGGCCTGAACCGACCGGGGCGTGAGCCCCCCGGTCAGTACGACACGCACCAGCGGTTGTCTTTGCGGGCGAGGGAGAGTGCGGTTGTCGTGCCGCCGTAGAGCAGGAGCTCGGCGGTGGCTGTCTCCCCCGACACCTGCACGGTGGTGACTTTCGTGGCCTCGTTCGGCAGGTTGGGTTCGAGGCCGCCGAAGGCGGGGAACAGTGCGCCTGCGTCGGTGCCGTCGCAGGTCAGGCTGGTTGCCGCGGTCTCGTTGTTGGTGTCGAGCGCGGCGGCGTACTGCTCGGCGACGGATCGCGTGTCCGCTTCGTCGTCGCGGGCGGGCGTTGGCTGCTCGCCACCGGCGGTCGTCGCCGGAGCGCTGTCGGGGGAGATTCCCAGCTCGGTTGCCGCGTCGCCGCAGCCTGCGAGCAGCAACGCCGCCGCGCCCACCACCATCAGCCGGCGCACGTCCACGAATCGCACACGCACACCGTAGATCATCGACGGGTTCGGGAGGTGCTTACCTACGAGGTTGCGCCGACCAGCGGATCGGGTGCTGCCTGCTGGTCCACAATCGTGCTCCCGCGGCTCGTGAGCCGGGCTCAGCAGCGGCTACCTCCACCGCTGGAAGTTCCCGCCGTTGCAGCGCAGGGTGTAGACGTTGCCGCTGGTGTTGCTGTCCAGGCAGAACCCCGTCGCCACGTTGCGGAACTCGCCGCCGCTGATCGACCACCGCTGGAAGTTCCCGCCATTGCAGCCGAGCGTGTAGACGTTGCCATTGGTGTTGCTGTCCAGGCACAAGCCGGTGGCGACGTTGCGGACTTCGCCGAAGTTGATGTTCCACTGCTGGAAGTTCCCACCGTTGCAGCCCAGAGTGTAGACGTTGCCGCTGGTATTGCTATCCAGGCAGAATCCCGTTGCGACGTTCCTCAACTGCTGGGAGAGCACGGATTCACCCTGCTCAGCTGCGGCGACCGGGCCGAGGCCGAGCAGGAGCAGGCCGGTGCCGAGGGAAGCGGTGACGGTGCGTAGAGACATGGCAGTCTCCTCTCAAAGGATGGGCCTAGCGTCCTGGTTGGACCAGCCCCAAGCCATTGTCAGGCGCACCCCCGCCCGTGGCGATCCCCCATCCCGGGAGGCGGGGCACTCGATAGAGCGGATGGGCGGAACTGCACGTGAGCGGCGCTTGAAGGCGGCTTCTGCCCAGTCGAACGGGACATGCTCGCGCCCGATCTCTCGGCAGTCCACTGTGGATCTCAGTAAATGCTTCAACGCGCCTCTGTTCGGCGGTCAGGAGGGGTCGGCTGCTCTGGCTGCCTGCTCGATTGGGCGTGGCGGGTTTGCCAGTAGGTGGCGTCTTGGCCGCGGCGGGACATGGCTTCAAGGGGCATCTCGACTTGGCCGTCCAACTGCTCTCGGAGGTGTCGGCGTGGCCTGCGTGGCGGGTGGTTTCGGTGAGCAGGTGGACGAGGACGTTGAACAGCATGACGTTGGGGCGGGGCCACCAGGGGACGTGGCCGGGGGCGTCGATGGGGAGGGTGGTGATCGTCTCGTCGGAGTGGGCGCAGGCTTGGCGGTAGCGGGTGGTGATCTCCTCGCGGGTTTCGTGCTCGGTGGCCCACAGGTCGGCGCCGCGTTGGGTGAGGTCGTCCCAGCGGGGGATGGGGGTGGGGAAGGGGCGGTTGAAGACCTCGCCGAAGTACCGGGCCTCGGCGAGCGCCAGGTGCTTGACCAGGCCGAGGAGGTTGGTTCCGGTCGGGGTCAGGGGGCGGCGGATGTCGTACTCGGAGAGGCCGTCGAGCTTGCGGAGCATCACCTCGCGGACCTCCCGGAGGTCGTTGTGCAGGTATTCCTTGGCGAAGTCATCGATCACGGGTGCGAGCATGCACCACCAGCCCGGCGTTCACGGAAGGCCACGCCATGCCAGTGCTTCGGGGACCGCTCGCCCACCGCGACTTCCGCGTGTTCCTCCTCGGCAGGGTCATCTCGGTCGCCGGGAGTTCGATGGCTCCGGCAGCGATACCGAGCCGGTCGCGCTGGCGGTGGTGCTGGCGGCGAAACATCACGCCCCAGGCGATCCTGGCGATCGTCGGCGGGGTGCCGTTGGTGCCGCCAGAGGACTTGCAGTAGGGGAACGCCTGGTCCGGCTGCCGGTAAACGCCTTCAAGGTCGGCGGGCCGGTCGTGGTCGGCGTTGTGATCGCCGTGGCGAGTCCGGCGTGGGCGTTGGCGTGGGATGCCGCCACCTTCTTCGCCTCGGCGGCGTTGTTCGCCCGGTTGAGGGTCGCGCGCGTGCCGAAGAAGCGGGTGACGTTTCTCCGGGACCTCGCCGACGGGTGGATGGAGTTCCGCCAGCGGCCCTGGCTGCTGGCGTTCGTCCTCCACGGGAGCGTGGTCGTCATGGCGTGGATGGCGGGCTTCCAGCTCCTCGGGCCAGTAGCGGCCGCCGATGCCTATGGGGGTGGACCGGCCTGGGGCGCGATCCAGGGCGCTTTCGCGGCGGGGCTGGTGGTCGGGTCGCTCGGCGCCTTGACGTGGAAGCCGTCCCGGCCGCTGCTGGTGTGCGTCGCCGCGAGCTTCCCCCTGGCGCTGCCCGCCCTGGCGATGGCCGCCCAGGCGCCGTTGTGGCTCGTCATCGCGGCCGCCGTGGTGGCCGGGGTCGGGATGGACATCTCGATCGTCGCGTGGAGCACCTTCGTCCAGCAGCACCTGCCCGGTGAGCTGCTTGGTCGCGTCCACTCGTACATGACGTTCGGCGAGTTGATCGCCGTGCCGCTTGGCTACCTCGTGGCGGGTTGGGTTGCGGCGGAGGTCGGGTATCGGGGGGTGCAGTGGGGAATCTCGGCGACGATCGTCGTTGCTGGATTGGTGTTGATGGCGCTGCCTGTGGTGCGGCGGGCTACTTCTCGGGTGGTTGGGGGCGTAGGCGGTGGATGACGGTTACCAGGGTGAGGGTGAGGAGCAGGAGGGCGAGCCAGATGATCCAGCGGTCGGGCCAGGGGGTGGAGGTGTGGGAGTGGGGGGTTCGGCCGCCGTCGGCGCCGGTGAGGATGACGGCGAGGAGGGCGGCGATCGTTGCTGCGGCGGCCAAGCGGCCTGCTACGCGGGCGGTGACGGGGAGGGTGCGGGGGGATCGGCGGGGGACGCGGAGGTTCAGGCGTTCGCTGGGGCGGGATGGGGAGAGGAGGCGGAGCAGGAGCAGGGCGGCTACGGGCATCTGCAGGGCCCAGACGAGGGTGCGGAAGGAGCCGTCGAACCAGACGTTGGTGCCGTAGAGGAGGGTGTGCCAGACGCTGAGGGCGTAGACGATGATGGTGAAGCGGTGCAGGGCGCGCCAGAGGCGGGAGCCGGTGGTGTGGCGCAGGTAGAAGACCAGGCCCAGGACGATCGCCAGGTAGAAGGCGATCAGGCCGAGGAAGATGGCCACGCGGCCGGTTCCCGTGGCGTAGGCGCCGGGGACGAACACCTTGAGCAGGGAGTCGCGCACCAGCTCGCCCGCGGGTTGGGCGTCGAAGTTGGTCTGGAGTTCGGCGGCGAAGAACGTGACCATGTGCAGGAACGTCAGGCCGATCGTGGTCAGGCTCGTGGTCCGGTGCCACTTCTCGACGCGGGCCGCGGACAGCCAGCGCCACGGTGGGCGCGGGCCCGACCTGAGCAGGCCGAACACGACCGCCACATACGCCCATAACAGCGCTGACCAGCCGAAAGCCTGGCACAGCCAGTACCACCAGTAGTCGGCGGCGTGCTCGAAGGGCGGCATCATCACGATGCTGGGCGAGGTGCCGTTCTCGACCCGGGCGTACAACCACCAGAAGATGGCGCCGGTGACCACCAGCCCCAAGCTCGCGTCGGGCACCGCGGCGCGCAGATCCGCCCGCAACCCTCGCCAATCGAAGGAACCGGTTCTGAGCTCGGCCATCGGCACCCCATCCCCTGAGCGACTGTCAGAGGGGATGGTCGTCCCGCAGCACCCCGGAGTTCCCGGTCACCGGCCGAGGAAGCGGCGGACCGGCGCGAGCGCGGGCCAGCGGGCGGCCAGGTGCAGGCGCAGGACGCGCAGCTCGCGGCCGACGGTGCTCATCGGGATGGCCGCGGCCTCGGCGAGCACGGGCGTGGCGATGGCGACCGCGGCCTCGGGCTGACCGGCGCAGGCGTAGCAGTCGGCCAGGCGCAGGGCCAGCAGGACGGCGGCCGGGCGCAGGTGGGCGGGCACGACGGCGATGGCGTGCTCGGTGGCGGCGATCGCGGCGCGGGCGGGGCGGGGGTCGGCGGTGGCCGCGGCGACGTCGCGCAGGGCGGCGCCGATGCCGGACTCGACGTGCACGTCGGTCAGCCAGGGCGCTTCCCGCTCGTCGTCGGCGGTGGCGCGGTCGAGGTGGCGGCGGGCGGCGGTGATGTCAGCGCTGGTCGCGCGCGGGTCGCCGAGGATGCCGTGGCCGCGGGCGCGGTAGAGGTGCGCGAGCGCGGAGGTCCACGCCCGGTCGGGGGCGATGGCGGGCAGCGCGTCGGCGTAGGCCACCGCGCTGCGGCCGTCGTCCTCCAGCCGGGCCAGGGAGCTCATGTCGCACAGCAGCGCGGCGCGCAGCCCGGCGTCGTCGCACCGGGTCGCCCAGTTGAGGGCCTTGCCGTACCAGGCCATCGCCGCGCCGTGCTGGCCCGACAGCGTGCGCAGCTGGCCTGCGAGGGCGGCGTAGCGGGCGGCGAGGTGGAACAGCGCGGGCCGGGCCGCGGGGGCGGGCGTCAGCGCGCGGACGATCAGGTGCAGGACGGCCTCGACGGCGGCGTCGATGCCGACCGGCCCGTGCTCGTCGCCGATGCGCGCGTACACGGCCAGCTCGGCGGCGAGGACGTGGATGACGTCGCCGCCGGTGTCGCCCGCGGCGAACGCGGCGCGGACCGCCACCGCCGCGTCGGCAGGCGGGACGGCGCAGCCGTCGTCGCCGTGCAGCGGGCAGGTCAGCCCGTGGTGCGGCAGGCGGGCGGGCCAGTGCGCGGGCTCCCAGGCCACGCCGACCACACCGGGATCACCGGGCAGCGGCACGACCGCGACCCCGGCGTGGAGCCGGGCCAGCCGCCCGTCCGCGCCCACGACCGCGTCGATGCGCTGGACGAGCTCGGCCGGGGGCTGCCGCTCCCCCGACTCCCACCGGCTGACCACGCTGTGGTGGTAGCCCAGCTCGGCGGCCAGCCGGGCCTGGGACAGGCCCGCGAGCGTGCGCCAGTGCTTGAGCGCGCCGCCGAATCCGCTGGTGTCGATGTCCGGCCTCCCGTCCTCGGGCGCGACCGTAGCGGGCAGCCCGCCCGGCCGGAAGGCACGGCCGGGCGGGCTCCCGGTCAGGGGGCGTCGTAGCCGACGGTGTAGGCGCCGGTGCCGCTGTAGGAGTGGACCCGGTAGCGGTAGTAGCCCGCCGTGCCCGTGTAGGTCAGCTCCTCATCCGGGCCGGGCGAGGTGGAGCTGGCGACGGTCGACCAGGCGTATCCCGTCCACTTCTGCAGGTACAGGTCGAAGTCCGCGCCCGCGGGGCCGTCGAGGCACCCGACGTGGGCGCCCGGCACCGCGGTGTGGAAGTAGCCGCCGTCCGGTTGGTAGGCGTTGCCACCGGTCGCCAGGCTGCCGGTCTTGACCGTCTCGCGGCCCGCGCAGCCGGTGGGCGGCGTGGTGCCGTTGACGGTCAGGGTGAAGGTGGCGGTGCGGGTCGCGTCGGTGCCGACGCCGTTGACGGTGACCGGGTACGTGCCCGCCGGGGTGGCCGCGGTGGTGCGGATCGCCAGCGTGGAGGACCCGCCCGAGGTCACCGACTCGGGGGTGAACTCCGCGGTCGCGCCGTCGGGAAGCCCCTTGGCCGCCAGGGCGACGGTCTGCGGGTCACCGGAGACGGTGCTGGTCGACACGGTGGCCGTCACCGCGCCGCCCGGGTCGGTCGCGCCGGACTCGGGCGAGACCGACACCGCGAAGTCGTCCTCGGCCGGGGCGCCCGCGTCGACGTGGAGCAGCTTGTTCGGCGAGCCCGCGCGGGGGTCGGTGACCACGCCGGAGGTGGCGTCGGCGACCATCGCGTCGCGCACCTGCTGCGGGGTGTACCCCGGGTGGGCGGCGGTGATCAGCGCCGCGACGCCCGCCACGTGCGGGGAGGCCATCGAGGTGCCGCTGGCGGTGGAGGTGGCGTCGTCGGCGGTCCACCACGTCGACGTGATGCCCACGCCGGGCGCGAACAGGTCCAGGCAGCTTCCGTAGTTGGAGAAGGACGCGCGCTTGTCGGCGCGGTCGGTGGCGCCGGTGGTGATCGCGTCCGGGGTGCTGGCGGGGGACTTGGTGCAGGCGTCGGCGTTGTCGTTGGCCGCGGCCACCGCGAAGGTGACGCCGTCGCGGATGGCGGCGGTGACCGCGTCGTTGAGCGCTTGGTACTTGCCGCCGCCGATGCTCATGTTGGCCACCGCGGGCTCGCCCGGGTCGTGGTCGGCGGCCACCCAGTCGATGCCCGCGATGATGTCGCTCCACTGGCCCGAGCCCTGGCAGTTCATGATCCGCACGGCGACCAGCGTCGCGCCCTTGGCGATGCCGTGGGCCGCGCCGCCGACCGTGCCCGCCACGTGCGTGCCGTGGCCGTGGCAGTCGCTGCTGTCATCGTCGTCGTCCACGGTGTCGCGCCCGTGCACCGCGCGACCGCCGAAGTCGTTGTGCGACACGCGCACGCCGGTGTCGAGGATGTAGACCCGCACGCCTGCCCCGTTGGTGGGGTAGGTGTAGGAGTTGTCGAGGGGCAGGGCGCGCTGGTCGACGCGATCCAGGCCCCACGACGGGGTCGGGGACTGGGTGTCGAGCAGCTGCGCGGTGTGGTCCTGTTCGACGTAGGCGACCGAGGGGTGCGCGGCCAGCCGCCGCGCCGCCGCCTCGGGCAGCGACACGGCGAACCCGCGCAGCGCGTCCCGGTAGGTGTGGGTGACGGTGCCGCCGTACGCCTCGGCCCGCGCTTCGACGGCCGCGACCGCGTTGTCCTTGAGGACGACGATGTAGGAGTCGGGGACGGCGGTCGGGCCGCCAGCCGACCGGATCTCGCCGGTGGCGTGCGCGGTGGCGGGCGCCAGCGCCAGCGGCAGCGCGGCGATCGCGGCCGCGATCACGGCGCGCCGGATGTTGTCGTGCATCGGTTCTCCTCACTCGACCCGCCCGCTGGGAGGGGCTGCTGGCGCGCCCGAGGCAGGGTGGTCGAGCGCGCCGACCGCGCCGGGGCGCGGGTGGGCGAACCGTCGCAGCCGCGCCGAAGGGCGGGCAACGTCGCGCAAGGAACCGGCAAACGACGGCCCGGAACCCTCACCGGGCGTGACCACCTGGCCCGCCTGCCCTCGACGTCGCGTCACGGCCGCAGGCAAACCGCGGCAAGGAACGGATGCAGGTGGCGCAGCCTCGCGCTCAGGCAATGCGGGCCAAGGCACCGAACTCCAGCCCCACCCACCACGATGTCGCGTCACGGCCGCAGGCAAACCGCGGCAAGGAACGGATGCAGGTGGCGCAGCCTCGCGCTCAGGAGACGCGGGCCAAGGCACCGAACTCCAGCCCCACCCACCACGATGTCGCGTCACCGCGGCAAGCAACCGCGGCAAGGCACGAATGCAGGTGGCGCAGCCTCGCGCTCAGGAGACGCGGGCCAAGCACCGAACTCCAGCCCCGTCCACCACGATGTCGCGTCACCGCGGCAGGCAAACCGCGGCAAGGCACGGACGCAGGTGGCGCAGCCTCGCGCTCAGGCAATGCGGGCCAAGGCGCCGAACTCCAGTGCCGTCCACACCGCACCGTCCGGGCCTGTGGCGATGCCGTGCGGTTCGGAGCCGGGGGTGGGCAGGTCGTAGCCGGTGATCGCGCCGTCCGCGGTGATGGAGCCGACGCGGTTGCCGCCCCACTCGGTGAACCACAGCAGGCCGTCCGCGCCCGCGGTGATGGCGTGCGGGCGGCCTGCGCGGTCGGGCAGCGGGAACTCCCGCACCCGCCCGTCGACGTCGATCCGGCCGACCAGGCCCGCGGCGATCGCCACGAACCAGAGGGCGTCGTCGGGGCCTGCGGTGATCCCGACGGGCGCGGCGCCCGGGGTGGGCAGCGGGTGGACGGCCACCGCGCCGTCGACGGTGATCCGGCCGATGGCGTTGGCCTGGTTCATGGTGAACCACAGCGCGCCGTCCGGTCCCGCGGTGATGGCCGACGGGAACGCGCCAGGGAGCGGGAAGGCGGTGACCTGCCCGTCGGTGGTGATGCGGCCGATGCGGTCGGCGGCGGTCTCGGTGAACCACAGCGCGCCGTCGGGGCCCGCGGTGATGCCGAACGGGCCGTCGCCCACGGGGAACTCCGCGATCGCGCCGCCGGTGGTGATCCGCCCGATGCGGTTGCCGCGGTACTCGGTGAACCAGAGGGCCCCATCGGGTCCGGTGGTGATCACGGTCGGGCCGCATCCCGGGTCGAGACGGTGGTACTCGGGCTCGGCGCCGGGGATCAGGCGCCCGATCGCTCCACTGTGGACGAGGGTGAACCACAGCGCCGCGTCCGGCCCGGTGGTGAGGGCGTACGGGCCGCCCGGCTCGACGGGGAACTCCTCGATCACGAGTTCGCCGCCAGACCCGCGGCGATGCGCTCGATCTCGGCCGGGTCGCCGGTCATGATCGTGCGCACGTGCTCGGTGACGGCCTCGACCGGCCAGTCCCACCACGCGGCCCGCAGCAGCCGCTCGACGTCGGCGTCGGCGTAGCGCTGCCGGATGGGCCGGGCGGGGTTGCCGCCGACGACCGCGTACGGCGGCACGTCGGCGGTGACGACCGCGCCCGCGGCGATGATCGCGCCGTCGCCGATGCGCACGCCGGGCAGCACCGTGGACTGGTAGCCGAACCACACGTCGTTGCCCACGACCGTGTCGCCCCGGCTGGGCATGCCGGTCACGACGTCGAGCGTGCGCTGCGCCCACTCGCCGCCGAACATGGTGAACGGGTAGGTCGACACGCCCATCGTCGGGTGCTCCGCGCCTGCCATGAGGAACCGCGTCCCGGCGGCGATCGCGCAGAACTTGCCGATGACCAGGCGTTCGGGGCCGTAGGCGTAGAGCACGTTGCGCTGCTCGAACGCGGTCGCGCCGTCCGGGTCGTCGTAGTAGGTGTACTCGCCGACCTCGATGGCGGGCGAGGTGATCAGCGGTTTGAGGAACACGACCCGGTCATGCGCTGGCAAGGGGTGCAGGGTCGCGGGGTCCGGTGTCAACTGTCCACTCCTGGTGTCGGGAAGGCGTGCTTCGAGCACCACGCTAGGGGTCGGCGCGCGATGCGGAATCCGTCACGCCCCGGTACTTGGGCGGGGGTCGTGCGGGGTCGGTTAAGTACTGTCGGGCCGTGTTGCGCGGTCGGGGTGCGGAGATATCGGTCATCGATGGGCTGCTGGCGGGCTGCCGGGCGGGCCGCAGCGGGTGCCTGCTCATCACCGGGGAGCCCGGCATCGGCAAGACCGCCCTGCTGGAGCACGCCGCGGCGGCCGAGGAGGTGCGGGTCGTGCGCAGCACCGGGGTCGAGTCCGAGGCGCACCTGCCCTTCGCCGGGCTGCACCTGCTGCTGCGCCCGGCCCTCGACCGGGTCGACGCCCTGCCCGGCCCGCAGGCCCGGGCCCTGCGCGGGGCCTTCGGGCTGGCCCCGGCCGAGCCCGGCGACCGGATGCTGGTCGGCCTGGCCGTCCTCTCGCTGCTGGCCGAGCACGCCGACGGCGGGCCGGTGCTGTGCCTGGTCGACGACGCCCAGTGGCTCGACCGGGCCTCCACCGAGGCGCTGCTGTTCGCCGCGCGCAGGCTCGACGCCGAGGGCGTGGCGCTGATCATCGCCGCCCGGACCGGGTTCACCGCGCCCGGGCTGCCCCACCTGGCGCTGACCGGCCTCGACGCGACCGCCGCCGCGGAGGTGCTGGCCGACCACGCCGCCGCGCTCGGCCCGGCCGACCGGCACCGGGTGCTCGCCGAGGCCCGGGGCAACCCGCTGGCCCTGCTGGAGCTGCCCGCCGCCATCGCCGAGCGCGGCCCGGTCGCCGCGGACGCGGCGCTGCCGATGACCGACGCGGTGCAGGCGGCGTTCCTCGACCAGGCGCGGCGGCTGCCCGAGGCGACCGCGCGCCTGCTGCTCGTCGCCGCCGCCGAGGACACCGGCGACCGGGCGGTCCTGCTGCGCGCCGCCGCGCGGCTCGGCTGCGGCCCGGCCGACCTGGTGCCCGCCGAGGCCGCCGGGCTGATCCGGGTGGACGCCCGCACCGTGCGCTTCCGCCACCCGCTCGTGCGCTCGGCGGTGTACCAGGCCGCGCCGGTCAGCCTGCGGCTGGTGGTGCACACCGCGCTGGCCGAGGCGCTGGACCGGCCCGAGGACGCCGACCGGCGGGCGTGGCACCGCGCCGCGGTGGCCGGTGGGCCGGACGAGGCGGTGGCCGCGGAGCTGGAGGGCACGGCCCAGCGGGCCGCCACGCGCAGCGGGTACGCCGCGGCGGCCGCGGCCTACGAGCGCGCCGCCCGGCTGAGCCCGTCGGCCGAGGACCGCGCGCGCAGGCTGGTCCTGGCCGCCGAGGCCGCCGCCGAGGAGGGGGACGTCGAGCGCATGGCCGACCTCGCCGGGCTGGCGCGCCCGGCCGACCCGGCCACCGCGGTCCGCGCCATCCGGGTGCGCGCGGCGGCGGCGTTCCACCGCGGCTCGCTGCGCACGGCCCGCGCGCTGCTGACCGAGGCCGCCGCGCTCACCCCGGACCCGGCGCGGGCGGCGGGCATCCTGCTCGACGCCGTGCACGCCGCCTGGTACATCGGCGAGGGCGAGACCGCCGAGAGCGCCGACCGGCTCGACGCGCTCCCGCTGCCGCCGCAGGACCCGCTCACGCCCGTCGCCCGGCTGCTGACCTGGGCCGTGCGCTCGGCGATCGGCCGGGGCGAGCCGGACCCGCAGACCCGCGCCGAGCGGGTCGATGCCGCCCGGCGCGGCGGGTACGGCGGCCCGCACGAGACGATCCTGGTCGCGGCCACCAGCCTGCAGGTCGCCGGGCAGGACGGCGAGGCGCGCGCGGTGGCGGGGGCGCTGCTGGCCCGGTGCCGCGAGCAGGGGTGGATCGGCCGGACGCCGCCGGTGCTGGCCTGCGCCGCCCGGTCGTCGGCCTTCCTCGGCAGGCACGCCGAGGCCGCCGACGAGGCGGGCGAGGCGCTGCGGATCGCGCGCGAGCTGGGGCACCGGCAGTGGATCGCCGAGACCAGCGGCGTGCTGGCCTACCTCGCCGCGGTGTCCGGCGACGAGCGGGCCTGCCACGACCTCGCCGACGACGCGCTCGCCGCGCCGGAGCCGGACGCGCCGCCCGCGGGCCTGTCCTGGGCGCAGTGGGCGCTGGCCCTGCTCGACCTGGGCCACGGCCGGTGGGAGTCGGCCCTGGCCCGGCTGTCCGCCCCGCACGGCGGCCCGGTCCGGCACCAGCTGCCCGGCGTCCGCAGCGTCCCCGACCTGGTGGAGGCGGCCGTGCGGCTGGGCAGGCCGGAGGCGGCCGCCGAGCCGCTAGCCCGCCTCGACGGCTGGGCACGGACGGCCGGCCAGCCGTGGATCGAGGCGCTCGTGCTGCGCTGCCGGGCGCTGCTCGCCGCTGACGACGACGCGGCGGAGCTGTACCGGGCCGCGCTGGCCCTGCACCCCGGCGACCGGCCGTTCGACCGGGCGCGGACCGCGCTCCTGCACGGCGAGTGGCTGCGCCGCTCCCGCCGCAGGTCCGAGGCCAGGACGCAGCTGCGGGCGGCGTTCGAGGACTTCCGCAGGCTCGACGCGGCCCCGTGGGCCCGCCGCGCCCGCGCCGAGCTGGACGCGACCGGGACGGCCGTGCCCGAGCCCGGCGCCGGGGCGCTGGCCGCCCTCACCCCGCAGGAGCGCACGATCGTCCGCCTCGCCGCGCGCGGGCTGTCCAACCGCGACATCGCCGCGCAGCTGTTCCTCAGCCCGCGGACGGTCGGCTACCACCTCTACAAGGCGTACCCGAAGCTCGGCGTGAGCGCGCGGACCGAACTGGCCGCCCTGACCGGGTGACGGCGGCCCCCGGTCGTCCGGCGTGCAACGAAATGGACACGCCGGACAACCCCGCTGTAGGCCGGGAGGCACAATCGGCCCATCATCCGATCGGAGGAACGGTTGAGCTGGATGGTGTGGGCCGGCGGGCTGGTCGTGCTGCTGATCGCCGGGTTCTGGGCCGTGTACGGCCCCGCCCGACGGGCAGGCGCGCTGCGCGCGCGGACGGCGTGGTCGGCGGCGCGGGCCGCGGTCGAGGCCGCCGCGATCAGCCGGGACGCCTGTCCGGTCGAGGTGGGCGAGGCCGACGAGCTGCTGCGGCGGGCGGAGCTGATCACCGCGGCGCGCGGCGGGCACCGGGCGGCCGAGGAGGCCGAGCGGTGCGCGCGGGCAGCGGACCGGATGTGGCGGAGGGCTGCGGGTGAGTAGAGCGGTTTCGGTGGCGCGGTGGGTCCTGCTCGGCGCGGCGGTGGTCCTCCTGCTGGTGTTCATCGCGGCCCAGCGGAGCGGGGACTTCGACGTCAGCTACGGGCGGTCGCCGTCGTCGGGCAAGGGCGTGGGCTCGCCGAGCGGCCCGGCCGTCGAGCTGCCGTCGAAGGACGAGCTGGCGGCGATGCTGCGGCGCGACCCGGTGGTGCGCCTGCCCGGCTCGGTCGCCCAGTGGGACGCGGCGCGCGTCGGCGAGGTGCTCGGCGACCTGCGCATCCTGGTCACCCCGCCCGGGCTGACCGAGGAGCAGGACGAGCTCATCCGCGAGGTGGAGGAGGCCGACATCCGGGTGGTCGGGACCTCGGTCAGCGGGGGCATCTACCAGGCCGTCAGCAACGACCAGGCGGGCTGGCGCGACCAGTTCACCACCGGCGACGTCACCGGGCAGATCGCCCTGCTGGCCGCCAAGCTGCGCGAGCTGCCGGACCCCGCCGACGACCCGAACGAGGTCGACTGGCGCGAGCCGACCGCGGCCGAGGTCGACGCGGTGGCCGCCGACCTGCGCGCCAAGGGCTTCCACGCCGCGCCCGGCTCGACGCTCACCGCGCTGCCCGCCAACAGCGACGGGGCGCTGGTGGCCGCGTTCCCGCAGCAGGGCCTGGACAAGCCGGTGCCCCGGTACGGGGCCGCGCTCACGGGGCTGTTCCCCGACCGGCCGGTCCTGGTGGCCTACGGCAACTGGGTCGAGTACCACGGCCCGCACGCCGACGAGGTGACCGAGGTGGCCTCCGGCAGCTTCTACGCCCAGTCCGGCGACCTGCTGAGCAAGCGCGACTACCCGCAGGACAACGTGCTGCGCGCCTACCTCGACCGGCTCGCCGACGTGCGCTACTCGGGCCTGTTCGACCGGCCGCTCCCCTACCAGCCGTTCGACCCGCTGCGGGTGGCGCTGCCCGCGCTGCCCTGGCTGTTCGCGGCGTGCGTCCTGGCCTTCCTCGTGCTCACCGTCCGGGCGCGGCCCCGCCCGGCGACCACGCCCACCGGCCTGGTGGCGCGCATCGCCGGGCTGACCACGCTGGCGATCGAGATGTCGGCGCTGTCCCGGCACCCCGCGCTGGTGCGGGCGATCACCCACCTCCAGGCCGCGCGCGGCGCGCTGGACGACAACCTGCCCGAGCGCCACGTCCGCAAGCTGCTCGCCGACGCCGAGCGCGAGCTGGAGACCGCGGCGCGCAAGCTCGGCCGCGCCGACTACCGGCCCGGCGTCTACCTCGCCGGGGGGATCTCGTGAAGCGGACCGCCACGTTCGTCAAGTCCCCGTTCGGGGTGGCCGTGCTGGGCTGCCTCGCGCTGGTGTGCTGGGCGCTGGCCAGCGGCGGCGCCTTCGACAGCGCGCTGGCCGCCCAGGCCCGCACGTCCTCGATCGCCGCGGCCCCCGGCGTCGAGCTGGACGAGCCCGCCGCCGAGCGGATCATCGGCAACCGCAAGCTGGTCGTGGTGTTCCTCGAACCCGGGGCCGACCTGCGGGAGGGGTGCGACGACGTCGGCTCGGCCGCGGACGGGATGCTGGTGCTCCTGCTCAGCCGCGCCGACGACGAGTACGACACCTACGGCTGCGCCCAGTTCCCCGGCGGCGACGACGAGAACTTCGGCAAGAGCTTCGTCGCCGAGGCCCGCATCAGCAGCGGCATCGACGAGTTCGCCGACGCGCCGCTGACCGCGCTCAAGATCATCGCGGTGAACTACGACCTGCTGGTGAAGGCGGGCATCGTCCCCGACGGCCCGCGCACGATCAGCCCGCCGCTGCCCCGCTACCTGATCGCGGCCGCCGCCGTGGCCGCGACCCTGGCGGGCGCGGCCCTGGCCTACCTCGCCGCCCGCCGCGCAGGCCGCCTCGCCGCCGAGCACCGCGACGAACGCCAGCGCCAGGCCGACGACCGCGCCACCCTCAACGCCGAAGCCGCCACCCTCGCCCAGCGCATCATCGCCATCGACACCGCGGGCGGCCCCCACACCCCGACATCCCGACGCGCATTCCGCGAACTCGCCTCCGACTACGCCAAGCTGGCCGCCGACATCGCCACCACCGAAGGCCCACCCGACCCGATCCTGCTCACCCGCGTCCGGGAGATGACGGCCCGGGCGGGCGAGCTGGCGTAACAGGAAGGCGCACACGCCAAGCGCCTGGGACGGCCACTCCGGCGGCAACCGGCCAAGTCCGCCCGGCGCACCAGCCGCGACGCCCGCACCGACAACTGCCAGTGGCTTCACCCCGTCGCTTGATTGGGGGACTCCGCTAGCGACGGCGCCCGCACGGAGAGGAGCCTCGGGGGCGCGACGGAACCTCGGGAGGCACCCATGGAAGACCACTTCGGCCTGCAGCTGTACGCCGTGCAGGAAGACGGCAAACCCGGCATCGGCCTGCGCAACGACTCCGCCGAGGACTTCGTCCTCGGCGCAGGCCAATCCATCACCCTCCAAGCCGACGACGACCTCCTGCAGAAGATCAAGCCGCCCGCAGGCGGCATCGGAATCAACCTCAACATGCAGGAGGACTAGACCACCACCACCGGCCCCGGTCATCTGCGACCGGGGCCGGTCTGCGCACCGGGGTTGCCCGCACAGGGCCGCGGTGAGGGTCAGGCGCCGCGACCGCGAATTGGTCGGTAACAGTTGGGGGTGCTCGGCCGACACTCCCGCTGAACCTGATCATGAAAGGAACACCTTGATGCGCAAAGGGACTGCCGCGGTCACCGTGGCCGTCATGTCCGCCGTTCTCGGGCTCGCCGGTGCGACCGCCGCGAATGCTGCTGGTGGGGTTGTTGTCTGGAACGCCCAGTACGACTCGCCGGGGGCTGATCGGGGTGGCAATGCGAGTCTGAACGGGGAGTACATCGCGCTGAAGAACACCTCGGGCAGCGCCAAGACCATCACCGGGTGGACGCTGCGGGACAAGCAGAACCACGTCTACAAGTTCCCGGCGACCACGATCGGGGCGGGCAAGTACCTCTACGTCCGCACCGGCAAGGGCACCAACAACGCGACCACGCGCTACTGGGGCAAGACCTGGTACGTCTGGAACAACGACGGTGACACCGCCTACCTCCGCAACGCAGCGGGGACGACCGTCTCCACGTGCAGCTGGGGCCGGGGCGGCACGGTCAAGCACTGCCGCTGAGGTGACACGCGCGCGGGGGGAGGCGAGCAGCCTCCCCCCGCGTCGCGGAGCGGAACGTCAGGCCTGCGGGTCGGCCATCAGGACGACGCGGTCGGACACCGGGTCGAAGCCGAGGACCGGGTGCTCCAGGCAACCCATTTCGGAGGTCATGACCACCGGCTTGCCCACCGCGCGACCGATCTCGGTGAGGAACGCGCAGAGGACGTCGACCCCGCCCTGCCCCTGGAGTTCGCGCAGATCGATGTCGAAGTCGATCATCGAGGGGTGCATGAGCCGGAAGATCGCGAGCAGGCGTGGCACGGGCCAGACCTTCAGGGCCACGGCGTCGTCGCCTCTCTGGCGGGCGAGCACGGCCGGGGCGGCGGACAGCGGCAGCACCTCGTCGCCCTGGTGGAGCTCGCACCGCCAGCCCCGCGCCTCGATCAGGTCGAACACGGTGTGCCAGTCCTGCGCCGAGGTGTCCTGGACGTACACGTCCGGCAGGGCGCCCATCGAGTACGGGTCGAAGAAGGGCTTGACCTCGTCCCAGCGGAGATCCGACATGCGGTGATCATGGCGGGCGGGAAAGCCGGGCGCAGCTCGATTTCCGGCTCGGGTGACCGTCCGATCTCCTAGAGCGACAACGCATCCGCGTGGCGGTGGTCACGCCCGGGCGTCACGCAGAGGGCCTTGCGCGGTCGCGGTGCGTGGGGGAATCCGGTGTCCGCTCCTGCGCCGTTCGTCCACAGTGGTGGAAATGCGCAGCTGTCCTGGGAAAGACACCGGCAGTTTCCTGAGCGTTCCTCAACTGGTTGGTGGGGCTTGCGAGCGTCGGCGGTGCAGTACCCCGAGCAAAGGAGCACTCCCCAGCATGTCTCCCCAGCAGCCGAACCGCAGAGCCGTGCGCGCTGCGCTGGCCGTCGCCGTCATCGGGTCGGTGATGGCGGGTTCGTTCGCCGTCGCGCTCCCGGCAGCGGCCGACACGCCGAACGTCAGCCGGGTGATCCTCACCCCGACGCAGACGCCGTTCGACTCGCAGAGCTTCACCTGGCGCAGCACCGACCACGGTGGCGGCGTCGTCCAGCTGCGCGCCGCGGGCGGCGAGGTGGTGCAGATCGCGGCGACCGCGGTCGACACCAGCAGCCTCAACGGCGTCGACTACACCCACTACTCGGCCACCGCCACCGGGCTGAGCGCCGACACCGCGTACGAGTACCGCGTCGGTTCCGGTGACCAGTGGAGCAAGTGGCGGTCGTTCCGGTCCGCGGCCAAGGGCGCCAAGCCCTTCGAGTTCATCTACTACGGCGACGCCCAGATCGGCCTGGACTCCACCTGGCCCGCCGTCGTCGCCGCCGCCAACGCCAAGGCGCCCAACTCCGCGGGCAGCGTGCACGCGGGCGACCTGATCGACACCAGCAACCAGGTCCAGTGGACCAGCTGGTTCAACGGCATGGGCGAGAGCGCCGCCACCACGCAGGTGCTGGCCGCGCCCGGCAACCACGAGTACACCGGCGACGGCGCGCTGCGGAACTGGAAGATGAACTTCGAGTACCCGGCCAACCACCCGAGCCTGGCCACCATCGGCGCGCTCGCCGACCGCGCCAAGGGCGACTCCGACGCCGCCAAGCAGACCGCCGCCTACTTCGCCCACTGGGAGAACGTGGCCAAGGAGACGGTCTACTTCAGCGACTTCCAGGGCGTCCGCTTCATCACCCTCAACGCCACCCAGAACACCGGCTACCTGCGCCCGCCGTCGCTGCCCTCGTGCGCGGTGGACTGCCCGGCCCCCGGCCCGCTGTGGGTGGAGTTCCAGGCCGCGTGGCTGGACAAGGTCCTGGCCGAGAACCCCGGCAAGTGGTCGGTCGTGACCTTCCACCAGCCGGTCTACAGCACCTCGACCGGGCGCGATGAGCCGGTCCTGCGCAGCAACTGGGTGCCGGTGTTCCAGAAGCGCAACATCGACCTGGTGCTGATGGGCCACGACCACACCTACGCCCGCGGCTACAACAACAGCAACGCCACCGACACCCCGGGCGTCACCAACGGCCCGGTGTACGCGGTCAGCAACTCCGGCGCGAAGCACTACACGCTGGCCCCGGCCAACGACAACGTGTGGACCCGCAACGGCGCCACCCAGGTCCGCCGCGGCCAGGGCGTGACCACCTACCAGGTGATCTCGGTCAACGGCGACACCGTCACCTACCGCTCCTACGTGGCGGAGAAGAAGGCCGACTCGCCCGAGCCGGAGAAGGTCGGCGACCTGTTCGACTCCTTCACCATCACCAAGCGCAACGGCACCAAGTACGTCACCGAGGCGAACGTCGAGGCGCCGGTCGCCGACAACGAGCAGCGCATCAAGGTCACCGTGCCCGAGCGGGCCCCGGGCGAGCTGGTGTGGAGCATCGACGGCGGCAACGGCGTGGTCGACCTCGGCACCGCCGCGCAGAACGGCGACCACTTCGCCGCCACCGGCGCGCTGAACCCGGTGCGCGTCACCGACACCCGCTGGGACGCGCCGCAGTGGTCGCTGTCCGGCCAGGTCGGCGACTTCACCTCGGCGGGCCGCACGTTCAGCGGCAAGTACCTCGGCTGGTCGCCCTCGCTCGGGGAGAACAACGGCGGCGCGGTCGCCGGTGCGGCCGTCGCGTCCGGCTTCGTCTCCGGCAGCGGTCTGGCGGAATCGGCCACCCTCGGCAGCGCCCCGGCCGGGCACGCGGGCGGCTCGTCGGTCCTGCGGGCCGACCTCGACCTGCGCCTGCCGGTGACCGTCGCCGACGGCACCTACCGCGCGACCCTCACCCTGACCGCCCTAGGCTGACCCACCCCGGTGGGGCGGTGCACCCCGCACCGCCCCACCGACCCCTTCCCTGGAGATCCGATGTCCCGCATCCCCCGCCTGCTGCTCGCGCTCGTCATCGCCGCGCTCGCGCTGGTGCTGCCCGGCACGGCGCAGGCCGACGACCCGGTGACGTGGGGGGTGCGCCCGGCGGACAGCGCCGAGTTCGGCGCCAGCCGCCCCAACTACAGCTACGTCGCGGACCCGGGCAGCACCATCCGCGACGCCATCGCCATCACCAACCGCGGCGACCGGCCCATCACCCTGCTCGTCTACGCCGCCGACGGGTTCACCACCGCCAGCGGACAGCTCGACGTGCTGCCGCGCGGGCAGCGCTCGGTCGACCTGGGCGCGTGGGTCACCCCGGCGCGGGAGCGGGTGGAGATCCCGGCCCGGGGCGCGGTCGAGGTGCCGTTCACCATCGCGGTGCCCGCCGACGCCGAGCCCGGCGACCACAGCGGGGGCATCCTGACCTCGCTGGCGGTGGCCGAGCAGGCCGACGGGGTGACCGTGGACCGGCGGCTGGGCAGCCGCATCCACCTGCGCGTGTCCGGCGAGGCCGCGCCCGCCCTGGCGGTGGAGAACCTGGTCGTGGACTACCACGGCACGACGAACCCGTTCGGGCTCGGCTCGGCGACGGTCTCCTTCCGCGTCGCCAACACCGGCAACCTGCGGGTGAGCGCCGAGCAGCAGGTCCGCGTCGAGGGCCTGTTCGGGCTCGGCGGGCGGGAGCAGGCGCTGACCGTCCCCGAGCTGCTCCCCGGTTCGCACCTGGACTTCTCCGTCCCGGTGGCCGATGTCGCCCCGCTGCTGAGGCTGGAGGCGGCGGTCAAGCTCGTGCTGGTGGTGGAGGACAACTCGGCCACCGCCCAGCCTGCCGAGGTGACGGCGACGGCGAGCACGTGGGCCGTGCCGTGGACGCTGCTGGCCCTGCTGGTCGCCGCGGTCGGGCTGGTCGTGCTGCTGCGGGTGCGCGCCCGCAGGCGGGCCGCGGCCACCGAGCGCCGGATCGCCGAGGCGGTCGCGGAAGCGCGCGGAGGCGCCACCGCGGAGTGAGGTGCGTCCACATCGGACACGTCAGGCCCACAACACCCGCGACCACCCGATCGGGGCACAGCCCCACCATCTCGACCAGCTCCGCAATCCTTTCCACCAGGGGCTTCCCACCTCGGAAGCCCCTGCCCTGCGCACCCGCTGACCGGCACTATCTGTGAGGCAGGTCTTGTTCTGTAGCGGGCCCCGGCCCCCCGCTACCAAGATCATGTCCGGTCTGCGGCGGTCGGGCGCCGTCGTCTGCTTGGTGGGTTCTCAGGCTGTGGCAGGTCGCGCATGATGGAGGTGGGCCGCAGTGGCGGAGGTGAGGGAGGCAGCTGACCGCGGGTGTCTGGTCATCGAGGGGTACCTGGGCCGAGGAGTGGTTTCCGGTGGGTGAGGATGGTTTGCGGTCCGGTCGGGGGCGTGTCGCGGGTGAGGTTGCGGTGCTGAGGTGCTTGGGTGCGGTCAACGCGCCGTTGTCTGCGGCGCTGGTGTCGGCGATGGCGGACGAGGCGGAGGCGGAGGTCGCCGTGGTGCTCACGCAGTTGGCGCGGGTCGGGGCGGTGGAGGCGGTCGAGCCCGGCTGGTACGCCCCGCGTGCGCCCCTGCCGGTGGCGGAGCTGGAGCACGCCCGCGCCCGGCTGGTCGACCACCTGATCGACGAGGCCGACGGCGGCCAGCTGCGCGAGTGGGTGGTCGGGCGGGCGCGCGCGGTGGTCGAGGACGTGCTGTCGTGGGATCTGAGCGGGGATGCCGCAGGCCGGCTGTGCGAGCTGGTGGGCCGGTTGTGGGAGGTCACCGCGGGCCAGCCCGCGCTGCGCGACGACGGGAGCTGGCGGCGGCGGCTGGCGGGGTTCGGGGAGCGGGCCGGGCGGGCGTCGGGCAACCCGGTGCGGCTGGGGGCGCTGCTGGAGCGCGCCGGGCGGGTGTGCGCCGCGGCCGGGGACGTGGTGCTGGCCGAGTCGCAGCTGGTGCGGGCGCTGGAGGTGTGGCAGGCCGTCCACGACGAGGGCCGCACCGACCGGACGCTGCTGGAGCTGGTGGACCTGTTCAGCGCGTCGGGCCGGTGGGCGCGGGCGCTCGACGCCGCGTTCGTGCTGCTCGACGTGCACCGCGGGCGCGGGCAGGTGCTCGCCGCGGCCCGGACGTCGGCGATGATCGGGGACCTGATGCGCCGCGCCGGTCGGCCGGAGGCGGCCCTGGAGCACTGGCAGCGGGCCGATGCGGCCTTCACCGACCACGCAGGCGTGATCGACCCGCGCGAGCACGCGGACGTGCTGGTCGCCGCGGGCCGGGTGCGCTGGGAGCGCGGTGAGCACCGGCCGGGCCAGGACGCCTGGCACCGGGCGCTGGCGCTGCTGGTCGACGTCGACGAGGCCGCGGCCGAGCAGATCCGGCGGCTGCTGCGCCTGCCGCCGGGGGCCGCGCTGCCGCCCGCCTGATCGCGGATCACCGACGGCGGCACCGGGCCATGAGGAGGACACCGGTCCAGATCACGGCGCACGCGAGCAGGCGGACCAACGCGGTGCCGCTGCGGGGTCTGCGGTGGCGTCCGGTGGGCATGGGGACTCCTGGGGTCAGTGGACGACGGGATCGGTCAGGCTCATCAAGCGCAACAGCTGCGGGCTGTAATACGACTTGGCGTAGCTGCCAACGGCCTTGAGCAGGCCGTAGCCCGCGATGCGCTTGCACAGGTCGTTGGCGTAGTTGGCGCCGATCTCGTAGAGCTCGGCGATCTGGGCGTTGTTGGTGACCGGCGTGAGCACCAGGCCGGAGACGATGCGGCGGATCACGCCGGTGTCCTTGGCGGGCAGCCGCCGCAGCATCGCGTCGCGCTCCTGCTCCAGCCTGCGGATCAGCCGCAGCTCCTGGTCGCACAGCTGCTGGATGCCTGCGGCGACGAACTCGATCCACGGCTCGTAGCACCCGCTGGCCACCACCGCCCTGATCATCCGCGCGTAGTCGTCGACGTTGCGGTCGATCCACGTCGACAGCGGGAGCACCTGCGCGCTGAGCACGCCCGAGGAGGCAAGCAGAAGTCCGACGTACAGCCGGGCGATGTGGCCGTTGCCGTACTTGAACGGCCGCGTGGTCTCCCACTGGTAGAGGCCCAGCGCCGCCCGCGCCACCACCAACATGTCCGGCGCCGTCGACCACTCGTCGAACTGCGCCGCCGCTGCCTGCAACTGCGGTCCGGGCGGCGCGGCGATCAGGTACGCGCACGACGGCGGGCCGCCGCCCAGCCAGGCGTAGTCCTCCCGCCACACCTCCTCGCCGCCCACCCCCGCCCCCGCGAACTGCGCGGCGACGCGCTGCATGAGCCGCGCGTCGACCACCGCGCCCGCCGCCACCTCGGCGAAACCGGCCTCGCTGGCCCGCAGGTACCCGCTCATCTGCGCCGGGATCTCCTGCCCCGACCGGGCTTTCGGCAGCCGCGCCATCAAGACCTCGAGCAGCGCGGCCTGCACCCCGTCCAGCGACGCCGACCCCTGAACCTCCCGCACCTGCGTCGACCGCACCAGGGGTTGGCTCGACCCCGCCCCACCCAACCGCTTCGCGTCCTGGTCCAACCGCCCCAGCATCTCCTGCGCCTTGGCCAACTCCACCACCGTCGCCGCCCCGAGCGCGGGAACGGGCAGCGGGCGCGGGACGAACGCGCCCCGGGCCACCACCTCCGCCGGAACCCCCGGCAACTCCCCCACCACGGGCACATAAGTCCCCGCCGCGGAAGGCATCACGTGATTCATGGCGGCAGCCTCTAGGACACGACACGATCACCACAAACCTGGAAATTCGCATCCCCTAGATCAACTCACCCGGCCGCCCGGGCCCCGCCGCCCCCTGGCGTCCGCTGCCCGCGCCACCCGTCCGGAGCTTCCCGCAGGTCAGCCGTCGCCTCCCGGGTTCGAGGACCGTGCAAGCGCAGAACCCCACCCACCAATAAGAGAGCCCCGCCATGCGTGCTCGGTTGCCCACCCCCGCAAACTCCACCCGATCAGGAAACCCTCTTTCACCCGCTCGGGCGCATAACGCGGGAACGGCCCCACGGATCGTCCAGCAATCGTGCATCAAAAGCGTGAGGATGCACGTGCAGAATCCCACGCATCCGTTCCCGCCGAACCCGCGATCCGGCCCCGTTCTGGACGCGGCAGTACGCTGGCTGGTTGCCCTGAGACCGACGAACCCCCAGCGCCGAGCCCTCAGCGCGGGCAGCCCATGCCAGCGCGGAAGCAACTGGGTAGCGAGACAACCGACGATCTCCTGATGCGGGCGGGAGCATGCTCGCCGTGGGGGACACCGGTCCGGACAGTCGACGTCTCCGACGTAACATCCGCTGACCTCGCAACGATCCCCTGCGGCAGATCACCGGTTCACGGCGGAGGTTGCCCTTGTCATCGCTCGACCCACCACCTCCTTGGGCTCCATGGGGGAAGGCCTCGGACGAGGGCACCCACCCGCTGATCTGCCACGTCCTCGACACAGCTGCGGTCGCCGAGCGCCTGATGCCGTTGGTGCTCGGGCCGCGGCTCCTGGCGGGACTGCGGGATTCCTTCGCCTGCCTCACGGACTGGGAAGGCTGGGTCGCGCTCTTCTGCGGCGTCCACGACCTGGGCAAGTACGCGCCGACCTTTCAGGCTTGTCAAGCCGACGTGGCGGAGGCGCGCCTCCCCCGCTCTGCGTACGACGACGTGGAGTTCGTGCGCAGCCCGAAGAACCTTCCCCGAGCCGATACGCCGCACGGGCTCATCACGGCGTTGCACCTGCACGGGATGCTCAAGACGTGGGGGATGCCCCGTGAGTCCGCCCTGCGAATCGCGGTCGCCCTCGGCGGGCATCACGGGGTCTTCCCGAAGGCCGACATGATCTTGCAGGCGCGCCGCCAGCACAACCACCACGGCGGCGAGCGGTGGGCCGAGTGGCGAACGGCGCTCGTGCACGAGGTGTCCCGACTTCGCGGGCTGCCGGAACCCGAGAACGCCAACTGGTCCGAGGTTCGGGTCAGCCTCGAAGCGGCCATCGGCCTCGCTGCGCTGACCTCGATCAGCGACTGGATCGCGTCGGACACACAGAACTTCCCCCCGCGCGCGGACGAGGTCGATCTGGACGACTACAAGGCACGCGCAGACCTCCTGGCCGAGGACGCGATCGCCAAGATCGACCTAGCGGCGTGGCGGCCGCCTGCGGACACCACCTTCGCAGCACTCTTTCCCGACAAGTGTCCACCGCGACCGATGCAGACAGCGGTCGAACGATTGACCACCGGCCGGGCCGAGCCGGTGCTGCTCGTGGTCGAAGCGCCGACCGGCGAGGGCAAGTCGATGGCGACCTTGCAGGCCGCGGCCGCACTTGTGCGCTCGATGAGCCTGGCAGGCGTCTACATCGGGATGCCGACCCAAGCGACGAGCAACCAGATGCTCGGTGTGGTCCAAGCCATGCTGTCGCACCTAGGTGACACAACCAACGTTCGGTTGATCCATTCCGCAGCGGCAGAGCATTCGCCAGTCACACCCGTCGACGTCGGCCAGGACGAGGCCGAGGATTCCACCGTGAAGGCGCGTGAGTGGTTCACCCGCAAGCGAGCCCTGCTCACGCGCTGGGGGGTGGGTACCGTCGACCAGGCGCTGAAGACGGCGATCCGCTCCCACCACGGATTCGTCCGGCTCGCAGCGCTGTCGGGGAAGGTGGTGGTGATTGATGAGGTCCACGCCTACGACATCCACATGTCCACGCTCCTGGACCGGATGCTCCACTGGTTGGGCCGCCTAGGGGTCTCGGTGGTCCTGCTGTCGGCCACCCTGCCGTCGGGGAGGCGGCACGAACTCGTCGCCGCGTGGCGGTCCGGGCTGCGCGGTGAGCTCCCCGAGGCGCAGCCGCCTGCTCCGACCACGGAGTACCCCCGGGTCACCTGGGCCGATCACGAGCGCGTGGACGCCGAGCACACACCGCCCTCGCGCCTCAACGCCAACCGGGAGATCGTCCTCGACCGGGTCGAGGACGTCGAGGGGTGGCTGATCCAGCAATCTCGCACCCACGACTGCATCGCCGTGGTCCACAACCTGGTCGAACGAGTCGTCTCCACCTGCCACGAGCTCGAGCGGCGCTTCGCCGATCTGCCTGCGGCGGAGCGCCCGGAGATCATCCCGATCACCGGGCGGATGACGGCCAAGGAGCGGCGCGACACGGAAGCGCGCCTCAAGGAGCACTTCGGCAAAGAGGGCAGCAGGCCGCGGGCGATCGTCGTCGGGACGCAGGTCCTGGAGCAGAGCCTCGATCTCGACTTCGACGTGATGCTGAGCGACATGGCGCCCATCGATTCCCTGATCCAACGGGCCGGGCGCATCCGCAGGCACCGCAGCGAGGACGACCGGCCCGGCCCGATCACCCTCGGCATCACCGGGGTGACCGACACCGAGGGCGGCCCGCGGTTCCCGAGGTACACCACGCTGGTCTACGCGCGGATGACCTTGCTGCGGACCTGCGCGCTGCTCGCGGGCAGGCGCTCGATCCGCACGCCCGACCAGGTCCAGAGCTTGATCGACTCGGTGTACGGCCCGGAGTTCGAGTGCCCCGACGGATGGGAGGACGGGTGGGCGCAGGCAGCCGACCAACTCGCGCGCAGCCGGGACCGGGAGCGCCGGAACGCCGAAGTGCTGCGCCTTCCACTCGCGCTGGACGGGATGGACATCGACACCCTGACGGCGAGGCCGAAGAGCAGCACGAACACCCGGCCGCAGAGGCGGTGAACGAAGAAGTGGACGCCTCGGAGCAGCGCATCCACGTCGTCCTCCTGGAGGGGCACGACGGCCAAGTCGCCACCCCGGTGGGTGGCTGCATCCCTGTCTCGCTCGCGGATTCGCGCCCGCTCACCGACGACCAGCGCCGGGAACTGCTCGATGCCAGCACGATCCTCGCGGCGCCGCTCCCGACGAGCGTCATGGACGCGGTGGCTGCCCTCGCGGTCCCCGCTCTGTTCCTCGGGGATCCGTGGCTCAACAGGCACCGGGTGCTCCTGCTCCAAGATCGACGCTGTACCGTCGGCGGCTCAGTCCTGCGCTACGACAGCGCATTCGGCCTCTACCTCGATGAGAGCGAATGACAACTGAGGTTCACCCGTCCTTCGATCTGATCACCCGTCCGTGGGTACCCGTGGTCGACAGGTCCGGGGAACGACGTGTCGTGAGCCTGGCTCGTCTCCTCCTCGGCGCGCACACCCTCCGGCGGATCGCCGGGCAGACCCCGCCGATGACGGCCGCTCTGCACCGCTTGGTCCTCGCACTGCTGCACCGCGTCTACGGCCCGCCGGACGCGGACGGGTGGGCGAGGCTGTGGACGGCGAACCGGTTGCCCTCCGCACCGCTGCGCGCCTACCTGAACGACTACCGGGATCGCTTCGACCTCTTCCACCCGGAGCGCCCCTTCCTCCAGTGCCGCGAGCTGCGTTCCCTGACGCCCGCGAGCCCCGCGAAGCTGGTGCCCTTCCGATCGGTGGGCAACAACGTCACGTTGTTCGACCACACGACCGCAGCGGACCGAATCCTGCTCAAGCCCGAGGAGGCCGCGCAATGGCTGGTGACCGCGCTCGCCTTCGACCCGGGTGGCATGAAGACCCCCTACACCAAGGACAAGTCGTCGGAGAGGGCGCCGTGCAACTGGTTCGGGGTCGTGGTGGTCGAGGGCCAAGACCTCCGCGAAACGTTGCTCCTCAACGCCATCACCTACAACCCGGCTCAGCGCCATCCGGAACGCACTGGTCCTGACGACAGGCCCGCGTGGGAAGCGGAGGAGCCGCCTGGTCCGGAACCGGCCCCGGCAACCGTTCCCCGAGGGTGGACAGATCTCCTGACCTGGCCGTCCCGACGCATCCTCCTGCGACCGGCGAACACCGCGAACGGGGTGATGGTCGACGGCGTCGTCCTCACGCCGGGCACCCGGCTCGACGTGAGGCTGCCCGACGAGGAGATGATGGCGGCGTTCCGCAAGCCGCGGGGGCCGAACGGGAAGCCCAAGCCGGACGAGCCGCTGCGGCCCGTCGTCCTCCACCCGACCAGGGGGATCTGGCGGCACAGCGTCGAAATGCTGCTCAGCTTCCCCTGGGAGGAAGAGCGCACCAGGCAGCGTCCGCGAACCCTCGACCACGTGTCGGCCAGGTCGCTGGACGAGGACATCGCGGTTGACGCCGTCTACACGCTCCGGGTGTTCGGCCAGCGGCTCGACGCCAAGGCCTCCGTCGTCGAGACCTGGATCGAGGACGAGGTCCCCGCTCCGGTAGCGCTCCTGCGCGCGAACAGCGAAACGCTGGGCGGCCTGATCGGCACGGCCATCACCCTCGCGGATGAAACGGTCTCCGCGCTGCGCGCGATGGAACGCGACTTCTACACCGACCTCCGCGCCACCTCCGCCGTGAGCGCCGACCTCGGGTTCTGGCCTCGCCTGACCAAGCCGTTCGCAACCTTCCTGACCGCCGTCGCACAGGCCCACCACGAGCAGCGCTCGGAAAGACCGGCCGCTGAAGCGTGGGCGAAGGAGGTGAGCCGCGTCGCCATCGAGGCAACCACGAGGTGGTCGGAAGGGGTTCACCGGGAAGGCCGTGAGCTCCTCGCCGCCGCCAAGCACGTCGACCGCGCCATCGGGCGGGTGCACCGACTCGTGCAGCTCTTCAACAGGGACCTGACTGGATACCTCACCCGGGAGTGCGCACCGTGAACGACACCGACGAAGCACGCCGCCGCTTCACCGCCCACCTCTTCGGCCTGCACCGGGGGCTGTCGTCGGAGAACCCCCAGCGCGTCAGCGAGGCGCGGCGCTCGCTGGCCATGCTCCGCCGCAGCACCGCGGGCCCCCGCAACCAGGTCGCCGCCTACGAGACCGTCTTCGCCCACGAACCGCCGGAAGCCGAGCAGGAGGCCTGGCTCCTGCTCGCCGGGCTGTTCGCCCTGCACCCCCAGCCCCGCCGCGCGCCCCGGAAGCCGATGTCGCTCGGCGCTTCCCTGGCCACCCTGGCCAAGGAGCGGGACAACTCCGCGGCGGTCACCCGCCGGTTCACGGCGTTGCTCTCCCGCGACGCCAGCACGCTCCCCCACCACCTGCGCCAGGTCATCCGGCTGCTGTCCGCCCACGACGTCGCCGTGGACTACGACAAGCTCCTCGACGACCTGGTCGTCCTGACCAACGGGGGCCGCCCCGACGCCGCGCACCGGGTGCGGCTGCAGTGGGCCCGCGAGTACCACCGGACCGCGAGCAAGAACCCGACATCCACCGAGTCCCCCGACAAGGACGCACCGGAGAACCCGTGATCATCGAACTGCACCTGCTCCAGTCGTTCCCCGTGAGCAACCTCAACCGCGACGACATAGGCCAGCCCAAGACCGCGACGTTCGGCGGGCACACCCGCGGCCGGGTCTCCAGCCAGTGCCTGAAGCGGTCGGCCCGCCTGCTGTTCAAGGAGTTCGGGCTCGCCGAGTCCGAGACCGGCGTGCGCACGAAGCGCCTGCTCGGCGAAACGGCCAAGGTGCTCACCGCGCGCGGGCGCGACCCCGAGGACACCCCCGCCGTGGTGCGGGTGGCGCTCGAGCAGCTCGGCTTCGGCTTGGACCAGAAGAAAGACCTCACCGAGTACCTGCTGTACGTGGGCCGCAGCGCGATCGAGCACCTCGCCGCCTACTGCGAAGCCAACTGGGACAGCCTCCACGCGGCTGCGCAGGTGCGCAAGGCCGGGAAGAAGCCGACGAAGGTCAAGCCGGACAAGGCCGCGCAAGCCGAAGCCCACCGCATCCTCGACGCCCGGCGGGCGGCCGACGTCGCGCTGTTCGGCAGGATGATCGCCGACAACAAGGACTTCAACGTCGACGCGGCGTCCCAGGTAGCCCATGCGCTCTCCACCCACGCCGTGGCAACCGAGTTCGACTTCTACACCGCGGTCGACGACCTCAAGGCATCCGACGAGTCGGGCGCGGACATGATCGGCACGATAGATTTCAACGCAGCGTGCTACTACCGCTACTGCAATGTCGATCTGCGCCAGTTGAGCCACAACCTCAGCGGCGACGCGGATCTCGTGGACCGCACCACGCGCGCCTGGTTGTACGCCTTCATCAACGCCGTGCCGAGCGGCAAGCAGAACTCGATGGCCGCCCGGACCATGCCCGACACGCTCCTCGGCGTCGTCCGCGACCACGGCGCGTGGAACCTCGCAAACGCTTTCCTCAAGCCGGTCCACGGGGTCGACGACGTGATGGCCGCCTCCACCGAGCGGCTGGCACGGCACTTCGGCCAGCTCCGCGCCTTCTACGGCGACAGCACCATCAGGACGGTCGCAGCGGCATCCGTGACCGGCACGGTGCCTGCAATCGATGAGGGCGATGTCGTGTCCAGCGTGGACGAGTTCGTGACCCGCCTGCTCGACGGCGCAGCCACGGCCCGATGACCAGCTCGCTCGCGCTGTGCTTCGACGCCCCGATGCAGTCGTGGGGCACGAGGTCGCGGGCCACGATCCGCGACACCGGGATGGAACCGACGAAGTCCGGCGTCGTCGGCCTGCTCGCCGCAGCCTCGGGTGTCGAACGCGAGGACGACGCCGCCATCGCCGAGCTCGCCCGGCTGCGCATGGCCGTCCGGGTGGACCGCGAAGGCATCCTCGAACGCGACTTCCACACGACCCAGAACGTGCCGACCACCCTCGGCACGGGTCACCGGACGATCGTCAGCGAGCGGTACTACCTCGCCGACGCGCTGTTCCTCGTCGTGCTCGAAGGCGAGCGCGCCCGGCTGGCGCGCCTGGCGGAGGCGATCGCCGCGCCCGTCTGGCGGCTCTGCTTCGGCCGCCGCGCGTTCGTCCCCGCCCGCCCGCTGCTGGCCCCGGACGCCCACCTGTTCGATGCCCCGGCGGCCGTCGTCGTGCGCGAGCACCCCTGGTTGGAGACGTCCCCGCGGACCCGCAGGCTGGAGCGGGAGAAGGCCGACCGGCCGGGCTTGCGGGTGGTGAGCGACTGCCCGCCGGATGCGCGGGGCGCCGAGACCAGGCACGACCACCCGCTCAGCTTCAACCCCGCCGACCGCAGGTTCGCCACACGCACCGTCCTCACCGAGTACGTCCAGCTCACCGACGGCATGATCACCGCAGGAGACCCCTCGTGTTCCTGACCAGGCTCCTCATCGATGTCCGGTCCCGCGAGTTCCGACGCGACTTCGGCAACGTCCACGACATGCACCGCACGCTGATGAAGCTCTTCCCCGAGATCCCCCCGGGGACCCCGGCACGCCACGCCCACAACCTGCTCTGGCGGCTCGACCCGGCGCACACCGGGTACACGCAGTACATCCAGAGCCGCACCGCGCCCGACCTGGCCAAGCTGCCCGCGGGCCTGGTGCTGGAGCCCCCCGCCGTCCGCCCGCTGCAACCGGTCCTGGACGCCATCCAGCCGGGCCGCAGGCTCGCCTTCCGCCTGGTCGCCAACCCGACCCGCTGCGTGCGCTTCGACGGTGCACCGGAGAAGCGCAAGCACGTCGGGTTGACGACGCCGGAGAAGCAGGTCGACTGGCTTGTGCGACGGGGGGAGCGGCACGGCTTCGCCATCCCCGCCGGGCGGAACGGGGAGCCGGACGTCGCCCCCATCCCGGTGCCGCGGCTCGTCGGCAGGAGGGAGGAGGCGACCATCACCATCAGCCCGGTGAGGTTCGAAGGCACGCTCATCGTCACCGACGCCGACGCCTTCACCCAGGCGGTGGTCAGCGGTATCGGTCGAGGGAAGTCCTACGGCTGCGGGCTGATCAGCCTCGCCCTGCCGCGGCCTCGGTGAGCTCGGCGCGGTGCAGGTGGAGGCCGAGTCGGAGGAGCTACGCCGCGCGGTCGGTGGCGGCGGCACTCGGTGAGGACACGGCGGTTGGGTCGGGCGGGCTCAGGGGTGGGACGAGTTCGGGGAGGGTTCTGGGGATTGGCCGTTCGGTCGGTGGGTGGGTGGGGGGTGAGGGTCGCGCGGGGGTGTGGGGGTGGGGATGGGGGTGGAGCCGTGGGTGCAGAGGAGGATGGGGCCTGCGGTGGAGCGGATTTCCAGGGTGCCGTCGGGGCCGGTGGTGAGGGTGACGATGGAGGGGGTGCGGGTGGGGATGTCGGGGTGGGGGTCGTGGGTGGTGTGGTTTCGGGTGCGGAGGTAGAAGGCGAGGATGGAGATCGCGCTGAAGGTGGTGAGCCAGGCCAGGCCGATGAGGGCGTGGGTGGCGGCTGGTTGGTCGGTGAAGCCTGCGGCGACGGAGGACTGGGTGGCGCCGTAGGTGGGCATGAACTTGAGGAATCCGCCGTCGGCCGCGGGGTTGATCACGGGGTTCTGCACGATCACGTCCACCAGGCTGATCATGATGATGACGAACATGCCCGCCAGCTCGGTGGGCAGGACGATGCCCAGGACGATGCCCATCCCGCCGTAGGTCAGGGCGCTCACCAGCAGGCCCAGGGCCAGCAGCCACACCTGCTCCGGCGTCCACAGCGCCGTCATGACCGCGGTCGCGTAGGCGGCGACCAAGGTGGACACGAGCAGCAGCACCGCCAGCTTCGCCAGCAGCAGGCTCACCCGCGAATAGCCCGCCTGCACGAGCCTGCGGTCGAAGTCGCCGAAGCGGCGCACCGCGGAGAACATCATGAAGCCGACGATCAGGGTCACGGCGTTGATCACGCCCGAGATGGTCGCCAGCCGGTTCGACGGGACCATGAGCGTCGCGTCGAGGGCGCTGGAGCGGTAGGCGATCTCCTGCTCGGGAAGGAGCTTCCCCACCAGGGTCACCCAGGCCGGGATGAAGAACACGACCAGGGCGAGCGCCAAGCGGTTGCGCGCGTGCTGGGCGATCTCGAAGCCCAGCGCCTTGGCGGTGCGCCGGTTGGACGTGGCCTTCACCCAATGCGCCACCTCACACCTGCCCCACGGCCACGGCGCCCTCGTCGACCACGCGGCCTGCCTGCAGGCGGAACAGGCGGTCGAAGCGCTCGATGTCGTGGACGATGTGGGAGATCACCAGCACCGACTGGCGGCGCTGGCGGAGTTCGCCGGTGATCTGCCAGAAGTTGAGGTAGTTCTCCCAGTCGAAGCCCTGGTACGGCTCGTCCATCAGCACGATGCCGGGGTCGTGCATCAGCGCCAGCACGAGGTTGAGCTTCTGCCGCGTGCCGCCGCTGAGCCTGCCTGCCTTGCAGCGGCGGAACCGGGCCAGGTCGAGCCGGTCGAGGAGCTCGTCGGCGCGGCCGAGGTCGTCGATGCGGTACGCGCCTTGGAAGTAGCGCAGGTGCTGGTCGACGGTGAGCTCGTCGTTGACGACGATGCGCTGCGGGCAGTAGCCGATCGGCCTGCGCACCAGGACCTCCCCCCGGTCGGCCTTCAGCTCGCCCGCCAGCACCCGCAGCAGCGTCGTCTTGCCCGCGCCGTTCTCGCCGATGATCCCCAGGACCTCCCCCGCGCGCAGCTCGAAGTCGACGCCGCGCAGCACCGCGCGCGACCCGAACGCCTTGTGGATGCCGATGGCCTGAAGGGTGACGTCCCCGAACGGCACTGCGCCGCCTCCGTCCCGGTGGTGTTCCGCGGCTACCGGATGCCCCACGCTCACATCGTCTTGGTACCCGCGGGGGCGGGGAAGCCCACCTCGGAGGCGGCACACGATCAGGT
This sequence comes from Actinokineospora sp. NPDC004072, assembly GCF_053604195.1. NCBI lineage: Bacteria > Bacillati > Actinomycetota > Actinomycetes > Pseudonocardiales > Pseudonocardiaceae > Actinokineospora > Actinokineospora sp. NPDC004072. Next base: position 405,239 of record NZ_JBSGHB010000002.1, on the reverse strand, counting down.
GGATCGCCGGGGCGGGCACCCTATCGCGTGACGTCCCGGGTCCACCTTGAAATGACCTCGGCGATGCGCGACGCTGGATGCACCACCAGGTGCGAGCGGGCCGCTTTCCCTTGGCGCACAGGGGTTTTCGAACACGCAGCCCGCCCGCTCGGCGAACCGCACCGGTGGTCCCGCACCCATCCCAGCCCTCGAAGGAGCAGGCATGAAACGCCCCAGGCGAAGCGTCGGCACCGCGCTCGCGCTCGCAGCGTTCCTCGGATCGGTCCCGGCAGCGGCGGTCGCGGAGGCGGCCGCGCCCCCGCCCGAGGACGGGTGGACCTACTACCGCGAGTTCAGCGACCCCTACACGTGCGAGTTCTTCGGCGCGGCGGGGGCCTTCGGCGGCCGCTGGTCGGACTGGCGCTGCGACGACGACAACGTGCTGTGGACCCAGTAGCACCTGCTCCACGGGATGGGGAACGCGGCTGCCGCGTTCCCCATCCGCCTGTCAGAGCACGGAATCGAGGTGCGCGGCGAGTTCGGCGGGCGACGGGTGCGCCCACACCTCCGCGGGCGTCAGCGCGATGTCCACATCGGTCTGGAGCCTGCGGGTCAGCGCCACCGCCAGCAGCGAGTCCAAACCCACGTCGGTGAACTTGGCGTGCGCGGGCACGCTCGACGGGTCCGCGCTCAGCAACGCGGCCAGGGTGCGGACGACCACGTCCTGCAGCAGGTGCGCGCGGGCGGGGCCGGGCTCCACCGCGCGCACGTCGACGCCGAGCGCGCCGTCCTCGGCCCGGCCGCCCGGGGTGTCCACCTCGGCGAGCAGCGGGGTCGACCGGGCGTCGGGGAAGGCGCGGAAGAGCAGGTCCGGCTGGTAGTCGAACACCCCGGTGTGCACGCGCTGGTGCCGCAGCAGCTCCTCCAGCGCCGCGAAACCGTCCGCGGTGGAGATGGTGTCGTAGCCGCGCGCGGCGAAGTGGGTGGCGCGGCCCGCTTCGCCCCACGCGCCCCAGTCGACCGACAGCGCCGGGAGGCCGCGGTCGCGCCGCCAGCGGGCGAAGGCGTCGACCCAGGCGCCCGCCGCGGCGTAGTTCGCCTGGCCCGCGTTGCCGATCATCGCGGACATGGACGAGAAGACGACGAACCAGTCCAACGTGCTGTCCGCGGTCGCGTCGTGCAGGTTCAGCAGGCCGGTGACCTTGGGGTGCCAGACCCGTTCGACCTTCTCCGGGGTGAGCCCGGTGATGGGGGTGTCGTCGAGCACGACGGCGGTGTGCAGGACGCCGCGCAGCTCACCGCCCGCGGCGGCGACCAGGCGGCGCGCGGTCTGCGGGTCGGCGATGTCGCCGCGCACCACCTCGACCGCGCAGCCCAGGGCCTCGACCTCCGCCAGGACCTCGCGGCCCTCGGCGGGCACCTCGCCGCGCCCGCCGACCACGACCCGACCTGCGCCGCGCTCGGCCAGCCACCGGGCCGCCGCCAGGCCCAGGCCCCGGGTGCCGCCGGTGATGATGTAGGCCCCGCCGGGGCGGACGACGGATTCCCGGGCGGGCGCGTGGACGCGCAGGCGTTCGCCGGGCTCCGGGAACTCCAGCGCGATCCGTCCGATGTGGTCACCGCTGGCGAGGAGCTTGAACCCCTCGGCGGCCTCGGCCAGCGGCAGGACCACGCGGGGCAGCGCAGGCAGCGTTCCGGCCGCCAGCTCGGCCGCCACCCGAAGGAGGGCCGCGCGGCACACCGCGGTGTGCTCGGTCGCGGTCAGCACCAGGTCGAGGGCCGTGTAGGTGTTGCCGCGGCGGAAGGCGTCGAGCCCGATCCGCGCGCCGTCGTAGAGGTCGCGCTTGCCGATCTCCACGAAGCGCCCGAGCGGGGCGAGCAGGTCGAGCGAGGCGCGCATGGCCGCGCCGGTCAGCGAGTTGAGCACGACATCCACCCCGCGCCCGCCGGTGGCCTCCCTGACCTCCTCGGCGAAGTCGAGGGTGCGGGAGTCGAAGACGTGCTCCACGCCGTGGTCGCGCAGGTACCGGCGCTTGGCCTCGGTGCCCGCGGTGCCGATGGGGGTGGCGCCCAGCAGCCGCGCCACCTCGATGGCGGCCAGGCCGGTGCCGCCCGCCGCCGAGTGGACGAGCACGGTCTCGCCCGCCCGCAGGTGCGCGAGGTCGTGCAGCGCGTGCCACGCGGTGAGGTAGGTCAGCACCGACGGCACGATGTCGACCGACGCCACCCCGTCCGGGACGCCCACCACGAGGTCGGCGGTGACCAGGCAGGAGGAGGCCATCGTCCCGGTCCCGTCCGGCCGCACGGCGACGACCCGGTCGCCGGGGCGCAGGTCGGGCACGTCCGGCCCGACGGCGAGCACGACACCCGCCGCGTCCGACCCCAGCCCGGGCAGCACGCCGTCGTCGGTCGGGTAGATGCCCAGGGCGATCAGGACGTCGCGGAAGTGGATGGTGACCGCCTCCGGGCGCAGCAGCACCTGGCCGGGGCCGGGGGCAGGCGGGGGCTGCTCGGCGGCGACCAGCCGCAGCCGCTCCACGCCGCCGTCGGGGTCGGCCTCCAGCGCGAAGCCGTCCGCGCCCGCGACCACCTCCACCACGCCTGCGGTGCGCGGCGGCCGGGCGGGCAGCGGCGCGCGGGTCATCCGGGCCACGTGCCGCTGGCCGGAGCGCAGCGCCACCTCCGGCTCCGGGCTGCCCGCGACCAGCTCGGCGGCGATGTCGGCGGCGCCGGGGCCTGCGGGGTCGTCGCTGTCGATCCAGGTGACCGCCGACTGCGGCTGCTCGATCGCGGCCACCCGCAGCAGCCCGCGCAGCGCGCACACGCCCGGGTCCACGGGCTCGCCGTCGGCCACCGGGCGGGCGTTCGCGCTCACCAGCCAGAGCCGGGGCGGGGCGCGGTGCCCGGCGTGGTCGCGCAGCACCATGCCGATGCGGGTGATCCGGTCGAGGGCGTCGAGATCGCCCGTGGCGCACCACACGACACCCTCGGCGGAGTCCCCGCGCGGGGCGTCCGCGTCGACCTCGACCCGCGCGCCCGCCGCGGCCAAGGCGGCGGCCACCCGCTCGGCGACGCCCGCCCGGTCGCCGGGTTCGGCGACGACCACCCAGTCGCCGAGCGCGCGGGGGTCCGCGGCGGGCAGCGGAGCCGGGGTCCAGGTGATCTCGAACAGCCGGGAGTTCAGCAGCGACCGGCCGGGGGCGGGGGCCGGGCCGCGGACCAGGGCGACGCCGTCGAGCGCGCCGAGCCACGTGCCCGCGTCGTCGTAGAGGTCGGCGCGGCCGGTCGCGGTGTCGGGGCCGTCGCGGCGCACCTCGGGCCGCACCCACGCCACCCGGTTCGGGTCGGCGGGCAGGGTGAGCGCGCCGATCCCGACGGGCACCCAGGGCGCCCCCGCGTTGCCGGGGTCCGGTCCGCCGCCCATGACCAGGGGCGCGGCCACGGCCAGCACGCAGCCGTCGAGCAGCACCGGGTGCACCTTGGGCGCGGCGGTGCTGACCGTCGCCTCCTCGGGCAGGCGCAGGCGCGCGAGGCCGCCGTCCGCGACCGCGGCGATGGAGTGGAACGCCGGGCCGGTGTCGAGGCCGATGCGGCGGCACTCGGCGTAGAGGTCGTCGGGCGGGTCGGTCGCCTCGGGCAGCGGCAGCGGCTCGCGCCCGTCCACCGCGCCCTCGCAGCGGGTGGCGGTGGCCGCGGCGACGCGGTCCCACCCGGCCCCGCCCGCCTGCAGGACCGCCAGGTCGACGGCCTCGCCGCGGCGGACGGCGGCGACCTGGACGGGCACCCGGGCGGCCAGCGGCACCATCCGCTCGAACCGCACGCCGGTCAGGCCGACCTGGTCGGGGGCGCAGCCGAGCAGGTCGGTGGCCGCGGCGACGAGCAGCTCGACGTGGGCGGCGGCGGGCACCAGCGGGGTGCCGCGCAGGGTGTGCTGGCGCAGCCAGTCGACCCGGTCGGTGCCGAGGTCGGCGGTCCACACGTGCCGGGTGCGGTCCTCGGCGTCGGGGTCGGGCACGGCGATGCGCGCGCCGAGCCACATGTGGGCGTCGGCGCCGCGGGCGCCGGAGGGCGGCTCCTGCCAGTAGCGGGCGCGGTCGAAGGCGGTGGGCGGCAGCGCCGTGCGCGAGCCGCCGCCGTTGACCGCGGCGATGTCCACCGGGACGCCCGCCACGTGCAGGGCTGCCGCCGCCTGGCACAGCGCCTCGCGGTCGTCCTGGTCGCGCATCAGGGACGGCACCGCGACCACGGGGGCGCCGAGCGCCGCGCCGGTCTCCTCGACCGCCTGCGCCAGCAGCGGGTGCGGGGCGATCTCCAGGAACACCCGGTGCCCGTCCTCGACCAGCGCCCGGCAGGCGCGGTCGAACCGGACGGGCTCGCGCAGGTTCTGCGCCCAGTAGCGGCCGGTGAACTCGACCGGCTCCCGGGGATCGACCACAGTGGAGTAGAACGGCACCGCCGGGGCCTGGCCCGCCAGCCAGGAGGTCTGCTCGACGACGTCCGGGATGATCGGGTCGACCTGGGGCGAGTGCGCGGCGACCACCACGGCGATCCGCTTGCTGAACACCCCGCGGTCCTGCCACTCCCCCAGCAGCTCGGCCACCGCCGCCTCCGCGCCCGCCACGACGGTCGTCGCGGGCGCTGTCACCACCGCGATCGACACACCCGGCCGGTCCGCGATCTCGGCCGCCACCTGCTCCACCGGCAGCGCGACGGCGGCCATGCAGCCGCCCGCGACGCGCTGGAGCATCGACGAGCGGATGAGGGTGATGCGCATGCCGTCCTCGGGGGCGATGATCCCGGCGGCCACGGCGGCGGCGGCTTCGCCCATCGAGTGGCCGACCACCGCGGCCGGGCGCAGGCCCCAGGCGCGCCACACCTCCGCCAGGGCGGTCTGCACCGCGAACACCAAGGGCTGGACCAGGTCCATGCGCTCGGGGAGGGCGTCGGCTTCGAGCAGCTCCCGCAGCGGCACGCCGCCGCCCGCGGCGACGGGCGCCAGGCGGTCGATCATGCCGGTGAAGGCCGGGTCGCGGTCGAGCAGGCCGCGGGCCATGCCCGCCCACTGCGCCCCGTGCCCGGAGAAGACCCACACCGGCATGGCCGCGGCCCCGGTCGGGCCGGTGACCACGGCGGGGTGCGCTTCGCCCCCGGCCAGCGCCCGCAAGCCGTCGACGAGGCCGTCGCGGTCGGTGGCGAGGACGCAGGCGCGGGCGGTCAGGGGGCTGCGGGCGACGGCGAGGGTGTGGGCGACGTCGGCGGGATGGGGGCGGGCGGTTTCGATGTGGTCGGCGAGCCGGGCGGCGGTGGCCGCCAGGCCGCCGGGGGACGCCGCCGAGACCGGGTGCACGGCGAGCCGGCCGACCGGCCGGTCCTGCGGCGGCGCGGGGGCGGGCGGGGCCTGCTCCACGATCGCGTGCGCGTTCGCGCCGGTCACGCCGAAGGCCGAGACCGCGGCGCGGCGGGGCGCGCCCGTCCACGGCGTGGCCTCGGTGGGGACGAAGAACCGCGTCCCCTCGGCGTCGATCTCCGGGTTCCACCGGGTGAAGTGCAGGTTCGCCGGGACCACGCCGCGCTGCACGGCCAGCGCCGCCTTGATCAGGCCGAGCACGCCTGCCGCGCACTCGGGGTGGCCGAAGTTGGTCTTGAGCGAGCCCAGCGCGCAGGGCGCGGACGCGGACCCGTGGGCGTCGGAGAGCGCGGCGAACTCGATCGGGTCGCCGACCGGGGTGCCGGTGCCGTGCGCCTCGACGTAGCCGATGTCGTCCGGCCCGACGCCCGCCGCGCGCATCGCCGCGGCCACCACCTCGCGCTGGGCGACGCGCGAGGGCTGGGTGATGCCGCGGACCCGGCCCGCGTGGTTGATCGCGGTCCCGGCGACGACGGCGAGCACGCGGTCGCCGTCGCGCTGGGCGTCGGCGAGCCGCTTGAGCACGACCACGCCGCAGCCCTCGCCGCGCACGAACCCGTCCGCGCCCGCGTCGAAGGCCGCGCAGCGCCCGCGCTCGGACAGCGCGCCCGCCCTGGCGAAGCCGATGATCCCGCCCCACTCCAGCTGCACGGTCACCCCGCCCGCGAGCGCGAGGTCGGACTCGCCCTCGTGCAGCGAGCGGCACGCCAGGTGCACGGCCAGCAGCGACGACGCGCAGGCCCCGTCGACGGCCAGCGACGGCCCGTGCACGTCGAGGATGTAGGAGATCCGGCCGGGCGCGCCCGCGGGCACGGCGGAGATGCCGTGGTAGACGTCGAAGTCGGCGATGGTGAACCTTCGGGCGTAGTCGGCGCCGAAGATGCCGGTGAACAGCCCGGTGCGCGACCCGGCCAGCGAGCGCGGCGGGATGCCTGCGTCCTCCAGCGCCTCCCACGTGGTCTCCATCAGCAACCGGTGCTGGGGGTCGATGCTGGGCGCCTCGCGGACCGGCACGCCGAAGAAGCCGGGGTCGAACAGGTCGATGCCGTCGAGGAAGGAGCCGCTGCGCAGCATGCCCGAGCCGACCAGGTCGCCGGGGACGACGCGCTCGCGCTCGGTCCACCGCCTGCCCGGGTCCGAGCCCGCCACCACGTCGCGGCGGTCGAGCAGCACCTGCCACAGGTCCTCGGTGGAGCTCACCCCGCCCGGGGCCCGGCAGCCGGTCCCGATGATCGCCACGGGCGTCTGCTTCGCGTGGTCCACGGGTTTGCGTCCCTTCCTTCGTGCGGTCGGCCCGTCAGCGGACGAGGGCGGCGGCGCGCAGGGCGACCCGGGCGGCCGGGGCGGCCAGCAGCTCGGGGATCGTGATGCGGCCGGAGAGGTAGGAGTCGAGCCCGCGCCAGACCGCGGGCACGGCGGTGATCGCGGTGTGGACCAGGCCGGGGCGCTTGCTGAAGACGTCCATGACCTGGCGGGAGGCCCGCATCTCGACTTCGAGCGCGGTGCGGACTGCGGTGGTGTACCGGGCGCGGGCGCGGGCCAGCTCTGCGCCGCCCCCGGCGCGGGCGAGCTCGGCGGCGGCGGTTCCCGCCCACGACCCGGAGCGCAGCGCGAAGGAGATGCCCTCGCGCGACCACGGGTCGCACAGCCCGGCGGCGTCGCCCGCCACCAGCGTGCGGTGCCGCGCGAGCGGCGAGCTCGGGGCGCGGCAGCGGGTCAGGTGCCCGGTGTCGTGCACCGGGGTCAGGTGCCCGAGCGCGTGGCGGTCGAGGAAGTCGCGCAGGTAGCGCCTGGTCGCATCACCGTGGCCGCGGGCGGCGACCACGCCCGCGGTGCACAGGTCCCCCTTGGGGAAGACCCAGCCGAAGGAGCCGGGCAGCGGGCCCCACTCCATCAGCATGCGCCCGCGCCAGCGCGCCGCCGCGCGGGCGTCGACCGGCACCTCGACCTCCAGGGCGAGGTCCACCTGCTCGCAGCGGACGCCGACGTGCCTGCCCACCCGGCTCGCGCTCCCGTCGGCGCCCACCAGCGCCCGCGCCGCCACCACGCCGCCGGAGGTCCGCAGGAGCACGGCGTCAGGAGTGTCCTCAATGGCCGTCAGCGCGGTGCGGTCGCGCACCTCGGCCCCGGCCTCGGCGGCGACCCGGGTCAGCGCGGCGTCGAGGTCGGCGCGGAAGACCATCCGGCACGGCTGCGCTCCCGCGCAGGCGAGGGTCCGCTGCCTGCGGCCACCGATCCCGAAGGTGACCGCGGCGACCTCGTCGCGCACCGGCACCCCGAGGCCGTCGGGCAGGTGCGCCTGCGAGCAGCCGATCAACCCGCCGCCGCAGGTCTTGTACCGCGGAATCGCGGCCCGCTCCAGCAGCAGCACCCGGCAGCCCGCCGCGGCCGCCACCCGCGCGGCGCTCGCCCCGGCAGGCCCGGCTCCGACGACCACGACGTCCCAAAGCTCGCCTGCCATCCGCATCCGCTCACCGTCTCCAGCCCGGGGGCTGCCGGGGTGGGGCTCGCGCACCCACCACATCGGACAGAGCATCACTGCGACCGTAACAACGGGCCATTGCCACCGCGCAGCCCACGCCTGCGGGTTAAGCCGTCGGAGGGGGCTATGCCACACCATGTGAGGAAGGGGGCATGACCATGTGTGCGTGTTCGGCTTGCCGGGTACCGGATAGGGGGAAACGGGCTCGATTGCGGCGGGGCCGCGCCTATCGTCAGGGGGTGGATGGGTTGGAGCGGGTCAAGCAGGATCTTGTTGATGCTGCGGACTATGCGTTCCACCGGTTGCGGGGGCGGGTCGACGGGCTGGCGGACGAGGAGTACTTCTGGGAGCCCGCCGATGGGTGCTGGTCGGTGCGGGAAACCGAGGACGGGTCGTTCCGGGCGGATGGGTCGCCGGTGCCGCCGGTGCCGCCGCCGCTGACGACGATCGCGTGGCGGATGTGCCACATCATCGATGTGCTGCTGGCCGAGCGGAATGCGACCTGGCTCGGGGTGGAGCCGGCGGGGCGGGTGGAGCGCGAGGGCGAGCCGGGGACGGCGCGGGCGGCGATCGAGCAGTTGGAGCAGGCGTTCGCGGTGTTCCGGGGCCACCTCCTCGCCGCCGACGCGAGCGAGCTGACCAGTGCGCTGGGACCGATCGGCGGGCCGTACGCGGGCAGCAGCCGGGTTTCGTTCGTGCTGCACGAGTTGGACGAACTGATCCACCACGGCGCGGAAGTCGCGGTGTTGCGGGACCTCTACCGGGCCACCCGGCCGGTCGAGCCGTTCGTGGAGGTCTGCGCGAGCGCGGGCCGGGCGGCCGTGGAGTCGATGCTGGCGGCCGATCCCGGGTTGCGCGAGCGGCACCGCGGGCTGGTGGGGCAGCTGGCGGGGATGCACAACTGGCCCGCGGTCCACCTGCTGGTGGAGCTGGGCTTCGACGCCAACGCCGCTGGCGCGCTGCACCACGCGGCCGGCGCGGGCGTGCTCCCGGTCGTGCGGCTGCTGGCCGAGCACGGCGCCGACCTGACGGTCCGCGACACCCAGTACAACCTGCCCCCGGAGGGCTGGGCGCGCTACTTCGGCCAGACGAAGGTCGCCGACTACCTCGCCTCCCGCGCGAAGACCGTGGAGGGATGACGATTGCCCTCCCGGTCGGCCTGACTTGGCCGTCGACGCCGGGGGTCACCCTCATCGGCGATGCCGCGCACCTGATGCCCCCGGTGGGCCAGGGCGCGAACATGGCCTTACTCGACGGCGCCCTCCTCGGCCTCGCCCTGGCCGCCCACCCGGACGACCACGCCACCGCCGTCGCGGCCTGCGAACGGGAGATGTTCGAGCGGACCAGCGCCGCCGCGCGCCTGTCCGCCCGCATCCAGGAGATGCTGTCGGCCCCGGACGCCAGCCGAAGGATGCTCGCGTTCTTCCAGCCGAGCTGACCGCGGCTGGGCCGAACGGGTGGGGGGCGTCATGCTGCCGACCGCCCGGGCGATGGTTTGGGTGCAGGCAACGCGCCCGGCTGGGAGGTGGGGTCGATGGCATCGCGGATGTGGGTCGTGGTGCTGGTGCTGCTGGTCTCCGCCTGCGGCGCGGAGAAGGGGACGCCTGCGGGGACGCCGCGGGGGTCGGGCGAGGCGACCTCGTTCGCCCCGTTGGGGCCGGAGCCGAGCGGCGGCTACCAAGGCGGCGGGGGCGGCAAGGGGAAGGACAACCGGGCGATCCTGGTCGGGGGGCCGCGGTTGGACGGGCGGACCGACAGCTCGTCGTGGCCGTACTTCTTCCAGGAGGCCGACGGCGGGTTCCTGGACCAGTGCAAGGTGTTCCGGCTCGGGGGGTTCGGCACGCCCGCGCCCGCGGTCCCGGTGTCGGTCTCCGTCCACGTCGGCGGGGTGTTCGGCTTCGCCAGCTCGGGGTCCGATCCGTGCAGCGGGCCGGTCGGCGGGGAATGCCGGGGCTACACCTTCCCCGCCGGGGCCGAATGGGACGTCGACACCTGCTCGGTACAAATCGTCCCCTCCGGACCGGGGGAGGGCGCGCTGAGCGTCGAGTTCAGCGCGTCGTGCCCGTCGGCCGAAGGGCTGCCGTGCGACGACCCGGCCGTGGCCGCCGCGCATCCGTCCGCATCGGACCCGGTGGCGGTGGGGTGGAAGGAAACCGTCCGGCTCATCGCCGCGCCGTGCACCCAGGACCAGTATGACTACCCGACGAACTCCTGCGTCGAGCCGACGACGACCACCACCGAGGACGTCACCACGGAGCCGACGACCGAGGACACCACCACCACGACTACGACCGAGCCGACGACGACCACCACCACCGGCTGAGGACATCACGCTCAGCCGGTGGCAGACCATCGCGGCCATCGCCACGCCGACGACGCTGGCTTCCGCGCTGCTGTTCTACTTCGGCTACGTCTCCACCCTGGCCAGGTACGAGCACTTCGGCGTCGACCTCGCGGTGCTGGACCTGTCCACGGTCGAGGTGCTGATGCTGGGCACCGAGGTGGTGTTCCCGCCGCTGGCCTTCCTGCTGGTGCTGATGCTGCTCGCCCTGGCCGCGCACCAGGCGGTCTCGGCGCTGATGCACCGCCACCGCCGCGCGGCCCACGCGGTCTCCGCCGCAGCCGGGGTGCTCGGGCTGCTGATGTTCGTCCGCGGCGGCGTCGGCGTGCTGTGGGTGTCGGTGTCCGAAGAGGAGTTCCCCGGGCTGACGCCCATCTGCCTCGGGCTGGGCCTGCCCCTGCTCGCCTACGGCCTGTGGGTGCTGCGCGAGGTGCGGGCGCCGGGGAAGCGGGCCCGCGGGATCAACGAGGTGCTGATCCTGGTCGGCCTGGCGGGGATGGCCGTCATCGGGCTGTTCTGGGCGACCAACATCTTCGCCGGGGCGTACGGCCGCGGGCGCGCGGCGGAGCTGGCCGCGGAGCTGGACACCCGGCCGATGGTCGTGCTGGACCTCCAGCAGCGCCTCTACCTGCCCGCCGACCTCGACGGCGTGCAGCAGTTCGACCTGCCCGGCGGCGACCCGTTCCGGGTGCGCTGCCAGGGCCTGCGGCTGCTCACCGAGGCGGGCGGGCGGCTGTTCCTGGTGCCTGCGCGCTGGGACGGCCCCGGCAGGCGCACCATCGTCGTCCCGAACGACGAATCGGTCCGGGTGCAGTTCCTTCCGGACTGAACCTGTCCGCAAGCGCGACTACGGTTCAGCACATGCTGACCAAGCGCGCCCTCAACCGGGCCACGCTGCACCGCCAACTGCTGCTGGAGCGCTCCGACCTCCCGGCCCTGGCCGCCGTCGAGCACCTGGTGGGCATGCAGGCGCAGGAGCCCCTGTCGCCGTATGTCGGCCTGTGGTCGCGGCTGCGCGACTTCAAGGCCGCGGAGCTGGCCGACCTGGTCACCACCGGCGCCGTGCTGCGGTGCCCCTTCTACCGGGCGACGATCCACCTGGTGAGCGCCGCCGACCACGGGCGCATCCAACCGCTGCTGCGCACCCTGCTGCACCGCCGCTTCGCCTCGTCGCCGTTCAAGTCCATCCTGGACGAAGTGGACGCCGCCGACCTGGCCGCGGCGGCCACCGAGGTGCTCGCGGAGAAGCCCCGCACGCGGCGGGAGCTGTGCATCGCGCTCGGTGAGCGGTGGCCGGACGTGGACGCGGAGTACCTGGGCGTCGCGGTGCAATTCCTGGTCCCGGTCGTGCAACGGCCGCCCCGCGGGGTCTGGGGCCGCACGGGACGCGCGGAATGGGCGCTGGCGCCGGAGTGCTCGGGCGAGCCGGTCGACCTGGTGTCGCGCTACCTGGCCGCCTTCGGACCCGCCACGGTGCGCGACATCCAGACGTGGTCCGGTCTCACCCGGCTGCGTGACGTGGTGCGCGAATTGGACTTGCGCGTCCTAACCGACGAAACGGGCCGTGAACTCCTGGACCTCCCCGAGGGACCGCTGCCGGATGAGGACACGCCCGCGCCGGTGCGGTTCCTGCCGGAGTTCGACAACCTGCTGCTGGCCCACCACGACCGCACCCGCGTCATCTCCGATGAGGACTACCGGCGCGGCATCATCATCGGCGGCAAGTGCACCCTGCTGGTGGACGGCTTCGTGCACGGCATCTGGCGGGTCAAGGACGGTGTGCTGGACGTGGAGGTGTTCCGCCCGCTGACCCCCGGCCAGCGCGCGGACGTGCTGGCCGAGGGCGCCCGGCTGCTGGCCTTCGCCGAGGTCGACGGGCGGGTGGAGATCAGCTAGAAGGGGTCGGTCACCAACGAGTTCAACCGCTCGGCCAGCCCGGTCACGTCGATGACGCGGGAAACTATGGAGTGGTCGCAGACCAGCACACGCCAGCGCGTGTGCTGGGCGCGTGCGGTCTCCTCGGCGGTGAGCAGCGCGCTGAGCCCGGCGGCGCCGAAGAAGCTCGCCGGGCGCAGGTCGACGCACAGCGCCTCCGGTCGCCCGCGCAGCACCTCGGTCAGCGTCCCGGACAGTTCGGGGACGGTCAGCGCGTCCACATCACCGGTGACCAGCACGCGAGGCTGGTCCGGCATGCCCAGCACGTCCACGGAGACGGTGCTGGCGACGCACGACCTTATGACGTTTCGCATGAGCGTTCCTCACGTCGACGTCGTGCAGGCCCGCTTTTAGACCTCTCCCCCACGACCCAGTATGGCCGCGCCCACAGCGGGCAGCAACCGCCGCGCCCCGTCAGACCTCTTCGCCGGTGGCGATGACCTGGTCAGCGAGGTCGCGGAGCTTGACGTTGCGCCGCTGCGACGCCTCGCGGAGGCGGTCGAACGCGGCCGCCGCGGTGAGCCGGTGGCGCTCCATCAGGATGCCGACGGCCTGCCCGATGAACCGGTGGCTGGCGATGGCGGCGCGCAGGTTGTCCTCGGTGCTGGCCCGGCTCGCCTCGCGCGCCGCCCGGTCCAGGCCGGTGGCCAGCGCGTCGGCCAGCAGGTGGGCCAGCAGCAATTCGTCGGCCCCGACCGGCCGCGGCGCCGGGAAGCCGACCCAGACGGTGTGGTCGGCGGCGGTGAGCAGCAGGCCGGGCGGCGGGTCGGGCTGCTGCTCACCGGATCGGGCGGCGGTCAGCTCGGCCCGCGCGGACGCGGGCAGGGCGGTCCACGCCGTGGTGCCCCCGGCGGTGATGACCTCGGCAGGCGGCCACTCCCCGGTGGGCGGGACGACCAGCACGGTCCCGCCGAAGACGTCGGCGAAGCCCTGGACGGTGGCGGCGAGGAGCTCGGCGGCCCCGGGCGCGGCGGCGAGCACGGCGGCCAGCTCGGCGGCGGCCGTGCGGCGCCTGCGCAGGCCGCGCTCGCGGGTGATGTCGCGGACGGTGGCCACCACCAGGTCGTCCTCGCCGTCGACGGTCGTCCAGGCGACCGCGGTCCAGACGGTGTGGCCGTCGCGGTGGCGCAGGGGCAGCTCGACGCGGCCGTCCTCCTGCTCGCTGGCGGCGGACAGCACGTCCTCGATGAGCGCGCGCTGCGCGGGCTCATCGTCGGGGCGGGGCAGCCACGGGTAGGGCGACCGGTAGGGCGCGTGCTCGGGGCCGTAGCCGGTGATCTGGCCGAAGGCGGCGTTGACCTCGATGATCTCGCCCCCCTTGGTGCCGATGACCACGCCGTCGCGCAGGCCGCGCACGATCGCCGCGCGCCACGCGGCGTCGCGGGAGCGGGCGGCGGCCCGGTCGAGGTTGGCCCGCAGCCGGGTGCGCAGGTCGGCCGGGGAGAACGGCTTGACCAGGTAGTCGTCCGCGCCCGCGGCGAAGCCCTCCGCGGCGGCCTCCTCGCCCGCGCGGGCCGACAGCAGCACCACCGGCAGGTCGCGCAGGTCGGGGTCGGCCCGGACGGCCGACAGCAGGCCGAAGCCGTCCAGCCGCGGCATCATCACGTCGGCCAGCAGCAGGTCCGGCCTGCGCGCCCGCAGCGCGGCGATGGCCTCGGTCCCGTCGGCGACCTGCTCGACGCTGTAGTGCGGTTCGAGCAGGTCGCGCAGGTAGTCGCGCAGGTCGCGGTTGTCCTCGGCGATGAGCAGCCGGGGCCGGTCGGGCTCGGCCCCGGCCTCGGGTCTGTCCGCGCGCACCGACCAGGACAGCGCCTCCTCGACGTACGGGGTGAGGCTCTCGTGGTTGGGGCGCGCCTCGTGCGGCGCGGCGGCCGCCTTCGGCCGCCCGTAGGGCACCCGGACGGTGAAGGTCGTGCCCACCCCGACGGTCGACTCGACCTCGACGGTGCCGTCGAGCAGGCGCAGCAGCTCGGCCACCATCGCCAGCCCGATGCCGCTGCCCTCGTGGGTGCGCCCCTCGACCCCGCGCACGCGGTGGAACCGGTCGAACAGCCGCGGCAGCTCCTCCTCGGGGACGCCGACCCCGGTGTCGCGCACCCGCAGCTCCGCGGCCTCGCCCGCGTCCCGCAGCTCGACGCGGATCTCGCCGTCGATGGTGAACTTCACCGCGTTGGACAGCAGGTTGACCACGATCCGGTCCCACAGCTCCGGGTCGAGGTGGGCGGGCCGGGGCAGCTCGGGGATGTCGAGGACCAGGGCGAGCCCGGCGCGCTCGATGGCCGGGGTGAAGTTGTGGACCAGCTCGGCGGTGGCGCGGGCGAGGTCGACCGGGGCGGGCTCGGGCACCAGCCTGCCCGCCTCGATCCTGGCGAAGTCGAGCATGCCGTTGACCAGCTTGCGCAGCCTGCGCGCGTTGCGGGCGACCAGCTCGACCCGGGCCCGCTGGCGCGGCGGGAGTGGCTCGTCGCGGTCGTCGAGCGCGTCGGCGGCGGGGCCGAGGATCAGCGTCAGCGGGGTGCGCAGCTCGTGGCTCATGTTGGCGAAGAACGTGCTCTTGGCCGCGTCGAGCTCGGCGAGGGCCTGGGCGCGGCGCTGCTGGGCCAGCGCGGCCCGGGCGCCGCTGATGGCGGTGGCCAGGTGCCCGGCGCCGAGGTCGAGGAAGGAGCGGTAGCCCTCGTCGAACGGGCGGCGCTCGCTGAGCCCGAAGACCACCACGGCGCTGGGCTCGGCCGCCCCCGGCTCGACCACGGGCGCGGCGTAGAACCCGGGCGCGACGACCCGGCCGGTGCGGCCGACGGTGACGTCGAGGTCGTCGGTGTCGCGCCCGACGCCCGCCCTGAACCGCTGCTCACCCAGCCTGACCTCGGCGAAGGGCACGTCATCGGAGTTGGCGGCGAGCAGGTCGGCGGCCTTGGCGCACGCCTGCTCGGGGGTGGCGGCATCGACCAGCCCGGCGACCAGGCTGCCTAAAGTCGCCAGCCTGCGGGTGCCCACGATCTTGCCCGTGGTCTCGGTGACCGCGCAGAACACCCCGCCCGTCGCGCCGGACTCCTCCACGATGGGGCTGTAGGAGAAGGTGAAGTAGCACTCCTCCAGGTAGCCGTTGCGGTCCAGCAGCAGGAGCTGGTCGTCGGACCAGGTCGCGCCCCGACCGGCCATGACCCCGTTCAGCATCGGCCCGATGACGTCCCACACCTCCGGCCAGATGGTGCGCCCGGGCGCGCCGAGGCCGACGGGGTGCTTGGACGCGCCGAGGATGGGCCGGTAGGCGTCGTTGTAGATCATCACCAGGTCCGGGCCCCACCACAGCAGGATGGGGAACCGGGAGGTCAGGCACACGCTGACCGCGGTGCGCAGGCTCTGCGGCCAGTCGTCCATCGGCCCCAGCGGGGTGGCCGCCCAGTCGAAGGCGCCCACCAATGCGCCCATCTCGCCGCCCTGGTCCAGGACACCGGCTGCCCACCGTGCCGCAGTCATGCCCGCATTCTCGACCACGGCGGACCCGGATCGCCCCTCAGGCGGGAACCATCCCGCGGCGCGACCACCAGTTCCGGTAGGCGGGAATCCGGTCGACCATCGTCCGGTAGGACTCGACCACGACCCGGCGCAGGATCGGGACCGGCACCGGGCACTGGTCGGTCCACGCCAGGTCGATGCGCCCGCGCACCGGGTCGCCCACCAGCGGCCGGAAGACCACGCCCCGGTTCTCCACCGACAGCGGGTCGGCGATGGCGACGCACTTGCCCGTGCCGACGAACTCGCGCGCACCAGCCATGTGGGTGGACTGGTAGGCGATGCGCGGCTCGAACCCGAGGTCGCGGCAGGCGGCGCGCAGGGCGGCCAGCCAGCCGGGGTTCTCGTGCGGGTTGACGATCCACGACTCGGCGGCCAGGTCGGCCAGGTCGATGGCCTCCCGGTCGGCCAGCGGGTGGCGGTCCCAGATCGCGACGAAGGCGGGCTCCAGCGGCACGACCGTCTCCAGCCGCAGGTTGTGCACCTCGACGCTCTCGAAGCCGATCACATCGCTGATGAGCGCGGCGTCGAGCCTGCCCGAGCGCAGCATGCCGACCAGGGCGTCGGCGGCGGTGTCGATGTGGGCGCGGACGGTGTAGCCGCGGTCGGCGGCGTAGGCCTCCTCCAGCCGGGGCACGATCTCGGAGAGCATCAGGCCGACGTCGCCGAGGACGATCTCGCGGCGGGTGGTGCGGGTGGAGATGACCATCAGGTCGTCCATCTCGCGCAGCACGGCCCGCGCCCTGGCCAGCAGGCCGCGGCCGAACGACGTGGTCACCACACCGGTCCGGCCGCGTTCGAACACCTTCTCGCCGATCGCGCGCTCGATGCGCTGCACCTGCGCGGTCAGCGACGGCTGGGCGAGGCCGAGCACAGCAGCCGCCTTGGTGATGCTGCCCTCGTCGGCCACCGTCACCAGCGCGCGGAGGTGCCGCACCTCTAGTTCCACGCGCTCATGCTACGCACCCGGGCAAGCACCGCCGATCACCTCGGCGATCGAGAATCTCGACCGGTCCTCAAAGGACGCCCGCGCTACCCGGGCCACCACGGGAGGAACCTTCCCGTCCGGGTGATTGAGCGCGCTCCCGCCGGGGCACTCACCTGCTGCGGACTACGGCAAAGGAGTGGTTGTGACCCAGTTCCAATCGGAGAAAGCCCAGCTCGTCGTGGGTTCGTACAGCAACTACGCCGACGCGGAGCGGGCCGTGGACTACCTGTCCGACCACCGCTTCCCGGTCGAGCACGCCGCGATCGTCGGTCGCGGGCTCAGCTCCTTCGAGCAGGTCACCGGCCGGATGACGCTGTGGAAGTCGGCCGGGCAGTCGGCCATCTCCGGCGCCGTGCTCGGCGCGGTGTTCGGGTGGCTGTTCGGGCTGTTCAACTGGATCAACCCGCTGATCTCCGGGCTGCTGCTGGCCCTGTACGGGGCGATCCTCGGCGCGATCATCGGCGCGGCGTTCGGCCTGCTCGCGCACGCGATGACCGGCGGCAACCGGGACTTCTCGTCGGTGTCGGGCATGCGCGCGGACAGCTACGACGTCCTGGTCGACGCGCCCTACGCCGAGCAGGCGGGTCAGGTGCTGGCGGGCATGGGCCGATAGCCGCCCATGCCTGACGCGGTGGTGGTCGGCAGCGGGCCCAACGGGCTCGTCGCCGCGAACCTGCTGGCCGACGCCGGGTGGGACGTCCTGGTCCTGGAGGGCCAGGACGCGCCCGGCGGCGCCGTGCGCACGGCGGAGCTGACCGCCCCGGGCTTCCGGCACGACCTCTACAGCGCGTTCTACCCCCTCGGCGTGGCCTCGCCGGTGTTCGCGGACCTGCGGCTGGCCGAGCACGGGCTGCGGTGGCGGCACGCGCCCGCCGTGCTGGCCCACCTGTTCCCCGACGACCGGGTGGCCCTGCTCTCGCGCGACCTGGACGTCACCGCCGAGTCGCTGTCGGCCTTCGCCCGGTCGGACGGCGCGGCGTGGCGTCGGCAGTACGCGGTGTACCAGGAGATCCGCGAGGACCTGCTGGCCGCGCTGCTGCGCCCGTTCCCGCCGGTCCGCGCGGGCCTGCGGCTGCTGCGGCGCGCGGGCCTCGGCGACGCGCTGCGCGCCGCGCGGGTGGCGACCCAGCCGGTGCGCCGCTTCGGCGAGGAGCGCTTCGCTGGCGAGGGCGCGCGGGCGCTGCTGGCGGGCAACGCCCTGCACACCGACCTGGGGCCGGGCCAGGCGGGCAGCGCGGTGTTCGGGTGGCTGCTGGCGATGCTGGGGCAGGACGTCGGCTTCCCGGTGCCGGAGGGCGGGGCCGGGGCCATCACCGACGCGCTCGTGGCGCGGCTGCGGTCGCGTGGCGGGCGGGTGGAGTGCAACCGGCCGGTGTCGGAGATCGTGGTGCACGACGGGCGCGCGCTGGGCGTCATCGCGGGGGAACCGGTCCGCGCGACCCGCGCGGTGCTGGCGGACGTCCCGGCCCCGACGCTGTACCTGGATCTCGTCGGCGCGCACCACCTGCCCCCGCGGTTGCGCGACGA
Organism: Actinokineospora sp. NPDC004072; assembly: GCF_053604195.1. Lineage (NCBI taxonomy): Bacteria > Bacillati > Actinomycetota > Actinomycetes > Pseudonocardiales > Pseudonocardiaceae > Actinokineospora > Actinokineospora sp. NPDC004072. The sequence goes on along the minus strand of NZ_JBSGHB010000002.1, from coordinate 387,067 downwards.
CTTGCGCCGCTTCCACTGGGACGACGCCACGATCAAGATCGACTGGGCGCTGTCGGGCCCGATCCCGTGGAAGGCGGCGGAGGTGTCCCGGGCGGGCACCGTGCACCTCGGGGTGGACATGGACGGCTTCACCGCGGTCAACGCCGCCCTCGCCACCGGCCGCGTCCCGAGTGAGCCTTTCCTCCTGCTGGGGCAGATGACCACCGCCGACCCGACCCGCTCCCCCGCGGGCACGGAGTCGGCCTGGCTCTACAGCCACGTCCCCCGCGGCGACTCCTGGCCCACGTCCCGCCTCAACGCCTGGGCCGCGGATGTCGAGGCCACGCTGGAGCGCCACGCGCCCGGCTTCGCGGACCTGGTCGTGGGCCGGGTCATCGCGGGCCCGGCCGACCTGCAGCACGGCAACCCTTCCCTGGTGGAGGGTGCCATCAACGCGGGGACGGCGAGCATCCACCAGCAGTTGGTGTTCCGCCCAACCCCAGGCCTGAGCCGCGCCGACACGGTGATCGACGGTCTGTACCTGGCCAGCGCCTCGGCCCACCCCGGCGGCGGCGTCCACGGCGCCCCCGGCGCCAACGCCGCCCGAGCCGCCCTGACGGCCAACTCCTGGTACGGTCCCACCTACCGAACCCTGATCCGCCGAGCGCACCGAGCCTTGACCTGAGTCCGCACCGCCCCCTGACCCGTGCTGGCTCAGCGCCCATCCACGGCAGGGTTGGCCTCACCCGCCTCCCGCTCTCACCTCCCGGCTGCCCGGGTTCCCTCCGACCGCGCTCTGCCGTTGGCTAGGCGGTGCCGGGCTTGGAGAGGCGGCTGTGGACGGCGGCGAGCACGCGGTCGGGGAGGAGGCGGCTGCCTGCGGTCATGAGGCGGTTGGCGATGGAGCCGGGGATGACGCTGCTGCGGCCCTTCATCATCGCCGCGTAGCCGTCGTGGGCGACGGTGGCGGCGGAGTCCTTGCGGGGGTTGGCGCCGAGCTTGGTGTCGAGCATCCCGGCGCGCTCGAAGAAGCGGGTCTCGGTGGGGCCGGGCATCAGGGTCGTCACGGTGACGCCGGTGCTCTTCAGCTCCTCCCGCAGCCCCTGCGCAAACGACCGCAGGAACGCATTGGAGGCGTTGTAGACGGCCTGGTAGGGGCCGGGCATCGCCGAGGCGACCGACGAGGTGAACATGACCCGGCCGCTCCTGCGGTCGACCATGCCGGGCAGGACGCGCTTGGCCAGGTGGACGGCCGACCGGACGTTGAGGTCGACGGTGGCCAGCTGCTCCTCCAGCGTCGTCTCGTGGATGAAGGCGCCAGCGGGACCGATGCCCGCGTTGATGGCCACCGCTTCGGGGACGCCGATCTGGTCGACCAGCTCCTCCACCGCCTGCGGGTCGATCAGGTCGAGCTGGAGCGCGCGGGCCAGCGGCCCGACCTCCGCCGCGGCGGCGTGGATGCGGTCCTCCTCGGCGACCATCACCACCTCGAAGCCGTGCTCGGCGAACTCCCGGGCCAGCGCGCGGCCGATCCCGGAGGACGCGCCCGTCACCAGTGCCGAAGGCATGATCCTCCCTCACGCGGTCGCTCGGGTGGCCAAGGCGCTCAGCCGCTCCAGCGACTCCTTGTTGCGGGGCACGAGCAGCAGGTCCTGCAGCTTGTCCGGCAGAGCCGCAGCAGGCCCGGTCCGCGCGTTCTCGCTCATCACGACTCGGGTGCCGGTCGCAGTGGGGAACAGCTCCAACCGCACGGTAGCCGTGCCGACGGGCCACAGCCGCGCGTCCAACTCCAGCATCTCCCCCACCCGCACGGCCCGCACCCGCGTGACATCGTTGATCACCAACGGCCACGCCCCGACGCTGTGGTGCACCGCGGCCCCCACCTCCGGCCACCCCGCATCCACCTGCCGAATGTGCGACGCCCCCACCACCCAGCTCGCATACGTCCACCCATCCGCCAACACGCCCCACACGCGCTCGACGGGCACCGGTATCTCCCTGCTCACAGCCGCCATGCCGGAGGAGTACCCCAACCGCGCCCACTTACCCCCGCCGCCTCCGAAGTCCAATGTAGACACCAGCGCCCGAGGGAGGCTTCCTCAGCCGGTGGACAACTCGGCAGGCACCATCTCGCCCGGTCGAGCGAAGAGGCGGGATTCGATGCGGTCGACGTCGTGGCGCTCCCCCGCGGGCAGCGGCGCGCCTGCCGAGGCGCGCAGGGTCGCGGCGTCGTCCAGCAGGCAAGCCGAACGGGTGAACTCGCCGATGAGGGCGTGGGCTCCCGCCAAACCCTCCAGCGCCAGCGCCATCGCCCGCGGGTCGCCTGCGGAACGCGCCGAGGCCAGGGCGGCCTCGTGCCAGCGGAACGCGGTCGCGGCGTCGCCGCGCTGCTCGGCGATGAAGCCGAGTTCGGAGTGCAGCAGCGACAGGCAGTAGTCCGAGCCGATCGCGCGGTTCCAGTCCAGCCAGCGGTTGAGGTGCCGCTCGGCGGCGTCGAGGTCGCCGGTGCGGCGGGCGATGATGGCCAGGCCGAGCTCGGCGAACTCCTCGCCGAAGGGGTTGGACTGCTCGGCGCTGAGCCGCAGCGCGCGGTGGTGGAGTTCGGCCGCCCGAGCGGGGTCGCCCGCCAGCAGCGCGACGCGCCCCTCCCCCGCCAGGTGGTGGGCGACGTCGTTCCACAGCCGCAGGTCTTCGGCGATCGCCGCCGCCTCCCGGTGGATCCGCGTCGCCTGCGCGTAGTCGCCGCGGATCTGGGCGAGGGCGGCCAGGCTCTCCATCGCCCGCAGCCGCCCCCAGCGGTCGCCGTGCGCGGCGAAGAGGTCGTGCGCGGCCGTCGCGTCGCGCTCGACGGCGGTCAGCTCGCTGCGCAGCAGGGCGACCGACGCCCTGGCCGACAGCAGGAACGCCCGGTTCCAGTCGTCGTCCGCGGTCACCTCCGCCAGCAGGCCCTCCCCGGTCGTCGCATCCCCCAGGAACAGGTGCACGTACGCCAGGAACAGCGCGATCTCGCCGCGGTCGGCCGGGCCGAGGTCGGCCAGCGCCCCGGGGACGTCGCGGTCGGCGCCGATCAGCAGCGCGAAGCCCGTCAGCCACCCGCGGACCCTGGCCCGGGCGCGCGGCGACCCGCCGGGTCGGGCCAACGCCGCGGAGAGGAAGCGGTGCGCGAGCCGGTGGCGGCCCCGCAGGAACCACGACCACGCCAGCGCGTCGGCCATGCCCAACGCCGTGTCGGTGTCGGCGGCGTCGAAGGCGCGGGCGAGGTTGGCCGACTCGGCCTCCAGGCGCAGCAGCCACTCGCGCTGCTGCGGGCCGCAGACCTCGGCGGTCCTGGCCAGCTCCGCGTAGTGCGCGACGTGCCGGGCGCGCACCTCGTCCTCCTCGCCCGCCGCGCGCAGCCGCTCGACCCCGTAGGCCGCGACCGACTCCAGCAGCCGGTAGCGGGTGCCCTCCGGGTCGTCCACGACGACCAGGAAGGACCGGTCGACCAGCCGCACGATGACGTCGAGCACGTCCGGCACCCCGGTGACGGCCGCCGCGCTGGCCAGCGTGCAGCCGTCGGCGTGCCAGGCGATGCGGCGCAGCACGACGCGCTCGACCTCGGTGAGCAGGTCCCAGCTCCAGTCGATCACCGCGCGCAGCGTCCGCTGCCGGGCGGGGGCGTCGCGGCCGCCGCCGACGAGCACCGCGAACCGGTCGCCGAGCGCGCGGGCCAGGCCGTGCACGCCGAACGCCCGGACCCGGGCCGCGGCCAGCTCGATGGCCAGCGGGATGCCGTCGAGGCCGCGGCAGATCGCGGCGATGGCCGCGGCGTTGCCCTCGTCCCGCCGCAGCCCGGACCGGGCGAGGAACAGCTGCACCGCGTCGTCGTCGACCGACAGCGGGGCCACGGCGTAGGCCAGCTCGCCGGACACCGCGAGCGGCTCGCGGCTCGTGGCGAGCACGCGCAGGCCGGGCACCTCGCGCAGCAGCACCGCGGCCAGCTTGGCCACCGCGTCGACGACGTGCTCGCAGTTGTCCAGCACCAGCAGCAGGTCCCGGCCGCGCAGCGCCTCGACCAGGTGCTCGACGGGATCGCGCGCCTGCCGGGTCTCGTCGCGCACGCCGAACACCGCGGCGACGGCCTCCTCGGGCGCGTCGGTCGGCCGCAGCCCGGCCAGCTCGACCAGCCACACGCCATCGGGGTGGGTCTGGGCGTGGGCGACGGCGAGCGCGAGCCGGGTCTTGCCGACGCCGCCGGGGCCGGTGAGGGTGACCAGCCGGTCCCTGGCCAGCGCCGCCTGCACCGCACGCACATCCCCGTCGCGGCCGATCAGCCCGCCGACGGGCGCGGGCAGGTTCGGCCGCTGGCGCGGGGCCAGCGCGGGGTCGTGGGTGAGGATGGCCCGGTGCACGGCGACCAGCTCCGGCCCCGGGTCGGCGCCCAGCTCGTCGGCCAGGCGCCTGCGGAGGTCTTCGTAGCTGTCGAGCGCCTCGCCCTGCCTGCCGCAGCGGTACAGCGCCCGCAGGTGGGCGGCGCGCAGGCGTTCCCGCAGCGGATGGCGGGTGACCAGGTCGGCCAGCTCGGCGGCGACCTCGGCGTGCTCGCCCAGCTCGATGCGGGCCAGCGCGCGCTCCTCCAGCGCGCTGAGCCGGGCCTCGGTGAGCCTTGTGATGTCGGCGCGGGCGAACTCGGCGTCGGCGACGTCGGCGTAGGCCGGGCCGCGCCACAGCGCCAGGGCCGCGTCGAGCTGGGCGACCCGCTCCCTGAGATCGCCGCCTGCCTGAGCGACCAGCTCGGTGAAGCGGGTCGCGTCGAGGTCGTCGGCGGCCAGCCGGTAGCCGGCGGGACCGTGGGTCAGCAGGGCGCGCGACCCCGGTTCGGCCCGTTCCAGCGTGCGGCGCAGCTGCGACACCTTCGTCTGGAGGGCGTTGACGGGGTTGCCCGGGGGCGCGCCGCCCCACAGGTCTTCGACCAGCCGGTCCACGGAGACGGCCGCGCCCGCGCGGGCGAGCAGGGCGCCCAGCAGCAGGCGCACCTTCGCCTCGGGGATCGGCACGGCCCGCCCGTCGGCGGTCCAGACGGCCAGCGGGCCGAGCACCCCGAAACGCATGCCCCCACGGTAGCCGCGACCACCGACACCCTAGGGCTCGGCGGGCGCCTCGGGCTCGGCAGGCGGCTGGACGCGCGCGTCGATCTGCTCGTTGAGGTAGCGCAGGACCACCGCAGCGGTCGCCGCGACCGGCACCGCGAGGAAGGCCCCGGCGATGCCGAAGATGCTCCCGCCAACGGTCACCGCGAGCAGGACGACGGCCGCGTGCAGCCGCAGGCTGCGCGATTGCAGCACCGGTTGCAGCACGTTGCCCTCGATCTGCTGCACGGCCACGACGATGCCCAGCACGATCAGCGCCACCGTCAGCCCGTTGCTGACCAGGGCGACCAGCACCGCGAGCGCGCCCGCGACGAACGCGCCGACGATCGGGATGAAGCCGCCGAGGAAGGTCAGGGCGGCCAGCGGCACGGCCAGCGGGATGCCCAGGACCAGCAGACCGAGGCCGATGAACACCGCGTCGATGAGGCTGACGATCGCCTGCGTGCGGATGAAGCCGCCCAGGGTCTCCCAGATGCGGCCGAGCACGACGGCCAGGTGGTCGCCCGCCCGGTCCCCGGACACGCCGCGCAGCCAGGGCAGGAACCGCGGCCCGTCCTTGACGAACAGGAACGCCAGGACGAGCGCGAGCACCGCGGTGACGACGCCGGAGGTGACCGTGCCCAGGCCGGTGATCAGGCCGTCGGCGATCGCGCCGAAGCTGCGCTGCACCTGCTGGACGCCCTTCTGGATCCACCGGTCGAGCTCGCTGTCGGCGAGGTTGAACGGCGGGCCAGCCAGCCAGTCGCGCATGTCCGCGATCGCCTCGCCTGCGCTGTCGGCGATCTCCGGCGCGCCGGAGGCGATGGAGACCGCGATCAGGGTGATGAAGCCGCCCAGCGTGGCCAGGCCCGCCAGCAGCGCGATCGAGGCCGCCAGCCCGGCCTTGACCCCCTTGGACCGCAGCCACCGCACCGGCGGCCACAGGACGGTGGCGATGACCAGCGCCAGCAGGACGGGGAACACGGCGACCCAGAGCCGGGCGACCAGCATCCAGAGCAGGACGCAGCCCGCCGCGATGAGGACCAGCCGCAGGCTCCACCGGGCCAGCCAGGCGACCCCGTGGCCGATGACGTGGGCGCGGTCGGGCATGGCAGCACCTCCTGGGGGATCATGCTGCCGCCAATCCGGCGATCCCGCCGGACGTCCTACCCGGCGATCCCGCGCAGGACCGCGGTGACGATCTGGTCCACGGGCACCTCGGCCGCGCTGGCGTGCGGGAACATCGCCGAGAGCACGGCCTCGTGGCAGACGCCGACCAGCAGCGCGGCCGCGGCGTCCACAGTGGCGGGTCCGGGCAGCCTGCCCAGCTCCCGCTCCGCGCGCAGGTAGTCCACCAGCCGGGTCCGCCAGTCCGCGCCCTGCCCGCCGTCGGCGGCGAAGCGGGCGACGACGGCGGGCTGGTTGAGCAGGCCGGTGAAGGCGGGCAGGATCGCCCGGTGCAGCGCGAGGCCGTGCTCCAGGTGCGCGCGCAGGTTGGCCTCGACGTCGTCGGTGCCCGGCTCCGGCAGCGGCGGCAAATTGGCCTCGACGCTGCCCACGTGCGCGCGCAGCGCGGCGGCCAGCAGCTCTTCCTTGTCGGCGAAGTGGTTGTAGAGCAGCCCGTCGGCCACGCCCGCCGCCTTGGCGATGGCCCGCACGGTGAGCCCGGAGCCGCCCTGCTCGGCGATCATCCGCTCGGCGGTGGCGATCAGGTGCTCGCGCAGGCTCCGCTCGTCGTGGCGCAGGGCGGCGGCTTTTCTGGGTGCCATCGCGGCTGATGCTATCGCTTCGCGGTCACCAGCCACGCCGTTCCGCGCGTGCGCACGCCGTCGGGCGTCGTGAAGGCGGTCAGCGCGTCGGCCAGCGCGGCCCGGGCGCGGGCCGCCGCCTCGGGTCCGGCGAGGTCCATGTGGTGCTTGACCGGCCCCCAGCCAGCCAGGAACTCCGCCGCGTCGGGCACGTCGGCTCCCCAGAGCTGGTCGGCCTCGACGCGCTGGCAGGTGATCTCGGAGAAGCCCGCCGCGGTGAGCACCGCGCGGACGTGGTCGGGGTCGGCGAAGGAGGTCGGGCCGGTCCCGTCCGCGCCGGTCGGGGGCGGCAGGTGCGGGGCGAGCGCGGCGAACACCGCGCCCAGGTCGGTGCCCGCGAGCGCGGTCATGCACAGGAACGCCAGCCTGCCGCCGTCGGCCAGCGCCCGCCGGACGTTGGCGAAGGCCGCGACGGGATCGGCGTAGAACATCACGCCGAACCGGCTGACGGCCAGGTCGAAGCCGCCCTCGGCGAAGGGGTGGACCTGGACGTCGCCCTGGATGAACCCGGCGTCCGACGGCACCGACCTGGCCGTGGCCAGCATCGGCTCGGACAGGTCGACGCCGACGGCGTGCGCGGCCTTCTCGGCGGCCAAGCGGGTGAGCTGGCCGGTGCCGCAGCCGAGGTCGAGCACGCGGTCCCCGGCGCCGATCTCGTCGAGCAGGTAGCGGTTGAAGCCGCTGTTCACGGCGTTGTAGCGGTCGGCGTGCTCGGCCCAATGCCTGCCTTCGTACCCGTTCCACGCCTGCGCCTGCGCGGTGTTGACGACCGGTGAACGCTCGTTCATGAACATGCGTTCATGATGGCGGCGGGCGGGTGGGCCGTCAAGGCCAGGTGGAGGGGCGCAGCGGCGGGCTGGCGGGCACGCCCTCGCCGTCGGCCAGGCCGGCGAGCAGGTCCCCGAGGGTCTCGGTCGCGTTCCACCGGGGCGCCCACCCCAGCTCGGTCCGCGCGCGCTCGGCGGACATGATCGGCACCTCCAGCGCCAGGTCGAGCCAGGATTCGGGCATCGGCAGCAGGCGGGCGCGCCACGCACCGGCCATCAGCGCCCGCACCACGCGAGGCGGCACGGACAGCGGTCGCGCGCCGACGGCCGCGGCCAGGGCGCCGAGGTCCATGATCGGGTCGGCCGCCAGGTTCAGCGCGCCCCGGTGCTGCCGGTCGATGGCGGCGAGCGCGGCGGTGGCCACGTCCGCGGCGTGCACGAACTGCAGGGCCAGCCCGGACGGCAGCGGCAGCGCGGGCAGCCTGCCCGAGCGCACCAGCTTCCACATCGCGCGCGGGATCAGCCTGCCGGTGAAGTAGCGGCGGACCTCCGACGCCGAGCGCCGCTGGAGCACCAGCGCGGGCCGCAGCCGGGTCACCGCGATGCCCGGCCGGGCGGCCTCGAAGCGGTCCAGCATGGCTTCGACGTCGGCCTTGTCCCGGCTGTAGTCGGAGGTGGGGACGCCGGTGGTGGGCCAGGACTCGCTGACCGGACCACCGCGATCCTTGGGCGCGTACGTCCCGACCGAGGACAGGTAGACCAGGTGCGGCACGCCCGCGACGGCGAGCGCGTCCAGCAGCACCGCCGTGCCCTCGACGTTGACCTTGCGCAGGTTCATCCGGTCCCGGCTCGGCTGGATCAGCCACGCGGCGTGCACCACCGCGTCGGCGCCGTCGAACACCTCCACCAGCCGGGTGAACGCCGAACGCTCGGCGATGTCGATGGCGTGCCACTCCACGTCGGCGTAGGGCGGCCCGGGGGCGGGCTCGCGCCGGGACACCCCCACCAGCTTGTGCCCGCGCACGGCCGCGACGTCCAGCAGCGCGGTGCCGATGCTCCCCGTCCCACCCACCACCACGATCCGCATGGCAGCGCGATACCCGCGCCCGGGTCGGGCGAAACGCGGGTTCACCCGGCCAGCCCCGGGTACCCACGCCGGACCCGACCGCGAAGGAGGACGGCCACATGGCCCCCAACCCGATCCAGATGCAGAAGTACCTCTCCGGGGTGGACTACCCGTGCTCGAAGTCCGACCTGGTGGAGCACGCCCGGTCCAGCGGCGCCGACGACGAGGTCGTCAAGGGCCTGGAAGCCATGCCCGACCGCGAGTACGACGGGCCGAACGCGGTCAGCGAGGCGTTCACCTCGGCGACGCGGTAGCCGGGCATGCGCGTGCTGACCCGCGTGCTCGGGGCGGCGACCACCGCCTACGGCGCCGCCCTCATCGCCAAGCCCGCGCTGCTGGCCGGGCCCGCCGGGCTGGCCAACGCCACCGGCGAGGTGCCCGGCGGCAGCCGGATCCTGGTCCGCGCGATCGGCGCCCGCGACGCGGCCATCGGCGTGGGCATGCTCTGCGCCCCACCGGGTGCGGCGCTGCGCACGGCGGTGGCCGCCAGGGTCGCCTCCGACCTGGCCGACGCGGCCGTCTTCAGCGCTCTGCCCGAACCGGACAAACGACGCAAGGTCGTGGGGTTCGCGCTCGCGTTCGGCGTGCTGTGCGCGGTCGCGGGCTTCTCCGCAGCGTAGTTTGCCCTACGTCAAGTGGGGGAATGTGTCCGCCAGTCCCGGCGAAAGGCGGACACATGAGGCACCACGACACCGATGACCTCGCCCGGGTCGGCAAACCCGGCCAGGGGGTCGAGCCCTTCGGCAAGCCCCGGTTCGCCAAGGCGTACTCCTTCGCCCTGGTGACCGGGGTCTTCTTCCTGCTGTCCTGGATCGGCCAGTTCATCTTCCAGTACATGGCCTTCCGCCAGGAGCAGCAGACCCACGGGGAGGAGGCGGCGTTCTCCGACTACTTCCCGCAGTTCGCCGCCTCCACCCTGGAGAACTGGCAGTCCGAGTTCCTGCAGCTGATCTGGCAGGCCGCCGGGCTGGCGCTGTTCTACTACTGGGGGTCCAGCCAGTCGCGGGAGTCCGACGAGCGCATGGAGGCCAAGCTGGACGCCCTGCTGGCCGAGCGCGGGATCGACCCGGGCGGCTCACCGAAGGGATGACCGCCCGGCCGTCCACGCCGACATCAGGTGCTCGCCCATCATGGCGTCCATCAGCCCGGTGGCCTGGATGCCGAGCACGACGTTGGCGGCCTGGTCCGGCTCGGTGGCGACCAGGTCGCCGACGACGTCGTGGCGCATGATCTGCTCGTGCACGGCGTCGGCCTCGACGTGCTCGGCGAAGAACCGCCGCGCCGCCGGTCCGGCACCGAGCCGGTCGAGCGCCACGAGCACCCGGGCCGCGCTGGGCGGGGTGCCGATCTCGGCGGCGGCGAAGTGCCCGCAGAGCGCCGCGCGCAGCGACCGGTGCAGCCCGAACAGCGACATCATGTTGACCTTGGCGATGGCCGGGGCTGGCACGTCGTCGAGGTAGTGCAGGTACTCAGTGGACAGTCCGCACTCGGCGAGCAGGTCGGCGTAGAGGCGCGAGTGCATGTCCTCGGCCCGGCCGCCGCCGTACTCGTCGAACTCCACGGCGACCAGCGCGGCCTTGGCCTTGCCGCGCAGGCGCGGGATCACCCAGGCGTGCGGGTCGGCTTCCTTGAGGTGGTAGATCGAGCGGTGGATGAAGTACTCGCGGATGTGGTCCCAGGTGCCCTGCTCGGCGAGGAAGTGCGAGACGCCGCGGCCGGGGACCTCCTCGACCAGCAGCTCGGCCAGCACCTCCTCGACGTCGCCGCCGTCGGTGCGCTGCTTGAGCGCGTCGAGGAAGACCGCCTCCATCGCCCCGCGCAGCCGCAGCAGGTCCGGCTGCCACTCCCACTCGGGGGCGACGCCGGGGAAGCCGCGGTAGTGCAGCTCGTAGCACAGGTGCAGGGCCAGGGACAGGTCCTCGCCGAAGGGGTCGGCGTCGACCGCGGGCGGGGTCAGGGCGCGCACGGGACCGGGGAGCACGTCGCAGACGTACTCCGACAGCGGACCACGGGGCGCTGGCAGGCCGGTGGCCACCGCGTTGGGCATGGGGGCTCCTCTCGTCGGCGGCGGAATACCCGATTGGGCGGTGCTCAACCGAGGTACTCCCGGGCATGGCTGAACGACCCACGCGCGTGCGGATCCTCCCGCGCGGTCCGATCCTGGTGGACGGCCCGGTCGAGGTGACCGGCGCCGACGGGACGACCGTGCGGTCGTCCCGCGTGGTCACCGCGCTGTGCGCGTGCCGCCGCAGCGCGCTGTACCCGTTGTGCGACACCAGCCACCGGCGCTGCAAGCGCACCTGACCTCCCCCGACTGGCGCGCCACCGCCCGGGCAAGTAGAGACGAGGTGGAGCGGTCGGGCGGAGGAGGCGTGGATGTGGGCTGGGGTGGCGGTGGCCGTCGTGGTCACCCTGGTCGGCTATCCGGACCCCCTTCCGGTGACGGGGGATGTGCGGGTGCACGACCCGACGATGGTGAAGACGGCCTCGGGGTACCTGATGGCGCACACGGGGCAGAACATCGCCCTGAAGACGTCCACTGATCGGGTCACGTTCACCAACGCGGGACAGGTGTTTCCGGATGGTGCGCCATGGACGTTGGAGTACACGGGTGGGGGCGCGACTCTGTGGGCGCCGCACCTGTCGTACCTGAATGATCGTTATTACCTGTACTACGCGGCGTCCACTCTGGGGTCGCGGAAGTCGGCGATCTTCCTGGCGACCAGCCCGACCGGCGCGGCGGGGAGCTGGACGAACGAGGGCCTGGTCGTGGCGACTTCGGCGGAGAACGACTACAACGCCATCGACCCTGATCTCTACGTGGAGGACGGCCGGTGGTGGCTCACGTTCGGCTCCTACTGGTCAGGGATCAAGCAGATCGAGATCGACCCTTTGACGGGCAAGCCGCTCGGCACGGCGATCGGGTCGCTGGCTGGCCGGGGCGGTGGCGCGATCGAGGCGGCGACGATCGCCAAGCACGGGGAGTACTACTACCTCTATGTGTCGTTCGACCGGTGCTGTCAGGGGGCGGATAGCACTTATCGGGTGATGGTGGGGCGGTCGACGGCGCTGGGCGGGCCTTATGTGGATCGGGCTGGGGTGGCGATGATGTCGGGGGGTGGGACGGAGATCCTTGCGGGGCACGGGGGTGTGCATGGGCCTGGGCATCAGGACGTGCTGAGTGATGCGGAGGGGGATGTGCTCGTGTATCACTACTACGCCGACAACGGGACTCCGCTACTGGGCCTCAACGATCTGACGTACGACTCGTCGGGGTGGCCTGCGCTGCGTACGTAGATTGACGTACGCGAAGATACGTCGCCCACCTGACGCCTTCGCCGCGCCGCTCGCGGATCGTTGGCCCCATGCCGACCACCCGCTTCCGCCTGACCGCCAACGCCCGCAAGACCTGGCTCCTCACCCACATCGTCTTCGCTGGCGTCTGGCTGGGCATCGATATCGTCCTGGCCATCCTCGTGCTGACCGCGGTGACGACGCCGAGCGCGGTGTCGGCCGAAACCGCCTTCCGCGCGTTGGCGATGTTCGCCATCGCGCCGCTGATCGTGACGTCGCTGGTCACCCTCGGGACGGGGGTGGTCTTAGGCCTGGGCACGAAGTACGGCTTGATCCGCTATTGGTGGGTGGCCACCAAACTGGCCCTCAACGCAATCCTCACCCTGCTCATCGTCTTCGCCCTCACCCCCACCCTCCGCGAAACCGCCACCCAAGCCCCCACCTACGCCACCACCGGCGTCCCAGACCTCTCCTCCCTCCTAATGCCCCCCATCGTCTCCACCACCGCCGTCCTCCTCGCCACCACCCTCTCCGTCTTCAAACCCTGGGGCCGAACCCGCAAACCGGCGTAACCAACCGGCCCACCGCCACCGGCCACACCCCACTCACCCACCTCCCTATCGCCCACCTCCCTCTCTCGCCCTCCTCCTCTCCCCGTCCCGGCGCTCCCCTCCCGCTCTCTCCTCCTCCCCACGCTCCCCTCTCACTCCCTCCCCTCCTCCCCACGCTCCCCTCCCGCTCCCACTGCCCTCCTCCCGGCGCTCCCTTCCCACTCCCACTAGCCCTCTGTCGACGCACCCCTCCCACTCCCACCGCCCTCCTCTGCCCTTCCCTCTGCCTTCTCTCGTCTCTTCCCAACTCCACCCGCCTTTCCCGCTCCACCCACTCTTTCCCTGTCCACTCCGCTTCTCCCCTTCTCGCGCTCTCCCCCGTTCTCCCGCCTCCCGTCCGCCGTCTCCCCCTCCTGCCTCCCAGCCCGTTGTCTCCCCTACCTGCCACTCTCACTCCCGCTCCCTTCCTCGTGCCCCTCTCCTACCCCACTACTTTCTCGTGCTCCTCTCCTGCCCCCGCTCCATTCCTCGTGCTCCTCTCCTGTCCCTGCTTCCCTCCACATCCAGCTTCCACCCGCTTCTCCCACTCCTCCCACCATCCGTCCTGCCTCCCGCTCACTGCTCTTGCCCTCGATCCCACCCCTCCAGCACCCCTCGCTCCGTCCACCCCCTCTCCTCCGCGCTCCCACTCATCTCCTCCCGTTCAGCTCCCCCACTTCCTTCCCTCCGCACTCCCCTCCCCACTCCGCCCTTTCACTCCCCCGATCCCGCTCTCCCCGCACCTCTCCCTTCCTGTCCTCTCCCCGGCCCATAGCCCCTCTACTCCGCTGCCCGCCCGGCCACTTGGCCCTCCACCTGGTCCCATCCGCACTTATCCACAGGCCCGAAGCAAGGGGTCGCCCGGTCTGGGGCTGGACCGGCAAGCTGGACAGCAGGAACCCCGATGCCCTCGAAAGGAGGCACCATGCGAACCCGAGTGGCTGACGCCCTGCTCGCGCTGCTGATGACCGCGATCGCGGTCGTTGGCACAGTGGGGGCTGGGGCGGTGTCCACGCTGGACCGGCCGGTGGACGGGCTTGCGCTCGGGCTGGCCGGGGGCGCTGGGCTCCTGCTCGCACTCCGGCGGGCAGCTCCCGTGGTGACGGTGCTCGCGTCCGCCGTGGTGACCTCCGTCTACCTCAGTCTCGGCTACCCCTACGGCCCAATCCTCATCGCCTTCCTGATCGCCGTCTACACGATGGCGCGGCATGTGCGGGTCAAGGTCGCGGTGCCGGTCGGGGTGGTTGCGTTGGGCATCCTCGTGGTCCACGTCTTCATCGGGCCTGCGCCGCTGCAGGGGTTGGTGCCGGCGTCGGCGTGGGTGGTGGTGCCGTTCGCGGTGGGGGTGAGTGTTCGGCAGTACCGGGAGGGGGTCGAGCGGGCTCGGGCGGAGGCTGTGCGGCAGCGGGTGGATGCCGAGCGGTTGCGGCTGGCTCAGGAGGTGCACGACGTGGTCGGGCACGGGTTGGCGGCGATCAAGATGCAGGCGGAGGTGGCCCTGCACGTGCTCGGCAGCAAGCCCGCTCAAGCCGAGATCGCGCTCACCGCCATCAGTCGCACCGCCACCGAAGCCCTCGATGAGGTGCGGGCGATGGTGCGGTCGAGCGGTGAGGCCGAGCGCGGGCCGGTGGCGGGCCTGGCCAGGCTCGGCGATCTGCGGGACCGGATGGTCGACGCCGGGATGCAGGTCGACCTCGATGTCGAGCCGGTGCCGGGTGGGGTGTCGGCGGCGGCTGATCTGGCCGGGTATCGGGTCGTGCAGGAGTCGTTGACCAATGCCTTGCGGCACGGGGTGGCGAAGCAGGCCAGTGTGCAGGTGCGGTTCGAGGTGGATGTCGTGGTCATCAACGTCCGCAGTCCGATCGACCGAAGACCGGGGCCTGATGGGATGGGCATCCCCGGCATGCGGGAGCGGGTCACCGCGTTGGGTGGGGAGTTCTCCGCAGGGCCCGAGGACGGCAGTTTCCACGTGCACGCGCGCATACCCCGGGAAGGCGTCTCATGATCAGCGTCGTGGTGGTCGACGACCAGGACCTCGTGCGGATCGGGCTGCGCACCCTCATCGAGAGCGAGGATGGGATGGCGGTGGTCGGCGAGGCGGGTGACGGGCTGTCGGCGGTGCAGGCCGTTCGGGCGGCGCGGCCGGATGTGGTGCTGATGGACATCCGGATGCCCGGGGTCGACGGGCTGGAGGCGACCCGGCGGATCACCACCGACCCCGGGCTGGCCGACGTCCGCGTCATCGTCCTGACCACCTTCGAGCTGGACGAGTACGTCTTCGACGCGCTGCGGCACGGGGCGAGCGGGTTCCTGCTCAAGGACACCCTGCCCGCCGAGATCCTGCGGGCGATCCGGGTGGTGGCCAGCGGGGAGGCATTACTCTCCCCGTCGGTCACCCGCCGCGTAATCAGGATGTTCGCCGACGGGGGCAGACGCCGAGCCGACCCGCACCCGCGGCTCGGCGACCTGACCGAGCGCGAGCGGGAGGTCGTCGGGCTGGTCGGGCAGGGGTTGACCAACGACGAGATCGCCAGCCAGCTCGTGGTCAGCCCGGCGACCGTCCGCACGCACGTCGGCCGGTCGATGTCCAAGGTCGGGGCTCGGGACCGCGCCCAGCTCGTCGTGTTCGCCTTCCAGTCCGGCTTAGCCGGCTAAGGGCGGACCTCGAAGGTGAAGCAGCCCGCGGTGGCGCTGCGCACGTGCAGGTGCGACACCTCGGGCTGGGCGAGCACGATGCGCACGGCGGCGAGGTGGTCGTCCTCCGGCTGAAGGAAGGTGATGTGGTCGTAGGCCCGCTCGCCGTCGTGGCGGAACGGGTTGAGCATGCTCGCGCTGGCCAGGAACTCCGACGGGTAGTCCGCGGGTGTGCGGTAGCCCGCGCACTGGTCGAAGTGGACGTAGACCGGGCCGGTCTCCGCCCACGGGCTCGGCTCGGTCCACGGGGTGTAGCTGATCAGCGCAATGGCCTCGCCGGGGGTGGCGCGGCCGAGGCAGCAGCGCAGCGGCTCGCCGCCGCCTGCGGGGCGCAGCGTCCACGGGTTGCCGGACTCGTCCGCGCCCTGGTCGCGCATGCTCTGGAGGCGGGCGGGGTCGATTGCGAGGTACTGGGTCACGGGTACGACTCTGCCGGGGTCCGGACGTCGGTTCTGGCGGGAATCGGCCGTGTCGCTCGCGCGGCAGAGTCCGAAGTGGAGCGCGGGGACAAGCGCACGGCCAGTCCGACCGCGAGGCCCAGCGCCGCAGCCGCCGTCCGGTCGAGGGTGACCTGGACGAGCTGCTCCCCGCACTCAACCTCAACCCGCACCTCAAACCCAACCCGACTCACCCGCACCACCCGCCCCGGAACACCCGCGGGATCGAGGGGCGAGGACGAAGAGGACGAAGGCGAGGAGGAAGGAGGCGAGGAGGCGGCGGAGGTGGGAGAAGGAAAAGTGGAAGCGGCGGCGGAGGAAGAAGGAGAGGTGGAGGCGACGGGGGTGGGTGGGCGGCGGTTGGTGGGGGTTTCAGGGATGGGTGGGTGGGTGGTGGGGATTGGAGGGGTGGCGGGGTGAGGGGAGGAGGGGGTGGGTGGGGGTTGGGGGTCTAGGTGGATTTGGATGTCGTGGGGGCGGATCAGGGTGGGGCCTAGGTGGGTGGTGGGGCCTAGGAAGTGCATGACGAAGTCGGTGGCTGGGTGGTCGTAGAGGTCTTCGGGGTGGCCGGTTTGTTCTACGCGGCCCTGGTTGACTACGACGATTTCGTCGGCGACTTCCATTGCCTCCTCGCGGTCGTGGGTGACGAAGACGGTGGTTACGCGGACTTCGTCGTGGAGGCGGCGGAGCCAGTCGCGGAGTTCGGTGCGGACTTGGGCGTCGAGGGCGCCGAAGGGTTCGTCCAGGAGGAGGACTCGGGGTTCTACGGCCAGGGCTCGGGCCAGGGCCATGCGTTGGCGTTGGCCGCCGGAGAGCTGGGCGGGCAGGCGGTCGGCGAACTGCTCCAGGCGGACCAGGCGGAGGAGTTCGTGGACGCGGTCGCGGACCTCGGCGGCCGGGCGGCGGCGGATCTCCAGGCCGAAGGCGATGTTGCGGAACACCGTGAGGTGCTTGAACGCCGCGTAGTGCTGGAAGACGAAGCCGACGTCGCGCTTGCGCACCGGTAGGTGCGTGGCTGGCTCGCCGTCGATGAGGACTTCGCCGCTGTCGGGGGTCTCCAGGCCCGCGATGACGCGCAGCAGGGTCGACTTGCCGCCGCCGCTGGGGCCGAGGAGGGCGGTCAGGCCGCCGGTGGGCACCTCGACCGACACGTCGTCCAAGGCGGTGAAGGTGCCGAAGCGCTTGTGGACGTTGCGGACCTGGATGCTCACTTGCCCTCCTTCGGGCGGATGACGGACACCACGACCAGGCACAGCACCGCGGCGAAGGCGAGCAGGAACGCCGTGGCGTAGGCGGTGCTCTGCTCGAAGTCCTGGTACTTCTGCTCGACCACGAGGGTCGCGGTCTGGGTGCGGTTGATGAGGTTGCCGGAGACGATCTTGACCGCGCCGAACTCGCCCAGCGAGCGGGCCAGGCTCAGCACGACGCCGTAGACGACGGCCCAGCGGATGGCGGGCAGGGTGATGCGGGCGAAGACCTGCCAGCCGGTCGCGCCGAGGGTGCGGGCGGCCTGCTCCTGCTCGTCGCCGATCTCCCGCAGCACCGGCACGACCTCGCGGATGACCAGCGGCAGGGCGACGAACACCGTGGCCATCACCATGCCGGGCATGGCGAAGACCACCTGGAACCCGGCCGACTCCAGCGCGGGCCCGAACCAGCCGTCGACCCCGCCGTAGACGAGCACGATGGCCAGGCCGACCACGACCGGGGACACCGACAGCGGCAGGTCGAGCAGCACCGACAGCAACCGCCGCCCGGGGAAGTGGTAGCGCACCAGCAGGATGGCGATGCCCACCCCGAAGACGGTGTTGATGACCACCGACACGACCGCCACCTGCACGGTCAGCCACAGCGCGTTGACCACGACCGGGTCGGACAGCGCGGTGGTCAGCGCCCCGGTCCCGTCGGCGAAGGTGTTCACCGCCACCAGGCCCACCGGCCAGAGCACCAGCATCCCCAGGTACACCACGACGATCGCGCGCTTAACCACGGCGGCCCACCAGCTCCAGCGCGGAGACGACGACCAGCGCCACCACCAGCAGCACGGCGGCGACCGCCGAGGCCGCGGCGAGGTCGCCGTTCTCGATGTGGCTGAGGATGCGCACCGACGCCACCTCCGTGCGCAGCGGCAGGTTGCCCGACAGCAGCACCAGCGAGCCGTACTCGCTGATGCCCCGGGCGAAGGACATGGCCGCGCCCGCGGCGATGGCCGGGGTGAGGGCGGGCAGCACGATCCGGCGGAAGGTGGTGCCCCGGCTCGCGCCGAGGGTGGCGGCGGCCTCCTCCACCTCCCGGTCGAGCTCGGCCAGCACCGGCTGCACGGTCCGCACGACGAAGGGCAGGGTGACGAACAGCAGCGCCAGGAACACCGCGGTCTCGGTGTTGGCGATGTCGACGCCGATCGGGCTGCGCGGGCCGTAGAGGGCCAGCAGCACCAGCCCGGCGACGATCGTGGGCAGCGCGAACGGCACGTCGATCACCACGTCGAGCACCCGCTTGCCCGGGAAGTCGTCGCGCACGAGGACCCAGGCGATGAGCGTGCCCGCGACGGCGTTGACCAGCGTGACCAGCACCGACTGGACGACGGTCAGCCGGATGGCGGCGAAGGTCTGCTCGTCGGTGACCGCCCGCCAGAACGCGCCCCAGCCGCCCGCCGCGGTCTCCACCAGCACCGCGGTCAGCGGGATCAGCACCAGCAGGCTGAACCAGATGGTGGCCAGGCCGAGCCCCAGGGCGGGGGCCCGACCGAGCACGCGGGTGGTCATGACTTGCCGGTTTCCCGCTGGATCTTGGTGATCACGCCGGTCTCGGCGTCGAAGAACTCCTTGTTCGCCGCGGGCCAGCCGCCGAAGTCGGTGGCGATGGTCTGCAGCTTCTTGGGCGCGGGGAAGGGGTTGGCCGGGTCGTTGGCGCCGGGCACCTCGACGCTGATGCCGTCGATGACCGGCCGGAAGCCCGCGCGGGCGAACTCGGTCTGCCCTGTCGGCCCCAGGACGAACTCCAGCCACTTGGCTGCCTTGGGGTTGGCATTCTTGAGCACCGCGCCCGGGTTCTCGATCAGCAGCGTGGTGTCGGGGACGATGTAGTCGAAGTCGGTGCCGTTCTGCCGGGCGAGGATGGCCTCGTTCTCGTAGGTGAGCAGGACGTCGCCGGTGCCGCCGGTGAAGGCGGTGGTCGCGTCGCGGCCGCTGCCGGGCAGGGCGACGACGTTGCGGAAGAACCGGGTGGTGAACTCCTCGGCGTCCAGGCCTGCGGCCTCGGCGTGGCCGTAGGCGGCGAGGATGTTCCAGCGGGCGGAACCGGAGGAGCCGGGGTTCGGGGTGACGATGCCGATGCCCGGCTTGACGATGTCGTCCCAGCCGGTGATGCCCTTCGGGTTGCCCTTGCGCACCGCGATGACCACGACCGAGGTGGACACGATGCCCTTGGTCGGCCCGGCGTTCCACTCGGGCGCGACCAGCCCGGCGTCGACCAGCCGGGTGACGTCGCCCTCCAGGGAGAAGTGCACGTAGTCGGCGGGCAGGCCGCCCGCGACGGCGCGGCTCTGGTCGCCGGAGGCGCCGTAGGACTCCTGCCAGGTGACGCCCGCCCCGTCCGGGGTCTTGGCGAACTCGCGCTGGATGGCGTTGTTGGCCGCCTTGGGGACGGCGAAGCCGACCAGCGACAGCGTGGTGCCGGTCCCGTCGCCGGTCCCGGTGCCGCAGGCGGATAAGGCGGTCAGGGCCAGCGCGACCGCTGCTGCCGTTCTCTTGCGCACGTTGTGCCTCCCGTGTCTCGGTGTCGGGAGGGGAACGTAGTGATCGTCGAACCACTTTGGGAAGCTATCCCACATAGTGGATGTGTCAGGATGCCAGCGTGTCTGACGTGCGGGAATCCCGATCCGGAGCGCAAGCGATCGAGCGGGCGCTGGCGGTGCTGCGCTGCTTCGAGAGCGGCGAGCGCACCCACGGGGTCAGCGAGCTGGCCCGGCGCACGGGGCTGACGGTGAGCACCACTCACCGCGTGACCAGGGCATTGGCCGACGGCGGCCTGCTCATGCAGGTCCCCCGGGGCGACCGGTACCAGCTGGGCCCCACGCTGGCGGTGCTCGGCGCGCGGGCGGCCGACCAGCTGGGCTACGACCAGGCGCTGCCGCTGCTGGCCGAGCTGGCCGAGGTGACCGGCGAGTCGGTCAACCTGGGCATCCGCACCGGCAGCGACGTGCAGGTCGTGCTCGACGTGCCGTCCAGCCAGCCGCTGCGGTTCGACCAGGTGGCGGGCACCCGGGTGCCGCTGTACGCCTCGGCGATGGGCAAGTGCCTGCTGGCCGCGGCCGACGACCTGGAGGCCGAGGCGGCCGCGCTGGGCGAGCTGACCGCGCACACGGACCAGACGCTCACCGACGCCGACGCCCTGCTGGCCGACCTGCGCGCCGTGCGCGAGCGCGGCTGGGCGCTCAACGACGAGGAGCGCAACCCCGGGGTGCGCGCCGTGGCCGTGGGGGTCCGCACCGAGGCGGGCACGGTCGCCGCGATCGCCGTGCAGGGGCCCGCGGTCCGCATCACCGAGGACCGCTACCCCACCCTGGCCAACGAGCTGCTGCACACCGCCCGCCGCATCGCCCCGCTGCTGGTCGCCGCCGCCCGGTGACCCGGGCAGGCGGCTAGGTGACGGCGGGCGAGCCACCGTCGACCACCGGCAGGCCCTCCGCCTCCCAGGCGCGGAACCCGCCGATCAGGTCGGTCGCCTTGCGCAGCCCGATGCGCCGCAGGTCGCGGGCGGCGAGGCTGGAGGCGTAGCCCTCGTTGCAGAACACGATCACCGTGCGGTCGGCGGTGACGTCCGGGAGCCGGTGGGAGCCCGCCGGGTCCAGCCGCCACTCCAGCACGATCCGCTCGATCGGCACCGCGCCGGGGATCTCCCCCTCGGCCAGGCGGTTGTAGTAGGGGCGGATGTCGACCAGCAGCGCGCCCTCGCGGACCAGCGCGTGGGCCTTGAGCGGGTCGACCCGCTCGATCTCGCCCCTGGCCTGGGCCAGGTACGCCTCGACGCTCACGGCACCTCCACCACGACGGAGCCGCGGGCCGCGGGCAGCGCCACCCGCCGCGGCGGGAGGTCGGCGAGGCTGGGGTACTCGCGGGTCGGCACGAGCGGCGGGGAGTAGGCGTGCACGCTGAGGGCGGGCTCAGCGGCGGTGTTGGCCACGATGTGGGCCCGGCCCGCGCCGAAGGCGACGGTGTCGCCGGTGCGGCGCAGCCCGTGCTGCTCGGGTGAGCCGGGGTAGCGGTAGCGCTCGCTCAGCACGCCCCGGACCACGGTGAACGAGCCCGCTGCCCCGCCGTGGTCGTGCGGCGGGGTGGCCTGGCCGGGCAGCCAGGACAGCAGCCACAGCTCGACGCCCTCGGTCAGGGCCAGCCGGGTCCACCACCGCGATTGGGGGTCGTACCTGGCGATCTCGGCGAGCTCGGGGCCGAACGCGGCGCCGATCTGCTGGGTCAGGGATCGCAGCTGGCGCACCGACCAGACGACGCGGGTCGGGTGCAGCAATGCCTCGGAAACCTTCATACCGAGAGGTTCGCACCGCCGGTTGAAGTTGGCATGGCTTTCCACTATGCGGAACAGTCACCGCCAGCCGACGTCGATGCGCCCCCCGCGCCGCTCGAAGAAGTGCAGCAGGTCCATCCGGAGGCCGATGGTGACGTTCTCCCCCGCCGCCGCGCGGACGCGGGGCGGCAGGCGCACGGTCAGCTCGGCCGGGCGCAGCTGGTGGCGCCCGCCCTGCCCGGTGTCGGACTCGGCGGCCACCTGGCCGCGCTCGGTGCGGGTGACCTTGTCCAGGAACCGGTTGAAGAGCGACTCCGGCTTGCGGGCGTGTCTTCGCGCCGCTGCCGCCGCCGCCCGCGGCCGCACGCCCTCGGGGTCGATGTCGATCTCGGTCGCGCCGATGTCGATGAAGGCCAGCGACTCGTGGCCGTGGTGCTCCAGGTGCCGGATGCTGCCGCGCAGCGACTGCCCGCGCCGGGGCTCGGCGATCGGGGTCACCGC
Source organism: Actinokineospora sp. NPDC004072 (assembly GCF_053604195.1). NCBI lineage: Bacteria > Bacillati > Actinomycetota > Actinomycetes > Pseudonocardiales > Pseudonocardiaceae > Actinokineospora > Actinokineospora sp. NPDC004072. The sequence continues at coordinate 365,240 of NZ_JBSGHB010000002.1, read as the reverse complement.
CTCGGCGCGCACGCCCACCACGATCGGCTCGCCGTGGTAGTGCGCCAGCTCCCGCGCCCGCGGGTCGCTCCAGGGCAGGTAGAGCTGCTGGTCGCCGATGCGCAGCGCGATATGGCTGTTGAGGTAGACGTAGACGTACGCCTCCAGCAGCGTGATCCGCGGGGTGCCGAGGAAGGCGGCGACGAACATCGTCGCGGGCTTGTCGTAGACCCGGCCCGGAGTGCCGACGTCCTGCAGGACGCCCTGGTTGAGCACGGCGATGCGGTCGGCCAGCGTCAGCGCCTCGGTCTGGTCGTGGGTGACGTAGACGGTGGTGACGCCCAGCGAGCGGACCATGCCGGAGATCTCGGCGCGCAGCTCCGAGCGCAAACCGCTGTCGAGATTGGACAGTGGTTCGTCGAGGAGGAACAGCCGCGGCTGGCGCACCAGCGCCCGGCCCATCGCCACGCGCTGCCGCTGGCCGCCGGAGAGCTGGTGCGGCCAGCGGTTGAGCAGCTCGCGCACACCGAGGGCGTTGGCCGACTCGGCGATGCGCTCGCCCTGGGCGGCCGGGTCCATTCCGGAGATCCGCAGCGGGAAGGCGATGTTCTCCCCGGCGCGCATGTGCGGGTAGAGCGCGAAGTTCTGGAACACCATCGCCACCTGCCGCTCCTTGGGCGCGAGGTGGCCCGCGTCCATCCCGTCGAGCTGCACCTCCCCCGAGGTGGGCGTCTCCAGCCCGGCGATGATCCGCAGCAGGGTCGACTTGCCGCAGCCGGACGGGCCGATCAGCACCATCAGCTCCCCGTCGGCGATGTCCAGGTCGACCCCGTCCAGGGCCACCGCACCGCCGGGGAACACCTTGGTGATGTCCCGAAGCCCGATTCTGGCCACGTCGCCCCCCAACTGCCTAGGGTCTGAATCGAAGCACTCTCGCCAATCAACCGTATTGCCGCAATCACCCGAATGCGCTAAGCACCCTGGGTGTCCCCGCTGGTACGGTGCGCGACCGGGCGTCGAGAGCACTGTGGACAGTCAGTCGCGCCGCACGGCCAGCACGAACCCGGTGATCGCGGAGATGAACGACAGCACCAGGGCCACGGCCACCGCGGGGTAGCCGAACTCGGGCAGTTCGGGGTCGGTGCCGATGAAGGCGATCAACGCGATCCCCGCGCCGAGCGAGCCCGCTCCGACCCCCGCGCACACCCACCGCTGGCGGGTGCTGCGGCCGGGAGCGGGGGCGCAGTGCTCCATGACGGTCTCCAGCAGGCGGTCGTAGCCGTCGATCAGCCCGTTGAAGCGGATCGCCCGGCGGGTGCCGCGCAGGGTCAGCTTCACCCACACCTGCGAGCCGAAGTAGTGCGCGACGGGGCTGCGGACCTGCCCGAACTGCACCCGCGCGTGGACCACCGCGTCCCACGGCACGATGATCTCGCGGCGGTCGGTGGCGTGCACGAGGCCGCGTTCGTGGACGACGATCCGCTCGCCGGGCATGAGCGCGGCCCTGGCCAGGTGCCAGGAGCCGATCCACAGCGCCGCCAGGGCCAGGCCGATCGCGCCGCCGAAGGCCTGCCTGCCCGCCGACGTGCCGTCGCCGCCGTCGAGCGCCACCGCGATGACCACGCCGAGCGCGGTGAAGGCGAATCCCCAGCCGCCGATCGCCCTGCGGCGGTCGTTGTCGAAGGCATGCGTGCGCACTTCCTGGCCGAGTTCGTGCATCCGAGCCGCCTCCCTCGGGAAGAATGGCGTTGATCACCGGTCTACCACGGAGGTGCCGCGTGGCCGTCGTCCGCGGGTTGGTCGCCGTGGCGCTGCTGGTGGGGTTCTACCTGCTGGTGGCCGTGGTGGTGCTGCTCTACGCGGCGCTGGTGGTCGCGGTGCTGGCGACCGGGCAGGCGGCGTTCCAGCCGACGGTGCTGCTGGCCATGATCGGGCTCGGCGTGGTGGTCGTCGTCCTGGTGCGCGCGGTGGCCAGGGTCAGCGGGGCCGCCCCGGAGCTGGCGGGGGTCGAGGTGGCCCGGCCCGCGCCGCTGTGGGACGTGGTCGACGAGCTGGCCGAGCGGGTGGGCACCCGGGCGCCGGACGTCATCCGGCTGACCTCGGACGCCAACGCGATGGTGGTCGAGGAGGCGCGGCTGCTCGGCTTGGTCGGCGGGGTGCGGGCGCTGGCGGTCGGCAGGCCGCTGCTGGCCGCCCTCACCGCGGGCGAGCTGCGCGCGGTCATCGCCCACGAGCTGGGCCACTACGCCCGCGGCCACACCCGCCTGGCCCCCATCACCTACCGCGGCGCGGTGGCCATGACCCGGGCCCGGCTGGCCATCGCCGAGGCCGCCGACACCGACGGGATCACCCGGTTGTACGCCGGTCTGCCGCTGCGGCTGTTCTCGGCCTACGCCTGGGTGTACGACCGGATCACGCTGGGCGCCCGCCGCCGCCAGGAGCTGGCCGCCGACGCCGCCGCGGCCCGGGCGACCAGCCCGCAGACCACCGCCGACGGGCTGCGGGCGGCCGTGCGCTGCGCGGTGGCGTGGGCGGACTTCGAGTCCCGGTTCCTCGCCCCGGCGCCCACCCGCCCGGACGACCCGGTGGCCGCGTTCGCCGCCATGCTCGCCGATCCGGGCTACCGCGCCCAGCTGGCCGCCGCCGACCTGCCCGACCCGGAGCCGACCTGGCGGGACTCGCACCCGAGCCTGCGCACCCGGCTGGCCGCGCTGGCGCGGATGCCCGCGGGCGTGGGCAGCGCCGACGACCGCCCGGCGACCGACCTCGTCGCGCTGCCCGCGGCATCGCGCACGGGCACGCCGTGGCGGGAGTGGGTCGCCGAGGCGTCCGCCCGGCAGGCCGACGCGCTGGCCGCGCCGCTGCTGGCCGCCCTGGGCCCGCGGCCGACGCTTTCGGCGGTGCTGGACCTGCTGGCGTCGGGCAGGCGGGACCGGATCGCCACCCGCGCCGCCGTCACCGCGGTCATCGGGCGGGCGCTGGTCGACGCCGGGCGGGCGACGTGGTCGCCGCCGTGGACACAGCTGCGGCTCATCGCGCCGGACGACATCGCCGAGCGGATCGCCGCGGCCATCGACCACCCCGCGGAAGTGCCGCCGCTGCGAGCAGAACTGTCCTCTGTGGATTTGGATGCGGCGCTGCCCGTCCCCCGACAGGCAGCGCCGCCGCGGCCGTCGCTGTTCCCCGATGCGCCGAGGAGCGCGTTCACCCCGGTCGCCTGGTTCGTGGCGCTCGTGGCGGTCGTCGCTGTGCTGATCTCGTTGTCGCAGGAGGACGAGGAACCGGTGCGGCCGCCGTACCGGCCCCCGTACCCCACTACGAACTACCTGCCGCCTGCGCCGACCTTCCAGCCGACGCTGCCCGGCTTCCCGACCGCCGACATCACGCTGCCGACGTTCTGGGACGTGACCCGCTGAGGGCCGAGGCGGCCCCCAGCGGGATCAGCTCAGCAGGCGCCCAGGTCGGTCCAGGTCGTCCCGGTGCCGGGCTCCTGGCCGAAGGAGAACAGCGACCGCAGCTGCCAGGTGTGGCCCTTGTGGCTCACCTGCGCCCCGAGGAAGTAGAACGAGGTCGCGCTCCACGCCGGGGCGGTGCAGGGCTCCGGCTCCGGGTCGGGGTCGGGGTCCGGGTCGGTGCCGTCGCCGACGAAGAGCAGGTTGTTCGGCGAGCCCGCGCCCGGGCTGGTGATGGTGTTCTTCGTCGCGCCGTCCTTCAGCGCGGTCTGCACCTGCGCGGGCGTGGCGCCCGCGTGCCCGGCCAGGTAGACGGCCGCCGCGCCAGCGACGTGCGGGGACGCCATCGACGTGCCGCTGATGGTGTTGGTCGCGGTGTCGCTGGTGTTCCACGGCGCGGTGATGTCCTGCCCCGGCGCGAAGATGTCGGTGCAGGTGCCGTAGTTGGAGAACGACGCCCGCGCGTCCCCGTTGGTGCTGGCGTTGACCGTGATGGCCTCCGGCGTGCGGGCCGGGGTGAAGTTGCAGGCGTCGGCGTTGGAGTTGCCCGACGCCAGCGCGTACACCACGCCCGACGCGATGGAGTTGCGGACGGCGTTCTCCAGCGTCGCGTTGGTGCCGGACGCGCCCAGGCTCATGTTCGCCACGGCGGGCTTGACGGCGTTGGCGGTGACCCAGTCGACGCCGGCGGTGACGCCCGCGAGCGTGCCGGAGCCCTGGCAGTTGAGGACCTTCACCGCGACCAGCGCCACGCCCTTGGCCACGCCGTGGGCGTTGCCGCCGACGGTGCCCGCGACGTGCGTGCCGTGGCCGTTGCAGTCGGTGTTGTTGCTGTCGACGGTGTTGGTGCCCCAGCTCGCCCGGCCGCCGAAGTCGCTGTGCGTGGTGCGGATGCCGGTGTCGATGATGTAGGCGGTCACCCCAGAACCGTCGTTGGGGTAGGTGTAGCTGCTGTTCAGCGGCAGGTCGCGCTGGTCGATGCGGTCCAGGCCCCACGACGGCGGGTTCGGCTGGGTGCCGACGGCCCGCACGACGCGGTCCTGCTCGACGTAGGCCACGCGCGGGTCGGCCGCGGCCCGGCGGGCGTCGGCCTCGGACATCTTGGCGGCGAACCCGGTCAGCACGCGGCTGTAGTCGTGGGTCACGCGCGCCCGGTGCCGGTCGATCACGGACTGCTTGCCCGACGTGCCCTTGAGCACGACGAGGTAGCTGCCCTCGATCGCGTCCGGCGCACCGGCGCCCAGGATCTGGCCCTGGGCGCTGGCGGACGGCACGACGGCTGCGGTTAACGCGCCTGCGGCCAGCGCGGCCACGAGGCCGCGCAGGATCGAGCGGTGCAAGGGAGCCTCCTTCACAGAGCAGGGGACGCCCCGGTGCCCGCCCTCACCAGGGCACCGAAGCGCGGAACGAGGTCCTCCGCAGTCAAGTCGATGCGAGAAGCGTTCACTAGTGGTTGCGTAGAAAATCCGTCCAATCGGACCAGCCGCGCGAAAACTTGTGGACAACCCGTCACGTTCGCTCGTAGGTTTGAGCGGGTGGGCGCGGATGCGGGGGCGCGGCGCTGGCGTGCACCCGGAAGGACTAGCGGCGCTGGCGGCGGATGCCCCCGCGCGCGGCGGGATTTCGGCGCAGCCGCAGCAGGTCCGGTGGTCGGCGCGCGTTCACCCGTTGGGCGCGCTCGCGGTCCAGACTGTCCATAGACGACTGTCGCAGATGGACTCCGGTCAGGAGTCTGACCTCGGTGATTGTTTGTAGGCCAAGCCCCCGGTCGGGTCGACCATGGTGCGCAGCAGCTCCACGACGGCCTGGCGCTGCACCTCGGTCACCATGTCGAGCAGTTCGTGCACCTCGGCGGTCGAGGCGACCGGGCGACCGGCCCGGGACGGGTCGTAGGCGGTGGGGTCGAGCCCGGCCAGTTCGAGCACCCGCCGCGGGTCGAGGTCCAGCGACCGGGCGACGAGGGTCAGCGAGACCGGTTTGGGGCGCAGAGGTCTGCCGTCCGGGCGCTCCCCGGATTCCAGCTGCTGCCACAGCGCGCGTGAGACGCCCGCCCGCCGTGCCGCCTTCGCCTGGGAGAGCCCGGCGGCGTTGCGGGCCCGCCGCAGAGCCGGGCCCAGCGGCCAGTGCGTGTCGTCCTCGCGCCCGTCCATGGGATTGATGATCTCGCAGTGGGGGGCGGGCGCGAATGCCGAAACGCTTGCGGCCTCGATGTTGCTGTTTGTGGCGAAGAAGTTAGTCCGCCTGCGGTTGCTCCAACCGGGTAGGGGTGGCCCGCACCAACTGGAGGAACAGATGGCGCAGTACGCCGTTCTGCTCTACAGCCCGGCCCCCGGCGATGCCGCCGATGTGCCGGAAGCGGAACTGGCCGCGCACCACGCTTACGGCGACCGGGTGAACGAGTTGGGCGGCGGCATCGTCACCGCAGCGGCCTTGCAGGCCAGCACAACCGCCGTCTCGGTGAAAGGCGAATTGGTGACCGACGGGCCGTTCGCGGAGACCAAGGAGGTGCTGGCGGGCTTCTTGAGTGCGCGCAGGACGCCTGCGTCGCGGCGCTGGCGGCGTAGGAGCGCGACGGCGTGCCCGCGACCCCGCAGGCGTGGTTGACGACCGCGGCCAAGCGCAAGGCGCTGGACCGGATGCGGCGCGAGCAGACCTTGCGGGCGAAGCTGCCCCTGCTCGTGGTTCCGGGCGACGACGAACCGGCCAAAGCGCCGGAGTTCCCGGACGACGGGCTGCGGGCGTGCGCTGCGCCGAGCCGCCTGCCGCGGAGCTGCCCGACCGGCTCGACGGTGCTGACCGTAGGTGCACCTGCTTGTTCACCACCGGCCGCACCGCGCCCTCGGGGGCGGAGCTGGAGCGCGCCGAGCCGGTGGACCGCGCGCTCGATCTGGCCCGCGTGCTGCGGTCGCTGATGCCCGACGAGCCGGAGGTGGCCGGTCTGCTGGCCCTGCTGCTGGTGACCGACGCCCGCCGCGCGACGCGGGAGTCGGCCTCCGGGTGACCCTGCTGGCCGACCAGGACCGGTCGCGGTGGGACCACGCCGCCGTCGCCGAGGGCGACGAGCTGATCGTGTGGGCACCGCGGGGCGCGGGGTCGGTTCACCCTGCACGCGGCCATCGCCGCCCTGCACGCGGTGCGCGCCGACCTGCTACGCGGACTAGGCCGGACGTACGAAGGGCGTGCCGCCTACGGCGCAGCGCTGGCGCTGGCGGGCAACGAAGCTGAGCGCGCGTTCCGGCGCGCCCGGCTCGCGGAGGTGTGATCAGTCGCGGCGGCGCTCGGCGGCCACTTGGCGGGCCGGGCGCGGGCGGGACTCCGGTCGGGGCTTGGGCCGGTCGAGGTCCAAGGCGACGGCGATGGCGGCCCAGACCAGCCTGCCGACGAACCGGAGCAGGCGGCGCATCAGCTCTCGCGGGCCTCGGCGTCCAGCCAGCCGTGCGCCCTGGCGATGCCGACGACCGTCTGGCGGACCCGCACCACCTGCTCGGCGGTCAGCGTCGGCACCCCGGCCAGCAGCGCCTCGGTCACCTCGTCGCGGAACTCGCGGACCGAGAGCAGGTCGGCGAAGTCGCCGTCGTCGGCGAAGGCCGGGTCGCTGGTGTACTCGGTCGTGCGGCCGGAGACGAGGCTGACGTCGGACGCCTTGAGGCCGCGCTCGCCCTCCTCGACCACGAACTCGACCACCGCGCCGGGCACGAGCTTGCGCTTGTCGAAGTTGATGTCGTTGACGTGCAGGAACACGTCCTCGCCCCCGGTCTCGGGCAGCACGAACCCGTACCCGCGGACGTCGTCGAACCGGATGACCTTGCCCCGGACCACAGCCACACCCCACACCCATCAGCCATTCCCAACGCGCCCATCCTACCGCTGTCACCTGTGGACGGTGTTCCGCGGTCGCCCAGCGGCCGGTTGTGGCAGCCGGGCGGTCGGGCCGCGGGCGTGGAGGACCCACCGGCCGGTGATCCGATCTTGAAACTGCCCGACCGCCGTGCCCTAATGGGCTGAGTCGATTCCGAAGGGGGACGACCGTGAGCACCGCCCGCACCGCGCTCGTGACGGGGGCGAACCGGGGGATCGGGTACGAGGTGGCGCGCAGGCTGGCCGAGACCGGCCTGAACGTGCTGCTCGGCGCCCGTGATCTCGACCGGGGACACGTCGCGGCGGCCGCGATCGGCCGAACGGGGCACAGCGTGCGGGCGGTGGGGCTGGACGTGGCCGACGCCGCCAGCGTGCGGCGGCTGGTCGACCGGCTCGCCGCCGAGGGCACCGCCGTCGACGTGCTGGTCAACAACGCAGGCGTCTACCCGACGCACCCGCTGTTCGCCATCCCCGACGACGTGTTCGAGGAGACGCTGCGGGTGACGCTGCTGGGGGCCTACCGGCTCTGCCGCGACCTGATCCCGGGCATGGTCGAACGCGGCTGGGGGCGGGTCGTCAACGTCTCCTCCGGCGCGGGGGCGGTCACCGACAACGTGCCCTCCCCGCCCGCCTACGGCGTCGCCAAGGCCGCGCTCAACGCGCTGACCATCGCGCTGGCCGCCGCGGTCCCCAGCACGGTCAAGGTCAACGCCGTCTGCCCCGGCTGGGTGCGCACCGACATGGGCGGCCCGGGCGCGCCCCTGTCCCCCGCCCAGGGCGCCGACACCGTCGTCTGGGCGGCCCTCCTGCCGCCCAGCGGCCCGTCGGGGGGCTTCTTCCGCGACCGAAAGCGCATCCCGTGGTGATTACGATCTGAGCCGTGGAGACCAGGACCATCCAGCGGCTGGGCCGCACCGCGGGCGTGATCGGGCTCGGCTGCTGGCAGCTGGGGGCCGACTGGGGCCACGTCGAGGACGCCGAGGCCGTGCTGCACGCGGCCGCCGACGGCGGGGTCACCTTCTTCGACACCGCCGACGTCTACGGCGACGGCCGCAGCGAGAGCGCCGTCGGCCGCTTCCGCAGGGGCCGCGAGGGCATCACCGTCGCCACCAAGATGGGCCGCCGCGTCGAGCAGGTCCCGGAGAACTACACCGCGGCCAACTTCGCCGCCTGGGTCGACCGGTCGCGCCGCAACCTCGGCATGGACACCCTCGACCTGGTGCAGCTGCACTGCCCGCCGAGCCCGGTCTACGCCGACGACGCCGTCTTCGACGCGCTGGACGACCTGGTCGCGCGGCAGGCGATCGCGGCGTACGGGGTGAGCGTGGAGACCTGCGAGCAGGCGCTGACCGCCATCGCCCGCCCCGGCGTGGCGACGGTGCAGATCATCCTGAACTGCCTGCGCCGCAAGCCGCTGGAGCAGGTGCTGCCCGCCGCGGCGGCCGCGGGCGTGGGCATCATCGCGCGCGTCCCGCTGGCCTCGGGCCTGCTGTCGGGCCGCTACACCGCCGGGACGACCTTCGCCGCGGACGACCACCGCACCTTCAACCGCCACGGCGAGGCGTTCGACGTCGGCGAGACGTTCTCCGGCGTCCCCTACGAGGTCGGCCTGGAAGCGGTGTCGCGGCTGCGCGCCGCGGTGCCCGAGGGGTGGACGATGGCCCAGTTCGCCCTGCGCTGGGTCGCCGACCAGCCCGGTGTGAGCGTGGTGATCCCCGGCGCCCGCAGTCCTGAGCAGGCCCGCGCGAACACCTCGGTCGCCGACCTGCCGCCGCTGCCCGCCGAGGCCCACGCGACCGTCCGCGAGGTCTACGACGACCTGATCCGCCCCCTGGTGCACGACCGCTGGTGATGCCCGCGACAGGGCGTGGCACTGCCGCGTGTGCCACAATTTGGTCAGGTGCCCAAATAAGGAGGTGGCCATGCGCGCGCTCATCTGCGGCGCCGGGATCGCGGGGCTGACGCTGGCCTGGTGGCTGCGCCGGGCCGACTGGGACGTCACGGTCGTCGAACGGTCGCCCGGGCCTCGGCCGGACGGCTACATGATGGATTTCTTCGGCTCCGGCTACGACATCGCCGAGCGGATGGGCCTCATCGACCAGATCAGGGCGGCCGACGCGGGCATCACCGCCCTGCGCTACAGCTCCCCCGGCGGCGACCCGCGCGGCGGCGTCGGCTACGCCTCGATGCGCGCGGCCCTACACGGGCGCCTGGTCAGCCTCATGCGCGGCGACCTCGACCGCATCCTGCGCGAGGCGGTCCCCGACCTCGACATCCGCTACGGCACCTCGCTGCGCGACGAGGGCACGCTCACCGACGGCACCCCGGTCGAGGCGGACCTGCTCGTCGGGGCGGACGGCATCCACTCCCGCGTCCGCGAGCTGGTCTTCGGGCCGGAGCGCGCGTTCCTGCGCCCGCTGGGCTACCAGACCGCGTCCTACCTGCTCACCGACCCGGAGCTGGCGCGCGCGGTCGGCGACCGGTTCGTGGTGGTCGCCGAGCCCGGCCGCCAGGCGGGCATCTACCCGGCGGGCGGGCGGCTGGCGACGATGTTCGTCCTCGCCGCGGACGGGCCGCTGGCCGAGGACCCGCGCGGCCTGCTGGTGTCGCGGTTCGCGGGCTTGGGCGAGCTGGTGGACCGGGCGCTGGAGCACTGCCCCGACGACCCGTACTACGACACGGTGGCCCAGGTCGAGCTGCCGGTCTGGCACCGCGGGCGGACCGCGCTCATCGGCGACGCCGCGCACGCCGTGTCGCTGATGGCCGGGCAGGGCGCGTCGCTGGCGATGGCGGCGGCGTGGGTGCTGGCAGGCGAGCTGGCGAAGGCGGACGTGCCCGCCGCGCTGCCCGCCTACGAGGCCCGGATGCGGCCGTTCGCCGAGGCCAAGCAGCGCTCGGGCAGGCGGGCGGCCCGGTGGATGCTGCCCGCCAGCCGGTGGCGGATCGCCCTGCGCAACCGGCTGCTCGGGGTCGCCGACCTGCCGGGCGGGCCTGCGGTCGTGCGCACGGCGATGGCGGGGACCGCCTCAAGCATCGTCGGGTAGGCCGTCGCGGTCGGCCCACTCCAGCAGCGGCTCGATGGAGAAGGCGGTGTCGTCGATGGTGGCGTGCAGGTCGCCCAGCTCGGCGAAGCGGGCGGGCACGGTGGCGATGGTGAAGTCCCGCGGATCGATGTCGGGGATCTCGTCCCAGGTGACCGGCGTGGACACGGTCGCGTCGGGGACGCCGCGCACGGAGTAGGCGCTGGCGATGGTGTGGTCGCGGGCGTTCTGGTTGTAGTCGACGAACAGGGCGGCGGGGTCGCGGTCCTTGCGCCACCAGGTGGTCGTCACCTCGTCGGGGGCGCGGCGCTCCACCTCGCGGGCGAAGGCCAGCGCGGCCCGGCGGACCTGCCCGAAACCCCAGGTGGGCGCGATCCGCACGTAGACGTGCAGACCGCGCCCACCTGAGGTCTTGGGGTAGCCGGTGATGCCCAGCTCGTCCAACACCTCGCGGACCACGCCCGCGACCCGCTGGACGGTCGGGAAAGGACACTCGGGCATCGGGTCGAGGTCGATGCGCCACTCGTCGGGGCGCTCGGTGTCGGCGCGGCGGGAGTTCCACGGGTGGAATTCCACAGTCGACATCTGCACGGCCCAGATGACGTCGGCCAGCTTCGTCACGCACAGCTCGTCGGCGTGGCGGTTGTAGCGGGGGAAGTGCAGCCGCACGGTCTCCAGCCACGGGGGCGCGCCGTGCGGGACGCGCTTCTGGTGGACCTTCTCCCCCGCGATCCCCTCGGGGAACCGGTGCAGCATGCACGGGCGCTCGCGCAGCGCCCGCACGATGCCGTCACCTACGGCGAGGTAGTACTCGACCAGGTCGAGCTTGGTCGCACCGCTGGCGGGGAAGTACACCCGGTCGGGGTTGGTGACCCGCACGGTGTGCGGGCCGACCTCCACCTCCGCAGCCTTGGCCATGCCCCGACCCTAGCGGTCAGGCGTTCTTGATCGCCGAGATCTCGAACTCCAGGGTGACCTTCTCGCTGACCAGCACGCCGCCCGCCTCCAAGGCCACGTTCCAGGTCACGCCGTAGTCCTTGCGGTTGATGACGACCGAGCCCTCGAAGCCGACGCGGGCGTTGCCGAAGGGGTCGGTGGCGCTGCCGGTGAACTCCAGCGGGAAGGTGACCTCGCGGGTGGTGCCCTTGACGGTCAGGTCGCCGGTGACCTCGAAGTCGGCGCCGCCGAGGTGCTTGACGGCGGTCGAGGCGAAGGTGATGGTCGGGTGCTCGGCGACGTCGAGGAAGTCGTTGTTGCGCAGGTGGTCGTCGCGCTGGGAGTTGCGGGTGTCGATGCTGGCGACCTGGATCGTCAGGGCGACGGTGGACTTCTCGGGCGCGGCGCCGTCGATGGTGGCGGTGCCCTCGAACTCGTTGAACGCGCCGCGGACCTTGGTCACCATCGCGTGCCGGGCGACGAAGCCGACGCGGCTGTGGGCCGGGTCGATCGTGTAGGTGCCGGTCAGCGCGGTGAAGTCGGTGCTTGCGGTGGTCATCTCGGTTCCTCCGGGTGGGTTGACTGCGTTCAGTGGAATACTGCACCCAACATAGATGACGAGTCAACTATTCCGGGTAGACTGTTCCCCATGACACGGTGGCTGGACGACGACGAGCAACGGGCGTGGCGCGGGTACCTGCACATGCAGGCCCGGCTCAGCGCCCGCCTCAACCGGCAGCTCCAGGACGACTCGGGCCTGTCGCTGGCCGACTTCGCCGTGCTCGTCGAGCTGAGCGAGGTCGCGGGCGGGCGCACCCGGGTGCTGGCCCTGGCCGAGCAGCTCCAGTGGGAGAAGAGCAGGCTGTCCCACCAGCTCAACCGCATGCGCGCCCGCGGGCTGGTCGACCGCCAGGAGTGCCCCAACGACCGCCGCGGCGCCTTCGTCGCGCTGACCCCGCAGGGCCGGGCCACCATCGAGGCCGCCGCCCCCCGGCACGTGGAGACCGTCCGGGAGTTCCTGTTCGACCGGCTGACCCCCGAGCTGGTCGCCGCGCTGGGCGAGATCGCCGACCGGGTCGCCGCCGGGCTCGCCGAGGACGAGGGCTGACACTCAGCAGAGCACGATTGCGAATGCGCTCCCTGTGACCCCGGTGCCAGCATCCCGGGGATGACGACCGACATCGCGCTGACCCCCGACGCCTTGCTCACCACGACCCGCACGGTCCGCAAGCGCCTCGACCTGTCCCGCGACGTCCCGCTCTCGGAGATCCACACCTGCCTGACGACGGCCAGCCAGGCCCCGCACGGCACCCGGCCCGTCCACTGGGTGGTCGTCACCGACCCGGGCCTGCGCGCGGCCATCGGCGGCCACTACCGTTCGGCGTTCACCGCCAAGCACGCCGGGGCGCCCCGCTCGCGCACCCTCGACAGCGCCGCCTACCTGGCGGCGAACCTGGCCAGGGTGCCGGTGCTGGTGCTGGCCTGCGTGGACGCGGGCGGCCCGCTGCCCAAGGGCAACCAGGCGTCGGTGTGGGGCGGGGTGCTGCCCGCGGTGTGGAGCTACATGCTCGCCGCCCGCAGCCGCGGCCTCGGCACCGCGTGGACCACCGCGCACCTGGCCCACGAGCGCGAGATCGCCGACCTGCTCGGCCTGCCCGCTGGCGTGCACCAGGGCGCGCTCATCCCGACGGCGTACTACCTGGGCGAGTCGTTCCGCCCGGCCGCCCGGCCCGCCCCGGCCGTGCACCGCGACCGCTGGTAGTCGGGCGGCCCCGGACGCGCCGGGGCCGCCCGCCCGGCTCAGTTCGCCCAGGGGGCGACGGGGTACCACGGGATGATCTCGCGCCGGGCCAGCAGGCGGATGTCCCAGTACATGACCGTGAACACCCCGGCGATGATCAGCGCGGACACGGTGAGCACGGCCAGGCGCCGGGGGTCGGCGGCCAGCCAGCGCTGGAGCCTGCCGCCGGTGCCGTAGGCGATGACCAGGAAGATCAGCGCCATGATGACCACGTTGCCCAGCGACTGGAGCACGAACGCCGCGGCGCCGTAGAGCGGGTCGTGGGCCTCGGCGGCGTCGCGGAACATCTGGCGGAACAGCGGGTAGGGCCTGCCGATGAGGAACCCGCCGACCAGCACGCCCATGAACACCAGGGGCGCGTTGGGGAAGCGGGCGGCAACTTTGGCGAACGGGTCGCGCACCTTGCCCGCCGCCGCGAGCCCGATGTAGATCATGACCAGGCCGATCACGCCGAAGACGACCATCGACTGGATGCTGCGCGCCGACAGCTCGCCCGGGACGGTGGGCGCGGTGTCGAACTGCGGCATGCTCGTGCCGATGATCCCCACCAGCGCGCCGTACGGGGCGGAGACGGCCACCATGCCCACCGCCAGCCAGCCGATCGGCCGCAGCGTGGCCCGGAACCGCGACCACCGGGTGCTCGAATCGCTGAGCATCGGGGCGACCGCGCCGAACGCGGCGATGTTGCAGGCGGTGAAGGTGCCCGCGATGCCGGTGACGAACGCGAAGGCGATGCCCGAGCCGATCCCGGCGATCGGGGTGGCCGCGGCGTCGTGGCCCAGCAGGGTGTTGGCGACGTTCGCCCCGATGGTGTGGTCGACGAACCGCGCCGACCACACCACGGTGAGCAGGAAGCCCGCCAACGCGCTCAGGCCGATGACCAAGCCCGGCCGACGGGGGAAGTGGCCGGAGACGAAGGCCGAGGTGGCCTTGGTCTCCACAGTGGATAACGTGCCCGGTGCTGCCATCCAGTGCTCCTTGTCGCAGGAGGAGTCCCTCAGCGGAGCGTTCCGGGTGGGGATCGGCGCGGGCAACCGCCGTTGTGCCTAATCCCGGAGGAAGAACTCCGACACGACCGGCGCCAGGACTTCGGCCTTGACCAGGTGCGTCTGGCCGGGCAAGGTGCGGTGCTCGGCGGACGGGAGGGTGTCGGCGAGCATCCGCATGGCGTTGCGCAGGTAGTCGGGGCTCTTGCCGCCGTCCAGGGCCAGGATGGGCTGCTTCGCCTCGGCCCAGCGGTCGGCGGGCAGGGGCCTGCCGAGGCCGGTGTCGCCGAGGACGCGGTAGTCGTAGCGCAGGGTGGGGGCGACCGCCTTGAGCTTCTTCCACATGGGCGTGAGCTTCATCATGGCGACGGCGAAGCCCGGGGTGCCGACCATCCGCATGAACGAGGTGACCGCCTCGCCGCGCTTGCCCTGCGCGATCAGGGAATCCATGTCCTCGATGAGGGTGGCCGGGCGCGGGGCGTGGGTGCCGTCGACGATGAACGGGCACTCGTAGACGGCCGCTTTGGTGATGGCCTTGAGCTGATTGGCCGCATCGAGGGCCAGCACGCCGCCGGAGGACAGGCCCAGCACGGCGGCATCCCCGCCCGCGGCGTCGATGACGGCGGCGATGTCGTCGATCTCCCTGTCCACCGAGTACGGCTCGGTGTCGCCGCTGCCGCCGCGTCCCCTGCGGTCGTAGGCGTAAACGGTGAAGCGGTCCTGGAACGCCTTGACCAGCTCGGGCGACGGGCCGAAGCCGCGGTGGCAGAGTGCGCCGTCGACGAGGACCAGGGCGGGGCCGGAACCGGTGGCGGCGTAGGCGATGCGGGTGCCGTCGGCTGAGGTCACGTGGGGCATGTCGATCCTTGTGCGGTGGTTCGGGTGGGCCAGTCCCGCCCGTCGGGGGCGAATTGGATGTGGCTGAGCATGACTGTCTTGTTCATGGCGCGGAGGTATCGGTAGAGCGCGTTGTCCGTGCGGATGCCGATGGTCTGCTCGTTGGCGTGGAAGACGACGCCGTCGCTGTCGATGAGCTCGGGCACGCGGTGCCAGTCGATCTCGACCCAGCGGTTGAGCGGGGTGCCGGTGCGGGGGGCGAAGTGCGTCAGGTACTCGCGCAGCGAGGCCGCGTAGAGCGCGCCGCCCTGGCGCATGGCCTCGTACTCCTCAGCCCAGTCGTCACCGGGGATGAACCCGCTGGTGACGACCCGCAGCACGGTGCTGGCGCGGTCCCTGCCCTCGATCAGGTACTCGTAGGCGATGAACCGGCCGTCGGGGGCGTCGGCGGTCCGGTGGGCGAAGCGCTTGCCGGGCTCGGCGGCGGTGACGGCGGATACGGGGTTGTACTCCCCCATGAACATCCGAACGGCCCCGTCCTCGATCTCCGTGCGCCCGAGAAACCACGACTGCACCCCGGGCCCAGTCGAAATCGCCTCCCAGACGTCTTCGACGGAGGCGGGCACGGTCATCTCGACGGTGTCGTGAAAGTGATGCCCCACGTCAGCCCACCTCACCCTGCTGCTCGCCACCCGCCCGCCTGCGCCCGGCCGACCGCTGCGCGTGCGCGCCACCAGCCTGCCCCCGCTGCTGCGGTTCGTCGGCGTCTGCCGACGGTCGCTGACCGGCCTCCCCACCCGCCACCGACCGCCGCTGCGATCCGGCGGCCTGCTGGTCGGTTTCGGCATCTGCCGATGGCCGCCGGATGGCTGCCGCGCCCGCCGCCGGGTCCTGTGGTCTGGCGGCGGGGTGCTGGTCGGTAGCGGGGGGTAGAGTGGGGGCTTCGGGGTGAACGGCGATGACGATGCGGTGCGTACGGCCGTGGTCGGAGTGGTATTTGGCGGCGAGGCGGGTTATGGCCTCGCTGAGGTCGGCGGCGAAGGCGGCGCGGTCGTCCTGGGTGGCGAAGCGGATCTGGCCGTCGAGGGCGTAGGTCGCCACCTTCTTGTTCGCCTTGGCGGAGTGGGTGAGCAGCGCGCCGACGTCGCGGACCAGGCGGGCGGCGAGGGCGAGCAGCCAGCGGGCGGAGAGGCGGTCGGCGGTCTTGGCCGGGTCAGGGGCCAGCTCGGGGGCCACGTCCGGGGAGATCACGTACGACCCGGCGGTCGCCTGGAGCACCCGCTCGGTCATGTTCCCCCGCCGCCGCTCCTCCACCAAGCGGACGAGGCCGTGCTTCTCCAACGTCCGCAGGTGGTAGTTGATCTTCTGCCGGGGGATGCCCAGCTGCCCGGCCAGCGAGCTGGCCGACCCCGGCTCCACCAGCCGCGCGAGCAGCCGCGCCCGGATCGGGTCCAGCCACGACTCGGCCGCAGCCCGGTCGTCGATCACCGCCACGTCATCCATGCCGCGAACGCTAGCTACCGACAACTTCTCTTGTCAAGACAAGTACTGCGGTCAAGACAAACAATATTGTCGGACACCCGGGCCAACCGGACTGATCGGATGGAGCGGGTAATGCGGGCGGGCCGGGCGGAGGGGACGGAGCGGGCGGACCGAGCGGGCGGACCGAGCGGACCGGTCCGAGCGGTCCGAGCGGTCCGAGCGGGTAATGCGAGCGGAGTGGGTAAGCGGGCGGGGCGGCTAAGCGAGCGGAGCGGTGGACCGGGTGCACGGGGCAGACCGGCAGACCGGCAGGTTGGCGGCTGACAGCGCAGACGCGCGGGGGCAGGCGTTGGGTTGGGACTACTACCCGTGGTTGAAAGCCTTGCCACAAAGCGATTTCCGGAAGATCGGTCGCTCGGATGTGTAGCGCGCGAGCGCCGGGGGTAACCATCCAACGAAGACAACGGAAGGAGTTCACGGTCGATGAGCACGATCACCGAATCTGTGGACGTCCACGTCGACGTGCGCACCGCGTACAACCAGTGGACGCAGTTCGAGACATTCCCCCAGTTCATGGAGGGTGTGGACGAGATCAGGCAGCTCGACGACCGCACCACGCACTGGAAGACCACCATCGGCGGCATCACCCGCGAGTTCGACGCGGTGATCGCCGAGCAGCGCCCGGACGAGCGGGTGGCGTGGAAGTCCGTTGACGGGCCCACGCATGCTGGTGTGGTCACCTTCCACCGCATTGATGGCGACACCACCCGGGTCACCGCCCAGATGGAGATCGATCCGGAGGGCTTCGTCGAGAACGTCGCCGACAAGCTCGGTGTGCTCGACCGCCGGGTGAAGGGCGACATGAAGCGGTTCAAGCAGTTCATCGAGAAGGATCGCGGGGGCATGGAGACCGGCGCCTGGCGCGGCGAGGTGGACCCGCCGCCGCAGGCCCCGACCACCAACCCCTTGTGATCGCCTAGACCGCGTGGCCCCCGGTGTTCCCCCCGCCGGGGGCCACGTTTGTGCCCGGCGGGGGCGGGGAACCTCCAGGCACATGGCTCACTTCGGATACACGCTCATGACCGAGCAGGCCGGGCCCGCCGAGCTGGTCGCCTACGCCGCGGCCGCCGAGCGCGCGGGCTTCGACTTCGAGGTCTCCAGCGACCACTACTTCCCCTGGCTCGACGCGCAGGGTCACGCGCCCAACGCTTGGAGCGTGCTGGGGGCGGTCACGCAGGTCACCGAGCGGGTCGAGCTGATGACGTACGTGACGTGCCCGATCATCCGCTACCACCCGGCGATCGTCGCCCAGCAGGCGGCGACCACGCAGATCCTGGCCAACGGCCGGTTCACGCTCGGCCTCGGCGCGGGCGAGAACCTCAACGAGCACGTGGTCGGCCGCGGCTGGCCCAGCGTCGACGTGCGGCACGACATGCTCGCCGAGGCCATCGAGATCATCTCCGCGCTGTTCGACGGCGGCTACGTCACCCGCGGGGGCAGCCACTTCCGGGTGGATTCGGCGAAGCTGTGGGACCTGCCGGACGACCGCGTGCCCATCGCCGTCGCCGTCTCGGGCAAGCAGTCGGTCAACCGCTTCGCCCCGATGGCCGACCACATGATCGCCGTCGAGCCGGACCCGGCGCTGGTGCGCGGGTGGGACGCGGCGAGCAGCGGCACCAGCCGCAAGATCGGCCAGCTCCCCATCTGCTGGGACCGCGACCGCGACGCCGCCATCGCCAGGGCGCACGACCAGTTCCGCTGGTTCGGCGGCGGCTGGAAGGTCAACGCCGAGCTGCCCGGCACCGCCGCCTTCGCCGCAGCCACCCAGTTCGTCCGCCCGGACGACGTCGCGGCGAGCATCCCTTGTGGACCGGACATCGACCCCATCCTCAAGTCCGTCTCCACCTACCTCGACGCTGGCTTCACCGACATCGCCCTCGTCCAAATCGGCGGCGACCACCAGAAGCACTTCTTCGACTTCGCCGAGAAGGACCTCCTCCCCGCCCTCCGCTCCCTCTGACGAGCCGGACAGCTCGCCGAGCCAGCCCAGAAGCACCGATCCAGCAGGCGCGAGCCGTCCCGAGACAAAATCGACCGTGACAACCACTCACCCTTGAGACGCCCCCAGCACAGCGCCTACCCCAATCGTCACCCCGCCCACCCAGGGGCGAACCGCCTTCGAGCCTATCGCGGCGGGGCGACAGAATTCGGGATACGGCGCTGAAGGTGGTTCTGAACTGGGGTTAGACGTCGTTTCTGATGTTGCGTTAGCTTGTTGAACCGCACATGCCGGAGCTGATCGAGCGGCTGGTGCCAGACGAGTTGTGGACGCTGTCCCGGCGGGTGGCACCGCCGACGGAGGTCCTAGCCCACAGGGCGGGGGCCGCCGACGAGTTGGGGACCGTGTTTGTCTGGCGGCGATCATCTTCGTGGCCACCTCAGGCGGGCTCCGCCCAGATTCCGACGGCCGTGCGTCCGTATCGACCGATAGCCTCCGGACGGTCTCCTGGATCTCCGGGAAAGGGCCGCGCCGACCGCGGAGATAACCGCCGGGGCGTCGGCGCGACCCTGTACGGTCGCGACCATGAAGAAGTGGGTGGTCCCTGAGAACTCGAACAAGCGCGTCCAACGCGCGAGCCGGATGATCGGTAAGGGGACGGGCACCCCCGAGGAGATCCGGGAGGCGCGGGAGGTCCTGAGCAACTACCGTCTCGCCCACGCATTTCCTCTGAACGCTGTGACTGTGACCGTGCGGCAGCGAGCGCTCGACGTGAATCCGAACGCCGTCGTGGCCGAGCGCCGGAAGCGCCTGCCCACGATCCTAGACAAGCTGAAGCGCCACCCCACGATGAGCGTGACAACCATGCAGGACTTGGGGGGCTGCCGGGTGGTATTCGACACCGTCGCAGAGGTGGACGAGTTGGTCAGCGTCCTGAGGGACTTGCCACGGAGCAAGAACCGCGTCAAGAAGGTCTACGACTACCTACGTGACGACCCGGGTCCACGCGACTCCGGCTACCGGGGTGTTCACCTAGTGTACGAGTACGGAGCCTCGAAAAGGAATACCACGGCCTGCGGATCGAGCTGCAGGTGCGCACGCTGCTCCAGCACGCTTGGGCGACCGCCGTCGAGACCATGGATTTGTTCTCGGGCAGTGAACTGAAGTACGGGAAGGGCGACAAGGACGTGCTCAGGTTCTTCGTCCTGGTCGGCTCGCTCATGGCGTACGAGGAAGACACAACCCCGGTGCCCGGCGCCCAGGGAACGCGGGAGGAGCTGGCGGCCGAGTTGTCGCGCCTGGAGGCGAACGTGGGCGTTCTGGAGCGGCTACGGGGCTACGCGGCGATCGTCGGCGAGCACGCCAAGACAGACCGCCGGAACACCCTGACCCTTGAGCTCTGGCGAACCGAGGGAAGGCTCACAGTGACGGTGCACGAGACGCTGGCCGCCGCAGAGGCGAGGATCACCGAGTTGGAGGCATTGGACAACGAGGACCTGGACGCGGTGCTCATCAACATCGCCCGGATCAGCCAACTGCGCGACGCGTACCCGAACTACTTCGCTGACACCGGCCGTTTCACCGAGTTCGTCGCGGCGTGCATATGACCTTAGGTCAGTTGGTGAGTCGGCGGTAGATAATGAGGGCTGCGGTTATGCCGACGAAGCCCAGGAAGTGCTCGGCCTTGCGCTCGTAGCGGCGGGGCAGGCGTCGGCATCCGGCCAGCCAAGAGACCGTTCTCTCGACGACCCAGCGGTGTCGGCCGAGCCGCGTGGAGGACTCGATACCTTCGCGGGCGATGCGGTGGCGGATGCGACGCTCGCGAAGCCATTTCCGCAGGTGGCGATAGTCGTAGCCCATGTTTGCGTGAAGCTTGGCTGGGCACCGGCGGCGCGGTCCGCAGCGGGAACGGATGGGCGGGATCCCGCGCACGAGCGGCTGCAGGCCCAGGCTGTCGTGCGTGTTGGCACCAGAGATGTCCAGCGACAGGGGCAGTCCGTTGCGGTCGGTGATCAGGTGGATTTCGACCCCGGCTTGCCGCGGTCGGTCGGATTCGGTCCGGTGAGCGGCCCCCTTTGCCGCCGGACGCTGACGGAGTCGATGGCGCATCGCGACCAGTCCAACTCGCCCCGAGTTGGTCGAAGAACACCCGGTGCGGCCTGGCCCACACCCGCTCTCGGCTCCACTGGGCGAAGCGCCGGTAGGCGGTGGGCCAGGCTGGTCTGAACACCGGAGGCAACTGTCGCTAAGTGCAGCTTGAGGTGGCCACGAAGATGATCGCCGCCAGACAAACACGGTCCCCAACTCGTCGGCGGCCCCCGCCCTGTGGGCTAGGACCTCCGTCGGCGGTGCCACCCGCCGGGACAGCGTCCACAACTCGTCTGGCACCAGCCGCTCGATCAGCTCCGGCATGTGCGGTTCAACAAGCTAACGCAACATCAGAAACGACGTCTTAGGCGCGAGCGCCGCGGCTTGGGTGGGGCAGGGAGCGGCAGGTGGGGACGGGCTCCGGTCGGTCAACGGGAGCGGGCTGCGGAATGGCCGGCCGCGGCGAGAATGGCTCGGGAATGGGCGGCGGCGCGAGTTGTCCACAGGCGGGGAGAAGGGGCGGCGGCGCGAATCGGGGCGGCTCTAGGATCGAACCCGTGCCTCCCGAGACCCAGACCGACGTCCGCGCCGCCGCCCAGGAAGTCCTGCGGCGGGTGTTCGGCTACGAGCAGTTCCGCGGTGAGCAGGCCGAGATCGTCACGCACGTGGCGGGCGGCGGCGACGCGCTGGTGCTCATGCCGACCGGTGGCGGGAAATCGCTGTGCTACCAGATCCCGGCGCTGGTGCGGCGGGGAACCGGCGTGGTCATCTCGCCGCTGATCGCGCTCATGCAGGACCAGGTCGACGCCCTGCGCGCGCTCGGCGTGCGGGCCGGGTTCCTGAACTCCACGCAGGGTTTCGCCGAGCGGCGCGACACCGAGCAGGCGTTCCTCGACGGCGAGCTGGATCTGCTCTACCTGGCGCCCGAGCGGCTCAAGGTGGAGTCGACGGTGCGGCTGCTCGACCAGGGCGAGGTGGCGCTGTTCGCCATCGACGAGGCGCACTGCGTGTCCCAGTGGGGCCACGACTTCCGGCCCGACTACCTGATGCTGTCCGAGCTGCACAAGCGCTGGCCGGACGTCCCCCGCATCGCGCTGACGGCCACGGCGACGGAGGCCACCCGCGAGGAGATCGCCACCCGGCTCGACCTCACCGACGCGCGCCACTTCGTCGCCAGCTTCGACCGGCCGAACATCCAGTACCGCATCGTCCCCAAGAACAACCCGCGTCGACAACTGCTCGACCTCATCCGCACCGAGCACGACGGCGACGCCGGGATCGTCTACTGCCTGTCGCGGAACTCGGTGGAGGACACCGCGCACTTCCTGGTGGACAACGGGATCCCGGCCGTCCCGTACCACGCGGGGCTGGACAACCGCACGCGCGCGGCCAACCAGGCGCGGTTCCTGCGCGAGGACGGGCTGGTCGTCGTCGCCACGATCGCCTTCGGCATGGGCATCGACAAGCCCGACGTGCGGTTCGTGGCGCACCTGGACCTGCCGAAGTCGGTGGAGGGGTACTACCAGGAGACCGGGCGCGCGGGGCGCGACGGGCTGCCGTCGACGGCTTGGCTGGCGTACGGGCTGCAGGACGTGGTGCAGCAGCGCAAGCTCATCGACATCTCCGAGGGCGACGAGGCGCACCGGCGCAGGCTGGGGCAGCACCTCAACGCGATGCTGGCGCTGTGCGAGACGGTCGAGTGCAGGCGCGGGCAGCTGCTGAACTACTTCGGCCAGAGCGCGCCGCCGTGCGGCAACTGCGACACCTGCCTGACGCCGCCGGAGTCGTGGGACGGCACGGTCGCCGCGCAGAAGCTGCTGTCCACGATCTTCCGGCTCGACCGCGAGCGCAACCGGCGCTACGGCGCGGGCCAGATCATCGACATCCTGCTGGGCAAGCAGACCGACAAGGTCATCCAGCAGCGGCACGACCAGCTCTCCACCTTCGGCATCGGCACCGAGCTGAAGGACGGCGAGTGGCGGGCGGTCATCCGGCAACTGCTGGCCCAGGGACTCCTCAAGGTCGAGGGCGACTACGGCACCCTGCACCTGACTGAGGCCAGCGCGGACGTCCTCGGCGGCCGCAGGCAGGTCATGCTCCGCCGCGACCCCGAACGAACCGCCCGCCTGACCCGCGCCGTCTCCACCAAGCGGCCTGCCAGCGGGGACATGCCCGCTGGCGCCCAGCCCCTCTTCGAGCGGCTCCGGGCGTGGCGCACGGCGTCGGCGAAGGAGCAGGGCCTCCCGGCCTACGTGATCTTCCACGACGCCACCCTGCGCGCCATCGCCGCGACCAACCCCAAGTCCCTGGCCGAACTGAGCACGATCAGCGGCGTCGGCGAGGCCAAACTGGCCAAATACGGCCAACAGGTCCTCGACACCCTCGCCGACTCCGACCCAGCCCCCACCCCTCCCCCACCCGCCACACGCACCCGCACCTCAACCTCCACCCCCCAACCACCCCTCACCCTCGCCTCCCACGACGACGAGGACATCCCCCTCCCGGAACCGCCGGAGGAGGACTACTAGCGGGAACACGACCCAAGGCCCTTAGCGGGCGCACGGTGCGGTGGCCTGGGACGGTCCGGACGCGGAGGGCCGCCCCTCCTCGGGGCGCGAGCCGCGTGGAGGGGCTCGGCGGGAAGGCAGGGATGCCGGCGAGGCGGGGCCGCACGAAGGCGGGCCGCCCGAATGCCGGGACGCGCGGGTGCCGCCCGAGGGAGCGGCCCGAGGTGACCGCGCGCGGGTGCGGCGCGGCCGAGGGGTGAGGCGCAGCCGAGGGTGAGGCGCGCGAGAGTGCGGGGTGGGGATGAGAAGGCGCAACGAGGTTGGGCGCGAGGGTGCAGTCTGGGTGGGGGTGCGAGGCTGGGGTGGGTGGCAGCACGAGGGTAGGCGGCGGGGTTAGGCGGTGCGGGCTAGCCAGACCGAGGGCTCGGGCCGAACCCCGCGGCGGCGCGAGGGTAAGCGGCCGGGGTCAGGCAGTGCGGGCTAACCAGGCGGGGGGCTCGGGCCGAACCCCGCGGCGGCGCGAGGGTAAGCGGCCGGGGTCAGGCAGTGCGGGCTAACCAGACGGAGTGCGCGGGCCGAACCCCGCGGCGGCGCGAGGATAGGCGGCCGGGGTTAGGCGGTGCGGGCTAGCCAGGCGGGGGGTGCGGTGTTGTGGGCTTCGCACCATTCGAGGGAGCCGACCGTCCAGAGGAGGGCTAGGACCAGGACGCTGAGGGGGTCGCCGCCTTCGTCGCGGAGGGATAGTTCCAGTTGGAGGTCCACGTCCTCCGGGCGGCCGTTGAGGTCGGCGAGGACGGCGCGGACCAGGGCTCGGACGGGTGGGGTGAGGGCGTCGATGGGGACCTCGTCGCCGTTGGCGTCGCGGAGGTCGAGGAGGTAGAGGTGGTCGGGGTTGTCGCCGCCGCGGTGCAGGAGCATGGTCGCGGTCGCGGCGACCAGTTCGCGGATCACGGCGCGGAGGCGGTCGCGCTCGTCCGGGCCGCCCAGCAGTTCTAAGGGGGCCTCGACGTCGGGGGCCGCGGCCCCGCGGGTCACGGCGACCAGCTTGCGGGCTATGCCGCGTGGGTGGTCGGTCATGCCACTCGCTCCTCAGGAGTTCGTCCGCGCTTGTTGTGGTCAGGTACCCCGCGAGCTCCGGGCGCATGCAACCCCGATCCACCCGCCGCACCCGGGGCTCGCACCCGCAGCCTGCCGCCTCGGGTGCAGGCCTCCGCCTCGGCAGCCGCACCCAGGGCTCGCACCCGCACCCGGCTACCACCGGTGCAGACGCCCGTACAGAGCAGCCGCACCCAGGGCTCGCACGCGCACCCCAGCTGCCACGGGTGCAGACGCCCGCCCCGAACAGCCGCACCCGGGACTCGCACCCGCACCCGGCTACCACGGGTGCAGACGTCCGTCCCGAACAGTCCGCACCCGAGGCTCGCACCCGCAGCCCGCTGCCACGGGTACAGACGTCCGCCTCGGGCAGCCGCACCCAGGGCTCGCACCCGCACCTAACTGCCACAGGTGCAGACGTCCGCCTCGGGCGGGCGCACCCGGGGCTCGCACCCGCACCTTCGCGCCGCACCTGAGGTGCCACCTCGGCCCGCACCGAGCGGCTCGGGCCTGCTGGCTGAGCGCAGGAGACGGACCTTGTCAGGGTGGTGACACGATTGGTTGAGGCTCGCTACTCAGCGTTGCACGCTTCTGGGCGGGGTCCATAGGGTGCGGGGCATCACATGGGACTCCATCCGGGTGAATCCCGGCGTCCAGAAAGGTGCGCATGTCGATCCCCACCAACCGGCGGCGCTTCATCGGCTACCTGGTCGCCGCGCCCACGCTGGTCGTGGCGGCCCGGTTGGGCGGTGACGAGGCCGCGGAGGCGCTGCCCGCCCCCGCCGACCTGGTCGACCTCGGCGACCTCCTCACCCTCGCCGCCGCCCCCACCGCGCACCTGATCACCCTGTCCGTCGGCGAGGACGGGATCACCACGCTCAACCTGCCCCGGGCGGAGGTCGGGCAGGGGCTCACGACCGCGACGGCCATGCTCGTCGCCGATGAGCTGGACCTCCCGCTGGAGCGGGTGCGGGTCGTGCTGGACGATGCGCGGCCGGAGCTGCTGTTCAACCAGCTCACCGGCGGGTCCAACGCCATCCGCTCGGTCTACCGGCCCATCCGCAGCGCCGCCGCGGCCGCCCGCGCCCGGCTGGTCGCGGCAGCGGCGGCCCGGTGGGGCGTCGCGGCGTCCACCCTGCGCACCGAGGACGGGGCCGTCGTGGGCGCGGGCCGCCGGGCCACCTACGCCGAGCTGACCCGCGACGCCGCCCGCGTCGACCTCGGCCCCACCACCGCCACCCCCAAGTTCGCGCAGGCGGTCTTCCAGACCACGATCAAGTCCCCGTACGACTTCGGGCTCACCACGCAGCTGCTCAACGAGATCCCGCTGCGCATGCACACCGGCTCCTGGCGCTCGGTCTACTCGGCCACGACCCGCGGCGCGGAGGAGGTGTTCGTCGACGAGCTGGCCCGGCGGCTGCGCACCGACCCCGTGGCCTTCCGCCGCCGCTTCCTCAAGACCGCCCGCCAGCGCGCCGTGCTGGACAAGGTCGCCGCCGAGGGCCAGTGGGGCAGGCCGCTGCCCGCGGGCGTCGCCCAGGGTGTCGGGTTCCACGACGAGTACCGCTCGTGCACGGCGTGCCTGGTCGAGATCGACACCCGCGACCGGCCGCGGGTGACCAAGGCGGTGATCGCCGGGGACTACGGCCTGCCGATCAACCCGCGCGGCCTGGAGGCCCAGCTGCTCGGCGGGCTCACCGACGCGATCGCCACGACGCTGACCGCGGGCCTGCACATCCACCGCGGCCTGCCGCTGGAGGGCAGCTACTCCCAGTTCCACTACGCCCGCCAGGCCGACACCCCCACCGACGTGCGGATCTTCATCATGCCGCCGTCCGGGGAGCCCGGCGGCGCAGGCGAGCTGGGCGTGCCCGCCGCGGTCGGCGCGGTCGCCAACGCCTACGCCCGCGCGACCGGGGCGGTCCCCCGGTCCTTCCCCATCGACTTCCCCGTCGACTTCGAGCCGTTCCCGCGCTGAGGAGCCCGCGTGCCGACCTACTCGTTCACCGTCAACGGCAAGCCCGTCACCGTGGACGCGCCCGCCGACCTGCCCGCGCTGTGGGCGCTGCGGGACAAGCTGGGCGTCACCGGGCCGAAGTACGGCTGCGGGGTCGACGTGTGCAAGGCGTGCACCAGCCACCTCGACGGCGAGGCGTTCAACCCCTGCGTGACCCCGGTCGCCGAGGTGGCGGGCCGCTCGGTGACCACGATCGAGGGCCTGGCCGACGGCGACGCGCTGCACCCGGTGCAGCAGGCGTGGCTGGAGCAGGACGTCGCCCAGTGCGGCTACTGCCAGCCGGGCCAGATCATGGCCGCGGTCGCGCTGCTGCGCCGCACCCCGGACCCGACCGACGCCGACATCGACGCCATCGAGAACGTCTGCCGGTGCGGGACGTACTTCCGGGTCCGGCAGGCGATCAAGCGGGCCGCCGAGCTGATGCGCAGCTGACTTCCCGCTGCCCGATCCCCGCCCGGGGTGACAGGATCAGGGGGTGGGCACCCTCCTGGCCGTCAGCGACCTGCACATCACCTACGACGAGAACCGCGAGATCACCCGGGGTCTGCGGCCGGAGTCGGCCGAGGACTGGCTGATCGTCGCCGGGGACATCGCCGAGCGGATCAGCGACGTGCGGTGGGCGCTGGAGCTGCTGGCGGGCCGCTTCGCCAAGGTCGTGTGGACCCCGGGCAACCACGAGCTGTGGACCACGCCCAACGACGAGGACCAGTCCCGCGGTGTCGAGCGCTACGAGCGGCTGGTCGCGGTGTGCCGGGAGCTGGGCGTGCTCACCCCGGAGGACCCGTACGCGGTGTGGGAGGGCGACGGCGGCCCGGTCCGGCTGGCGCCGCTGTTCATCGGCTACGACTACTCCTTCCACGCCCCCGGGGCCGCCGACAAGGACGAGTCCCTGGCGATCGCCCACGCCGCCGGGATCGTCTGCACCGACGAGTACTACCTGTTCCCCGACCCCTTCGAGTCCCGCGACGCCTGGTGCCGGGCCCGCGCCGCCGAGACCGAGGCGCGGCTGGCGGCCTGCGACCCGTCGGTGCCGCTGGTGCTGATCAACCACTACCCGACCGTGCGCGAGCCGACCCGCATCCTGCGGTACCCGGAGTTCGCCCAGTGGTGCGGCACGGCCCTGACCGCCGACTGGCACACCCGCTTCCGGACCGCGGCGATGATCTACGGCCACCTGCACGTCCCGCGGGTCACCCACCACGACGGCGTGCGCTTCCAGGAGGTCAGCCTCGGCTACCCGCGGGAGTGGAAGCGCCACGGCCTCCCGCACGGCATCCTGCGCAAGGTCTTCCCCACCGCCGCCCGGGTTTGACCACCGCACCCCGCGCCAACTGCGCGGATGGGTGATCGCACTACCAGCGGATGAACGGATCGACTACCTCCTGTGACCGTTATCACCGCGGGGTTATGGGGTACTGGGATGAGTCGCGGGAGCCGGGCCGGCCGATCCTTTAGATGAACGAGAGTCGACGCCCGGCGGTCCGCAATGGGGCGACGCGCAGGGGCGGCGACGTGGAGGGTGGCTCGCCATGACGGCGGCGAACATCGCGGCGTTGCACGCCGTGGACGGAAGACCGGAACCGGTCGGGTTCGAGGTGGCCGAGTACCGCTCGGTGCTGCGCTGGCCGGTGGACGGCGACAACCGCGGCGCCTACCTGGAGCTCGGCCCCGAGGTCGGCGCCCTGCGCATGCGCGCGGGACTCGGCGCCGAGGTCCAGTGGTGGCTGCGGCTGCGCATGCTGGCCGGGCCGGTCCTGGCGGTGCCGGGCAAGCGCACCGAGTGGACCTTCCTCACCCAGCCCGCGACCGACGAGCAGCGCAAGCGGCCGCTGCCGCCGGGCGTGGAGCCGGTCGCGGCGCGGGTGCTGCTGCCCACGCCGGACACCGACCGCGCGGTGACGCACTGGGCGACCGCGCCGGACCTGGCGCACCCGTCGCTGCCGCTGTTCAGCTCCGTGGTGGGGGCCGTGCGCAGCGTGCTCTACGGGCACCGCTTCTAGCCCAGGGGGCCGCCGCGCCACCCCGGTGGCGGGCGCGGCGGCCGACCGGGCACGATCGTGGGCACCATGACGCTCACCGCCCGCCTCCCCGGCTCCCCCGACCCAGACGCCCTGTTCGACGCCTTCGCGGCCTGGGCCGCCGACCGCGGGCTCACGCTGTACCCGGCGCAGGAAGAAGCCCTGATGGAGCTGGTCTCCGGGGCGAACGTCATCCTCAACACCCCGACCGGCTCCGGCAAGTCGCTGGTGGCCACGGGCGCGCACTTCGTCGCGCTGGCCCACGGGCAGCGCACCTTCTACACCGCGCCGATCAAGGCGCTGGTGTCGGAGAAGTTCTTCGCCCTCTGCGAGATCTTCGGGGCGTCCGAGGTCGGGATGATGACCGGGGACTCCAGCGTCAACCCGGGCGCGCCGATCATCTGCTGCACCGCCGAGATCCTGGCCAACATCGCCCTGCGCGACGGGGCCGACGCCGACGTCGGCCAGGTCGTGATGGACGAGTTCCACTTCTACAGCGAGCCCGACCGCGGGTGGGCCTGGCAGGTGCCGCTGCTGGAGCTGCCGAAGGCGCAGTTCCTGCTGATGTCGGCCACGCTCGGCGACGTCACCCGGTTCCAGGAGGACCTGACCCGGCGCACCGGCCGCGACACCGCGGTCGTGGCCAGCGGCGAGCGGCCGGTCCCGCTGTTCTTCTCCTTCGGCATGACGCCCCTGCACGAGGCGCTGGAGGAGCTGCTGAGCACCAACCAGACCCCCGTCTACGTCGTGCACTTCACCCAGGCCGCGGCGCTGGAGCGCGCCCAGGCGCTGATGAGCATCAACGTCTGCACCCGCCAGGAGAAGGACGAGATCGCCAAGCTGATCGGCGACTTCCGCTTCTCCCCCGGCTTCGGCAAGACGCTGAGCAGGCTGGTCCGCCACGGCATCGGCGTGCACCACGCGGGCATGCTGCCCAAGTACCGGCGGCTGGTGGAGCGGCTGGCCCAGGCCGGGCTGATGAAGATCGTGTGCGGGACCGACACCCTCGGCGTGGGGATCAACGTGCCGATCCGCACGGTGGTGTTCACCGCGCTGTCGAAGTACGACGGGGTCAAGACGCGGCTGCTCAAGGCCCGGGAGTTCCACCAGATCGCCGGGCGGGCGGGCCGGGCGGGCTACGACACCGTCGGGACCGTGCTGGTGCAGGCGCCCGAGCACGTCATCGAGAACGAGAAGGCGCTGGCCAAGCTCGGCGACGACCCGAAGAAGAAGCGCAAGTTCGTGCGCAAGAAGCCGCCGGAGGGCATGGTCTCCTGGGGCAAGCCGACCTTCGAGCGGCTGGTCGAGGCCGAGCCGGAGCCGCTGACGTCGAGCTTCCAGGTCAGCCACGCGATGCTGCTCAACGTCATCGGGCGGCCCGGCGACGCCTTCCAGGCGATGCGCAAGCTGCTCACCGACAACCACGAGGACCGGCCCGCGCAGCGCCGCCACATCCGCCGGGCCATCGCGATCTACCGGGCGCTGCTGGCCGCGGGCGTGGTCCGCAAGCTCGACGAGCCCGACGAGCAGGGCCGCACGATCGCCCTGGCCGAGGACTTCCAGGTCGACTTCGCCCTCAACCAGCCGCTGTCGCCGTTCGCGCTGGCCGCGATCGAGCTGCTGGACCGGCAGTCGCCGTCCTACGCCCTCGACGTGGTGTCGGTGGTGGAGTCCATCCTGGACGACCCGCGCCAGGTGCTCTCCGCCCAGCAGCACAAGGCGCGCGGCGAGGCGGTCGCGGCGATGAAGTCCGAGGGCATGGACTACGACGAGCGCATGGCCCTGCTGGACGAGGTCACCTACCCCAAGCCGCTGGCCGAGCTGCTCGACGCGGCGTTCACCACCTACCGGCGCGGGCACCCGTGGGTCGGCGACCACCGGCTGTCGCCGAAGTCGGTCGTGCGGGACATGTACGAGCGGGCGATGACCTTCGCCGAGCTGGTGTCCTTCTACGGCCTGGCCCGCTCGGAGGGCCTGGTGCTGCGCTACCTCGCCGACGCCTACAAGGCGCTGCGGCAGACCGTGCCGGACGAGGCCAAGACCGAGGAGCTGACCGACCTGGTGGAGTGGCTGGGCGAGCTGGTCCGCCAGGTCGACTCCAGCCTGCTGGACGAATGGGAGAAGCTGACCAGCCCGGACGCCGAGACCGCCGCCGCGGTCGACGAGGCCCCGCCCGCGGTCACGACCAACCCGCGCGCCTTCCGGGTGCTGGTGCGCAACGCGCTGTTCCACCGGGTGCAGCTGGCCGCCCGCCGCGACTGGGCCGCCCTCGGCGACCTCGACGGCGACAGCGGCTGGGACGCCGAGGCGTGGGCGGACGCGCTGGAGCCGTACTTCGACGTCCACGCCCAGATCGGCACCGGCCCGGACGCCCGCGGCCCGGCCCTGCTCATCCTCGACCAATCCGAAGACGCCTGGCACGCCCGCCAGATCTTCGACGACCCCAACGGCGACCACGACTGGGGCTTCACCGCCGACATCGACCTGCGCGCCTCGGATGAGGCGGGGACGGCGGTCCTGGCGGTGCGCACGGTCGGGGAGTTCTGAGGCCCAGCCGCGATGGCGGGGGCCGGGACGGCCGATCGCTACCTAGCCGAGACGAAACGGCGGTCCTGGCCGTGCGGTAGGGAGTTCTGAGTGGCAGCCGCGGTGACGAGGGCTGGGACGGCCGACGGCTGCCCGGGTTGAAGCGGCACCGCGGCGCTGGCCGTTCGGTGTGGGCGTTCTGAGGGGCAGCCGCGATGGAGCGGCCGGGGGGCCATCGCGTGGCGGGCCAGGGGTGTGGGTTTGGCGGCGCGGTGGTTTCTTGTGGGGGTGGTGCCAAGGCTCGGGCGCGGATTCTGTGCGGGCGGATAGGTGTTGGGGTGGGGCGTTGATCCGCCCTGGTCGGCGTGGGACGGTCGGGGTTCGTGGATCGGGGTGGGTGGTGAACGGTGGTGGGGCTGCGTGGGTTGCTGGCGGTTGCGGTCGCGGTGACGTTGGGGGTGGGGGTGCTGGTGGTCGTGCGGGGTGGGGCGGTGGGGGGTGAGTGCACTGTTCCGGCGCATGTGGAAGGGGCCGCGGGGGTGCCGTCGGCGGCGCCGGGTGGGGGTGGGTTGCGGGTGGTGGAGCAGGGGTTCAGCCAGGACGGCGATGTGGTCAGCGTGGGGGCGGTGTTGGAGAACACGAGCGAGCGGGTGGCCTATCGGACGCGGGTGTTGGTTCGGTTGTTCGACGGCAAGCGGATGTGGTTGCCGGAGGAGGGGGCTGGGGAGGTCCGGCGGGTCGTCGAGGTTCCGGTGGTGGGTGCGGGTGGGCGGGTTGGGGTGGGGGTGGAGGCGCGGCCTGCGCGGCTGCACGGGGGTGCGCGGGCGGTGGTGGCGTCGTTCGAGGTGGAGTTGCTCACCACGACGTGGGTGGCGGGGGCTGCGCTCGGGGCGTTCCGGGTGGTCGGCGCTGATGGGGTCCGGGCGGCTGGGGGCAGCGTGCGCTACCGGGAGGACTCGCCCAACTGCCGGGCGCTGACCAGCCGCGGGGCCGCCGCCGTCTACCGGGATGCCGCTGGTCAGATCGTCGGCGGGACGCTGGAGCCTGCGGGGGCGTTGATCGTCTTCCGGGACTCGGCGGGGGCGGTCGTGGGCGGGGAGCCCGATCCGCCGGAGTCGCCGCCCTGCTCGCCCGGTGCGCGGACGATGTGGATCGTCCCCACGCACCCGCCGCCTCCGGCTACCGCGCGGATAGAGGTGCATCCGTACTGCGACCTGTCGCGGCCCCCGTCCGCGACCGGGGTCCGCGAGCCCCGCAACTGACGCCTACGGTGGAGGGGCGGAGGAAGGGGATCGAGTGGGCGACGGCGATCAGGTGGTGCGGTGCGACCAGGGGCACGTGCACTGGGGGCGCTTCGGGGCCGCCGGGTTGCTGCCGGTGTTCGACGGGCACGTGCTGCTCCAGCACCGCGCCGCGTGGACGATGGGCGGCGGCACGTGGGGCACCTTCGGCGGGGCCCGGGACAGCCACGAGGACGCGGTGGCCGCGGCGCTGCGGGAGACGGCCGAGGAGTCGACGCTGGACGCCTCGCTGGTGCGGCCGGTGGGCATCCTGCGGGAGGACCACGGCGGCTGGGCCTACGACACGGTGATCGGCGCGATCGACGCGATGCCCGAGGTCGGCCCGGCGTCCGGGGAGACCGCCGACGCGGCGTGGGTGCCGGTCGACGAGGTGCCGCAGCGGCCGCTGTTCGAGCCGTTCGCCAAGGCGTGGCCGCGGGTGAAGGCGCACCTGCGGCAGCCGGTGCTGGTGGTCGACGGCGCGAACGTGGTGGGGTCGCGGCCGGACGGGTGGTGGCGCGACCGGCTGGGCGCGGCGCGGCGGCTGCGGGACCGGCTGGCCGGGCTCGGCGGGGTCGCTGGCCTGGGCGGGTTCGACCTGGCCTTCCCCGAGGTCGTGCTGGTCGTGGAGGGCCAGGCGCGCGGGGTCGAGCCGGTCGAGGGGGTGGCGGTGGTCGCCGCCCCGGGCAGCGGCGACGACACGATCGCCGAGCTGGCCCACCGGGAGCTGTGCACGGTCGTCACCGCGGATCGGGAGCTGCGGGCGCGGTGCGCGGCCGCGGGTGCGGACGTGGTCGGGCCGCGGTGGCTTCTGGACCGCGTCGGGGAGAGCTAGGCTGACTTGGTGCGACGTTCCGGATGGGTGCGGCACGCGCGGGATCTCGGACCCCACGACCATGTGTGCTGGTGGTACGACGACGCCGCGGAGTTCCGGCTCCGCGCCCGCGAGTTCCTGCGCGACGGCCTGTCCGCGGGCCTCAAGGTCGGCTACGTCGGTTCCGGGGACGTCAGCGGCATGGACCTCGACGGAGCGGCGGAGATCAAACTGCTGGACACGACATACCCGCTGGGCGCGGTCGAGCCCGATGAGCAGGTGCGGGTCTACGCGCGGGCGACCGAGGAGGCCCTGGCCGAGGGCTACAAGGGGCTGCGCATCGCCGCCGAGGCGACCGCGCTGGTGCGCGGGCCGGAGCGGCTGGCGGCGTTCGCCCGGTACGAGCACCTGGTCGACCGGTACATGACCACCCACCCGTTCTCCGCGATGTGCGGCTACGACCGCCGCGAGCTGGGCGATGACGTGGTGGCGCAGGTGTCGTGCATGCACGCGCAGAGCAACTCCCCCGCCGCCGGGTTCCGCCTGCACGGCTCGGCGGACGCCGCCGCCGCGCTCGCCGGTGAGCTGGACATGGCCAACCGGTCCCTGCTGGACCTGGCGCTGCGGCGGGTCGAGCTGCCCGTCGAGGACGGCGAGGTGGTGCTGGACGCGACCGACCTGTCGTTCATGGACCACAGCAGCCTGCTGCGCCTGGCCGACTACGCCGCCGCCCGCACCGCGACCCTGGTGCTGCGCACCGCCTGGCCGGGCGCCCCGCGCCTGGCGGCGGCGCTGGGCCTGGCCAACGTCCGGGTGGAGCAGCCATGACCTTCATCCACCCCGCCCTGTTCTACCGCTCCGACGAGGAGTACCTGTCGGTCCTGGTGCCCTTCGTGACCGAGGGCCTGGCCGCGGGCCACCCGGTGGCCGCCGCCGTCCCGACCCCGCGCCTAGCCCTCCTGCGCACCGCCTTGGACCCCGCGCGCGTCACCTTGATCGACATGTCCGAGGCGGGCCGCAACCCGACCCGCATCATCGCGGGCGTCCTGCGCAACTTCGCCGACAACCACCCCGACACCCACGTCCGCATCATCGGCGAACCGATCTGGGCAGGCCGCAGCGAACTGGAATACCCCGCGTGCGCCCAGCACGAAGCCCTGATCAACGATGCCTTCGCCACCCGCGACGTGACAATTGTGTGCCCGTACGACACCACCACCTTGTCCCCCACGGCCATCGCCGACGCGCGGGAAACGCACCCGGAGATCTGGGAACCCCACACCCGCTACGCGAGCGCGCACTACGCCCCGGAAGCGGTCGTCTCCCGCTACAACCTCCCCCTGAACGGCACCCCGGACGCGGCGACCTTCCCCGTCGCCACCTCCACCGACATCAGCGCCGCCCGCCGCTTCACCGCCCACCACGCCCGAGCGCTCGGCCTCCCCGACCACCGAATCGTGGACCTGGAGCTGATCGCCACCGAACTGATCACCAACAGCCTCACCCACGCCAAATCCCCCTGCACCCTCCGCCTCTGGCGCCACGGCAACCACGTGGTCTGCGAAGTCACCGACAACGGCCAACTGACGAACCCGCTCGCAGGCCGAACCCCAGCCCCACCAAACCAGCCCTTCGGCCGAGGCCTCCTCTTGGTCAACGACCTCTCAGACCTGGTCAGAATCCACACCACCCCCACCGGAACCACTTTGCGATCGCTGCTCCGGGTCAACTAAACGCAAAAGAAATCAGCGCCACCACCCACAAAACAGCAGCGCCACCACAACCGAACCGCAACGCGCCCCCCCAAAGTGTCCGATGGGGTGGACTTGCATTCGCGGGGAGCGAAACGCCGCTAAACTTGCGGGGGCGTGAACGGGCTCCGCCCGCCTTCACCGCCTTCACGCCCAAGCGGCGTTTCGCTTAGGGGTCCCCGCGAATGCAAGTTCACCCCATCGGACCACCCACCCAAAGTCGCGCACCCACCACCCACCAAGCCGCGCATCCACCACCCACGCACGCAAGCCGCGCATTCACTACCCACCCACCCAAGCCGCGCATTCACTACCCACCCACCCAAGCCGCGCATTCACCACCCACGCACGCAAGCCGCGCACCCCACCACCCAACCCACCGCACCCAACCCGCGCACCCCACAACGCAAAGCGCGCCCGCGGTGGGCCGAGGGCCTACCGCGGGCGCACCCCATCCCATCACCCAAACTTCAGGCAAGCGAGCCGCGCACCGGCGTGGCCGCCTTCGTGGGTCCGGTGCTCGTGCAGGACGACGGTGTCGGCCTGCCGGTCGCCGAAGGTCCAAGCGACTCGGGATACCGCGTAGGCGCGTCCCCAGCGGTCCGTCGTGAAGTCGAGCCAGACCTCGTTGCGGGGGTTCGCGTAGGCGGGGTCCGTCGACGGCTGGTTCGGGTCGGGGACGTTCTGGAAGTGGGGGCCGGAGTCGGCGGGGTTGGGGCCGCAGGGGCGGACGTGCACGTGGGCCCCGTAGCCGGTGTTCGGCGGCAGGCCGGAGACCAGCAGCGCGACGACCGTGCGGCCGCGCGAGGAGTGGGACACCACCGTCGCCTTAGCGCCGATCGGCACCCGTTCCTGGTTGTACGTGACCCCCTCGGCGCCGGGCCGGTACTCATCGAACACCACTGTCCGCCAGTGTCCTGTACCGGTCGCCGCCGGGGCCGCCGCGGCCGGGACCGCGCCCATCAGAGCCAGACCTATCGCAACAATTAGCGTTCGCACAGGGCCAGTGTCGTGGTCCGGTGACCGAGCGTCAACCCAGGGCGACGATTCGAAAACACACAGTTAGGCGGTCATGTTTGCGGTTCGTCCCGAGACTCCGGGATCACGATGATGGTGGGCTCGACGCGCTCGGACGGGACCACCACGGAGTCGATCACGCCGGAGCGCCGGGCCGCGCGCCGGAGCAGGCGCTTGCGCACCAGGGAGCGGGTCGGCGGGAACAGCAGCCCCAGGGCGAGCACGTCGCTGATGAGGCCGGGCACGAACACCAGCACGCCCGCGGCGGCGATCAGCATGCCGTCGACGACCTCGCGGTCGGGGACGCGCCGGGCGAACACCGCCTCCTGGAGCGCGCCGAGCGCCCGCGCGCCCTCGCGGCGCAGCAGCCACCCGCCGAGCAGGGTGGCGGCGACCAGCAGCAGGATCGTCGGCAGCAGCCCGACGAGCCCGCCGATCCACACCAGCACGCCGATCTCGACGGCCATCGCGAGCAGCAGCAGCACCAAGACGGGCACGACCTGCCTCCTTCCACGTCTGTACCGGTTCAACGCGCGAGCGGGCCCAATCATCCCCGATCCGGCGAAATCGCAGGTCAGAGACCTGAGGGCGGCTCAGGGCCCGTCAAGGGGCGCGTGGCGATTTTCACGCGCGCCGTTCGGCGTATCCCGGACACGTGCATTTCACACTATTGTCATGAGAACCCCGGTCGATCCCGGGGTGACCAGACGGCGGCGGGACCGTGCCAGCGCAGTCCGCCCGACGCCCCAGCTCGACCCCCAGCGTCCGCACAGCGCAGTGCGTTGATGATCTCCAGCGCCCGTCCGCCAACGGTGTCACGACGGCCGCTTCCCCCGCACGACGAGGTGCGCTCACCGCCCGGTCCCGGGCAGTCCAATGTCGCCGGAAGATCCGGGGGCGCCACCGGGTCGCGGGGTCCGCGCGCATCGCCGCCTGCCCCCTGCCCGCTTGGTGCTCCCGCCATTTGGGAGGGCCGCTAGCGTGACGACCCGCCAAGACCACCTGCGGGGTGGTCTCTACGACGAGCAGTACGAGCACGATGCGTGCGGTGTGGCCTTCGTGGCCGACCTCACCGGACGCCGAGACCACGGCATCGTCGCCAAAGCCCTCGTCGCCCTGCGCAACCTGGAGCACCGCGGGGCCCGCGGCGCCGAGCCGGACACCGGCGACGGCGCGGGCATCCTGATCCAGGTGCCGGACGCCTTCTTCCGCGCGGTCGTCGACTTCGACCTGCCCGCCGACTACGCCGTGGGCACCGCATTCCTGCCCGTGGACGCGGCCGAGCGGGCCGCCGCCGTCTCAGCCATTGAGACGATCGCCGCGGAGGAGGGCGCCGTCGTGCTGGGCTGGCGCGAGCTGCCGGTCCGGCGCGAGCACTGCGGGGCGACCGCCGCGGCCGTGATGCCGCACTTCGCGCAGCTGTTCATCGCCGCGGCCGACGGGGTGGGCGGGCTGGCGCTGGAGCGGCTGGCGTTCTGCGTGCGCAAGCGCGCCGAGCGGGCCGCCGACGTCTACTTCCCGAGCCTGTCGGGAAGGACCATCGTCTACAAGGGAATGCTCACCGAGCCCCAGGTCGCCCGGTTCTTCCCGGACCTGACCGACGAGCGCGTCACCAGCTCCATCGGCCTGGTCCACTCCCGCTTCTCGACCAACACCTTCCCGTCCTGGCCGCTGGCCCACCCGTACCGCTACGTCGCGCACAACGGGGAGATCAACACCCTGCGCGGCAACCGCAACTGGATGGACGCCCGCGAGGCGACGCTGGCCACCGACCTCATCCCGGGCGACCTGCGCCGCGTCCTGCCGGTGATCACCCGCGGGGCCAGCGACTCCGCCTCCTTCGACGAGGTGCTGGAGCTGCTGCACCTGGGCGGCCGGTCGCTGCCGCACGCGGTGCTGATGATGATCCCCGAGGCGTGGGAGAACCACACCACGATGGACCCGGCGCGGCGGGCGTTCTACCAGTTCCACTCCACGCTGATGGAGGCGTGGGACGGCCCGGCGCTGGTGTCCTTCACCGACGGCACCCAGATCGGCGCGGTGCTCGACCGCAACGGCCTGCGGCCCGCCCGGTACTGGGTCACCGAGGACGGCTTGGTCGTGCTGGCCTCCGAGGTCGGCGTGCTGGACATCGACCCGACCGCGATCGTCCGCAAGGGACGGCTGGAGCCCGGCCGGATGTTCCTGGTCGACACCGCCCAGGGCCGGATCATCGACGACGAGGAGATCAAGGGCGAGCTGGCCGCCGCGCACCCCTACGGCGAGTGGGTCGCGGCGGGGCTGGTCCCGCTGGAGACCCTGCCCGCCCGCGAGCGCGAGGCGCCCACGCACGCCTCCCTGGTGCGCCGCCAGCAGGCGTTCGGCTACACCCAGGAGGAGCTGACGCTGCTGCTGGAGCCGATGGCCCGCACCGGGGCCGAGCCGATCGGGTCGATGGGCAACGACGCCCCGCTGGCCCCGCTCTCGGCCGACCAGCGCCCGCTCTACGACTACTTCAGCCAGCTGTTCGCCCAGGTCACCAACCCGCCGCTGGACGCGATCCGGGAGGAGCTGGTCACCAGCCTTGGCACCCAGCTCGGCGCCGAGCCCAACCTGCTGGCCGCGGGCGCGGACTCGTGCAGGCGCATCACCCTGCCGTTCCCGGTGCTGGACAACGACGAGCTGGCCAAGATCGTCCACGCCAACGACGACGGCGACCTGCCGGAGTTCCAGTCGGTGACCGTCCACGGCCGCTACGCGGTGCGCGGCGGCGGGGACGCGCTGCGCGAGGAGCTGACCCGGCTGCG
The DNA here is from genome assembly GCF_053604195.1 of Actinokineospora sp. NPDC004072. Classification (NCBI taxonomy): domain Bacteria; kingdom Bacillati; phylum Actinomycetota; class Actinomycetes; order Pseudonocardiales; family Pseudonocardiaceae; genus Actinokineospora; species Actinokineospora sp. NPDC004072. Next base: position 326,970 of record NZ_JBSGHB010000002.1, on the reverse strand, counting down.
CGCGGAGGTCTCCGCGGCCATCCGCGGCGGCGCGCGGATCGTGGTGCTGTCCGACCGCGGGGTGGACGAGGAGTTCGCGCCGATCCCGTCGCTGCTGCTCGTCGGCGCGGTGCACCAGCACCTGGTGCGGGAGAAGACGCGCTCGCAGGTGAGCCTGGTCGTGGAGACCGGCGACGCCCGCGAGGTGCACCACATCGCCCTGCTGATCGGCTACGGCGCGTCCGCGGTCAACCCGTACCTGGCGATGGCCACGGTCGAGGAGATGGCCGACCGCGGCCTCATCCCCGGCGTCGACGCCAAGCAGGCCGCACGCAACCTCATCAAGGCCCTGGGCAAGGGCTTGCGCAAGACCATGTCGAAGATGGGCGTGTCCACTGTGGCGTCCTACCACGGCGCGCAGATCTTCGAGGCGCTCGGCCTGGGCGAGGAGGTCATCGATGCCTGCTTCACCGGCACCACCTCCCGGCTGGGCGGGGTCGGCTTCGACGTGCTGGCCGAGGAGGTGGCCCGCCGCCACCGCGCGGCCTTCCCGGCCGACGGGGTGCGCGCCAGCCACCGCGAGCTGGCGGTGGGCGGGGACTACCAGTGGCGGCGCGAGGGCGAGCCGCACCTGTTCAACCCGCAGACGGTGTTCAAGCTCCAGCACTCCACCCGCTCGGGCAAGTACGAGATCTTCAAGGAGTACACCAAGCTCGTCGACGACCAGTCGGCGTCGCTGAAGACGCTGCGCGGGCTGTTCGCGTTCAAGGAGGGCGTGCGGCCGCCGGTGCCGATCGAGGAGGTCGAGCCGGTCAGCTCGATCGTCAAGCGCTTCTCCACCGGCGCGATCTCCTACGGCTCGATCTCCCAGGAGATGCACGAGACGCTGGCCATCGCGATGAACCGGCTGGGCGCGAAGTCCAACACCGGCGAGGGCGGCGAGGACCCCGAGCGCCTCTACGACCCGCAGCGCCGCTCGGCGATCAAGCAGGTGGCCTCCGGCCGGTTCGGGGTGACCAGCGAGTACCTGGTCAACGCCGACGACCTCCAGATCAAGATGGCGCAGGGCGCCAAGCCCGGCGAGGGCGGGCAGCTGCCCGGCACGAAGGTCTACCCGTGGATCGCCAAGACCCGGCACTCCACGCCCGGGGTCGGGCTGATCTCCCCGCCGCCGCACCACGACATCTACTCCATCGAGGACCTGGCCCAGCTCATCCACGACCTGAAGAACGCCAACCCGCGGGCCCGCGTGCACGTCAAGCTGGTCTCCGAGGTCGGCGTCGGCACGGTCGCGGCCGGGGTGTCCAAGGCGCACGCCGACGTGGTGCTCATCTCCGGGCACGACGGCGGGACCGGCGCGTCGCCGTTGTCGTCGATCAAGCACGCTGGCGGGCCGTGGGAGCTGGGGCTGGCCGAGACGCAGCAGACGCTGCTGGCCAACCGGCTGCGCGACCGGATCGTGGTGCAGACCGACGGGCAGCTCAAGACCGGCCGCGACGTGGTGGTCGCGGCGCTGCTGGGGGCCGAGGAGTTCGGCTTCGCCACCGCGCCGCTGGTGGTGTCCGGCTGCGTGATGATGCGGGTGTGCCACCTGGACACCTGCCCGGTCGGGGTGGCCACGCAGAACCCCGTGCTGCGCGAGCGGTTCAACGGCAAGGCGGAGTACGTGGTGAACTTCTTCGAGTTCATCGCCCAAGAGGTGCGCGAGCTGCTGGCGGCGCTGGGCTTCCGCACGCTGGCCGAGGCCGTGGGCCACGCCGAGCTGCTGGACACCCGCGCGGCGGTCGACCACTGGAAGGCCAGCGGGCTGGACCTCTCGCCGATCTTCCACGTGCCCGAGCTGCCCGAGGGCGCCTCGCGCCACCAGGTCGTCGCCCAGGACCACGGGCTGGAGCGGGCGCTGGACAACACGCTCATCCAGCTCGCCGAGGGCGCGCTGGAGGCGGGCGACAAGGTGCGGCTGGAGCTGCCCGTGCGCAACGTCAACCGGACCGTGGGCACGATGCTGGGCTCGGAGGTGACCCGGCGCTGGGGCGGCGGCGGGCTGCCCGACGACACCATCGACGTGACCTTCACCGGCACGGCGGGCCAGTCCTTCGGCGCGTTCCTGCCCGGCGGGGTCACGCTGCGGCTGGTCGGCGACGCCAACGACTACGTGGGCAAGGGCCTCTCCGGTGGGCGGATCACCGTGCGGCCGCACCCGGAGGCGCAGTTCGCCGCCGAGCAGCACGTCATCGCGGGCAACGTGATCGGCTACGGCGCCACCAGCGGGGAGCTGTTCCTGCGCGGCAAGGTCGGCGAGCGGTTCTGCGTGCGCAACTCCGGCGCGCTGGCCGTCGTGGAGGGCGTGGGCGACCACGGCTGCGAGTACATGACCGGTGGGCGCGTCGTCGTGCTCGGGCCGACCGGGCGCAACTTCGCGGCGGGCATGTCCGGCGGCATCGCCTACGTGCTCGACCTCGACCCCGCCCGGGTCAACCCGGAGATGGTCGACCTCGACCCGCTCGACGTCGACGACCACGACTTCCTGCGCGAGACCGTCGCGCGCCACCAGGCCGAGACCGACTCGGCGGTGGCCCGCTCCCTGCTGGCCGACTGGGACGGGGTCGTCAGCCGCTTCACCAAGGTGATGCCCAAGGACTACAAGCGCGTGCTGGCCGCCCGCGCGGCGGCCGAGGCCGATGGCCGCGACATCGACCAGGCGATCATGGAGGCCGCACATGGCTGACCCCAAGGGCTTTCTGACCACCCCGCGGGAGGACGCCCCCTCCCGGCCGGTGTTCCTGCGGCTGCGGGACTGGCGCGAGGTCTACGACGAGTTCGGCGGGGAGCGCGTGGCCAAGCAGGCCGGGCGGTGCATGGACTGCGGCATCCCGTTCTGCCACCAGGGCTGCCCGCTGGGCAACCTGGTGCCGGAGTGGAACACGCTGGTGTGGCGCGACGACTGGCGCGCGGCGGCCGAGCGGCTGCACGCGACCAACAACTTCCCGGAGTTCACCGGCACGCTGTGCCCCGCGCCCTGCGAGGCGGCGTGCGTGCTGGGGATCAACCAGGACCCGGTCAGCATCAAGCGGGTCGAGATCTCGATCGTGGACCGGGCGTGGGACGAGGGGTGGATCACCCCGGTCCCGGCCCCGACGCGCACCGGGAAGACCGTCGCGGTGATCGGGTCCGGGCCCGCGGGGCTGGCCGCGGCCCAGCAGCTCACCCGGGCCGGGCACGACGTGGAGGTGCTGGAGCGCGCCGACGCCATCGGCGGGCTGCTGCGCTACGGGATCCCGGAGTTCAAGATGGAGAAGTCCCGGCTGGACCGCAGGCTGGAGCAGATGCGGGCCGAGGGCACGGTGTTCCGCACCAACGTCGACGCCGGGGTGGACGTGACCGCGGCCGACCTGCGGGCCGGGTACGACGCGGTGGTGCTGGCCTGCGGGGCCACGGCGTGGCGCGACCTGCCGATCCCGGGGCGCGAGCTGGCCGGGGTGCACCAGGCGATGGAGTACCTGCCGCTGGCCAACAAGGTCGCCGCGGGTCTGCTCGACCGCTCCCCCATCGACGCGGCGGGCAAGCACGTCGTGGTCATCGGCGGCGGCGACACCGGGGCCGACTGCGTGGGCACCGCCCACCGGCAGGGCGCGGCGTCGGTGACCCAGCTGGAGATCATGCCCAAGCCGCCGGGGTCGCGCTCGGCCGCCCACCCGTGGCCGACATACCCGATGCTGTACCGGGTGTCCTCGGCGCACGAGGAGGGCGGCGAGCGGGTGTACTCGGTGTCCACGACGGAGTTCGTCGGGGAGGAGCGGGTGCGGGCGGTGCGGCTGGTGGAGGTCCGCGCCGAGGGCGGGCGGTTCACCCCGGTGCCCGGCACCGAGCGCGAACTGCCCGCCGACCTGGTGACCCTGGCGATGGGGTTCGTCGGGCCGGAGAAGTCCGCGCTGCTCACCGACTTGGGCGTCGACCTCGACGACCGCGGCAACGTGGCCCGGGGCGCGGACTTCCAGACGTCGGTGCCGGGGGTGTTCAGCGCGGGTGACGTCGGCCGCGGCCAGTCGCTGATCGTCTGGGCGATCGCGGAGGGCCGCGCTGCCGCCGCGGGCGTCGACGCCTACCTCACCGGCCGCCACCTCCTGCCGCGGCCGATCGCGCCCACGGACCGGCCGCTGGCGTAGGGGTGCTGACTGGTCGGGCCGCGCGGCCGACGACGCCCGCGCGGCCCGTCCGCTGTTTCCGGCTGTCGCCGACGGTCGTCGTGCACACGCGCTGGGGCGCCTGATGCGCTGCTGGGCGCTGGAACTGGTGCCCGATCGCATCCGGGTCAACGCCGTCGCCCCCGGGCCACCGAAGTAGTCGCACCTCCGGTGCGCTCGGGCCGCCACGGCGGGGCGGCAACCCCGCTGCCACCTGACGGCGCCCCCGAATTGCTCTGACCGACTGGGCGCGCCTGCACTGGGCGCGCCTGCACTGGGCGCGCCTGCACGGACCGATCTCGCTCTGGCGGATCGAGGGGCTAGGTCAGGGTCACCGGGAGGGCGGACATGCGCCAGGTGCCGGGGTCGGGGGTGCGGGGGATCTCGCCTGCGATGGCGAGGTTGGGGTAGCGGGTGAGGAGGGCGGTCAGGGCGGATTCGGTTTGGATTCGGGCCAGGGGGGCGCCGAGGCAGTAGTGGGGGCCGTGGGCGTAGGCGAGGTGGTGGGCCGGGGGGCGGGTGATGTCGAGGGTCGGGGAGAAGGCGCGGGGGTCGTGGTTGGCGGCGGCGATGCTGATGGTGACGGGTTCGCCTGCGGGGATGGTCGTGCCTGCGACGTCGACGGGTTCGCGGGTGTAGCGGGGGGTGGTGAGGAGCTGGGGGCTGCACCAGCGGGTCAGCTCCTCGACCGCGCCGGGCATGAGGGCGGGGTCGGCGCGCAGGGCGGCTAGCTGGTCGGGGTGGGTGAGGAGGGCTTCGACGGCGTTGGCGATGAGGTTGGTGGGGGTCTGGCCCGCGAGGACGAGGTGCCAGACGAGGGTGACCAGTTCGGTGTCGGTGAGGCGGTCGCCGTCGTGGACGCGGATGAGGTCGGTGAGGATGTCGTCGGCCGGGGTGGCGCGGCGGCGGGCGACGGCGGCCTTGGCGCCCTCGATGATCGCGGGGATGGCGGCCATGAACTGCGCGCCCGCGCCTGCCGCGACGGCGGCGCCGTGCTCTCGCCACCGCTCGACGTCCGGGACGCCGATCAGCTCGCAGATGACGTCCATCGGGAGGGGGCGGGCGAAGTCGGCGACCAGGTCGGCGGGGTCGGGCAGGGCGGTGAGCAGGCGGTCGACGACGCGCTCGACGCGCGGGCGCAGCGCTTCGGCCCGGCGGGCGCTGAAGGCGGGGGCGACCAGGCGGCGCAGGCGGGCGTGTGCGGGGCCGTCCATCTCGGCCATCGTGTGCAGGTAGGGCTCGACCTCGGGTGGCATGGGCGGGCGGAGGAAGCTCTCCGGCCGCAGCTCGACGCGGTCGTCGCCGAGGACGGCCCTGGCCTCCTCGTAGCGGGTGACGACCCACAGGGCGGTCATGCCCGGCACCACGAGCCGGGCCAGCGGCCCCGCCTCCCGCGCCTCGCCGTACACGCCGAACGGGTCGGTGAGCAGGCGCGGGTCGGTCGCGTGCAGCTCCAGCACTCAGAACCTCCAGATGATGAGAACATATGATGTGAACATCCGGATGATGTCATCATCTGAACGCGAAATCCAGATGATGTCGTCATATGTTCACGCCATCTGCGGTGCTAGGGTGATCGCGCGGGAAGCAGCGGGAGGGACGGCGACGTGGCCAGGCAGACGAGGCTCGAGATCCGCGAGGGCAACCGGGCGAAGCTGATGGCCGCCGCCCGCATCGAGTTCGCCGAACGCGGCTACCGCGAAACCAAGGTCGACGCCGTAGCCGCCCGAGCAGGCCTCACCCGAGGGGCGGTCTACTCCAACTTCCCCAGCAAACGAGCCCTCTACTTCGCCGTCCTCGCCGACGACGCCGAAGCCGAGGCCGCCGAAATCGAGAACGCCCTATCCGCAGGTGCCGGGTCCGCCTCCGCGCCCAGCGGCGGCACGCCCGCGCTTGGCACGGCCGCCAGCTCCCTGCGTGCGGGGGGCATGCTCGCCGAGGGCACGGCTGGGAGCGGGGCGGCGGGAGGCGCGGCTAGGAGCGGGGCGGCCGACGGCACGGCCGGGAGCGGGGCGGCAGGAGGCACGGCCGGGAGCGAGGCGGCCGGGAGCGGGGCGGCGGAAGGCGCGGCTGGGAGCGAGGCGGCGGGGAGCGAGGTGGCGGGGGGCACGCTAGCGCGCGGCATGGGGGGACGTGGCTTCGCCGGAGGTGCCGTGTCTGCGGGGGGCGTGGGTGCGGGGGGCGTGGGTGCGGGCGGCAGGTCTGCGGGTGGCGAAGGGGCTGGGAGGGCCGTTCGTACGGGGCGGGGGGCGTTGGGGGCGCTTGCGCGGGATTGGGTGGCGCGGTTGCCGTTGGCTACTGCGCCCACGCACTTGCGGTCGCATCTGCTTCCTGAGGTTATGGCTGACGAGCGGACTCGGCATGCCTATACGCAGTTGATGAAGATTGCTGCGCTGCAGATCGGGGTTGCGCTGGGGAGGGTTGACGGGGCGGGGGTTCGGGTTCGGCAGGCTGAGGCGGCGTTGACGGTGTTGGAGGGGGCGCGGCAGTTGGCTGCGGCGGCGCCTGGGTTGGTTGAGCCGTTTCATGTCGTGCAGACCTGTGAGGGGCTGCCTGAGTTCGATCGGGGGTGGGACTTCCCCGAGCACCTGCCGCCCACCTCGGTGGTGGACGAGCCGTGGGCGCCGGGTGAGGCGTTCGACGTGGCGCATGGCGTCCCGGCTGACCTGGGGACCGACGGGGTTGTGGCTGTCATGGGGGTGCAGCGCCTGGCTGGGGTCGAGGCGGCGGTGCGGGGGATGCCGGACAGCGAGGACGTCACCCTGGTCGTGGTCGCCACCGATCCGGGCGAGGTGATGGGACTGGCGCGGCTGGTCATCACCGAGACCCGCGGCTACCTGCGCCGGGCCTTCCCGCCCGCCGCCCTCCCCCGCCTGCGCGTTGTCCTCGACCCGGCGGGGACCATCGCCGCCGCGGCTGGGGTCGACGGGGTCGGCGACACGACCGAGGTCGCCATCGCCGTCCGGGACGGTCGCATCCGACTGCGCTCAACGGGCCTAGCCGCCTGCGCCGCGACCACCCTGCACCACACAACCACCCGCCACTAGCCCGATCCGCAGAGGCAGCCGCACACGGACCGACGTTCGACAGGAAGACACAGACCGCGCACGAGACGTAGAGGCCGCAGCTCCGACGGGCCGCCCTTGGTCGCGCAACGGGCGTGGGGCGGTTCGCAGTGGGGTGGGTCGGCTCAGGGCGTGAGGCGTCGGGGTGGGCAGTCCGCAGGGGTGGGCGCAGGCTGCGGTGGGTGAGGTGTGGAGCGGGTGGGGGTCCGTAGAGTCGGGGCATGCTCTTGTGGATCAATGGGCCGTTCGGTGGGGGGAAGACGCAGACTGCTCATGAGGTGCAGCGGCGGTTGCCCGGCAGTGTCATCTGCGATCCGGAGATGGTGGGCTTCGGGCTGCACCGGATGCTGCCGCGCAAGCTGCGTGGGGACTTCCAGGATCTGCGGGCGTGGCGGCAAGGGGTCTACGAGGTCCTCTCGATCGCGTTGGCTGAGCACACCGTCATCGCGCCCATGACGGTCACCGAGCCCGCCTACTTCGACGAGATCGTCGGCAGGCTCCGGGATGACGGGCACGACGTGCGGCACTTCGCGTTGATGGCCAGGCGGGAGACCGTCCTGGCGCGGTTGCGGGAGCGCGGGTTCGGTCACCTGGTCGCGTGGGTGGTGGGGAAGGATGCGCCGCTGCGGCGGGAGAGTTGGGCGGTGTCGCGGATCGACCACTGCCTGGAGCGGCTCGGCAGGCCGGAGTTCGGTGAGCACGTGTGGACCGACGAGTTGTCCGTCGCCGAGGTCGCCGAGCACATCGCCGGGCGGGCCGGGTTGGTGCTCGCGCCGAACACCGATGGGCCGGTGCGGGGGCGGGTGCGGCGGGCGTGGGTCGGGGTGAAGCACATCCGGCTAGTCGGCTGAGGGGCGGGCGATGACGGAGAACTCCGTGCCGAAGGGGTCGAGCAGCACCGCGAAGCGGCCGTAGACCATGTCCTCGGTGTCGACCACGCGCCCGCCTGCCTTGATGGCCCGGGTGGCGGCGTCGTCGGCGTCGGCGACCTCGAAGGTGGTCGACCAGCGCGAGCGGTGCGCGGTGGGCGAGCCGATGATGCCGCCGATCTCGTGGCCGTCGGGGCGGCGCAGGAAGGTGAAGTCCATGCCGGGCAGGTCGTCGTTGCCGTCGAGGGTGAAGTCGAAGACCGCGGTGTAGAAGCGGCGGGCGGCGGCCGGGTCCGGGGTGGTGAGGTCGTTGCGGACCAGGGCGCCGGGCTCGTTGACGACCTCGCAGCCCACCATCGACTTGCCCTGCCACAGGCTGAACGGCGCGCCCACGGCGTCCTCGGCGACGGCCATCCGGCCCAGGTCGCCCATGTCGTCGGGCTCGGCGACGATGCGCCCGCCCGCGTCCTGCACCCGCTGGGCCGCGGCGGCGCAGTCGTCGACGGCGAAGTAGACGTTCCACCAGTGCTCGGGCCCCTCGCCGTACCCGGAGATGCCCGCGACCTTGCGGCCGTCGAGCAGGGCGACGCTGTAGCCCTCCCAGGTCTGGAACTCCCAACCGAAGACCGCCGCGTAGAACTCCTGACCGGCGGCGAGGTCGGGGAGGCCGAGGTCGATCCAGGTCGGGGTGCCGACGGGCTGGTTGGCGGTGACGTGGCTCATGCCCCCACGCTAGCCCCGGGCACCGACAGCCGCGGGATTCGCCGGTGGCGGCCCCGGGTAGCCGGGAGGATGGCCGACTGCGAGATCACCTTCATCGGCACAGCCACCACGCTGCTGCGCCTGGGCGGGTTCACCGTCCTCACCGACCCGAACTTCGTGCGGCGGGGCCAGTGGGTCCATATCGGACACGGCCTGGTCAGCAGGCGGCGCACCGAACCGGCGCTGGGCATCGGCGAGCTGCCCCCGCTCGACGGGGTCGTGCTCTCGCACCTGCACGGCGACCACTTCGACCGGGTGGCCCGCCGCGGCCTGCACCGCGACCTGCCGGTGTTCACCACCGGGCACGCGGCGACCCGGCTGCGCCGCGCGGGCTTCACCGAGGCGGTGCCGATGCGCACCTGGCAGGAGCAGCGGCTGGACAAGGACGGCGCGCGGCTGCGCATCACCGCGCTGCCCGGGGTGCACGCGCGCGGCCCGCTGGCCCGGCTGCTGCCACCGGTGATGGGCACGCTGCTGGAGTACCAGCCGCCCGACCGCGAGCCGCTGCGGGTCTACCTCACCGGCGACACGCTGCCGGTGCCCGGCCTGGCCGCCATCGCCGAGCGCTTCCCCGACATCGACGCCGCGGTCGTGCACCTCGGCGGCACGCGGGTGCTCGGCGCGCTGCTGACGATGGACGGCGAGCAGGGCGTCGACCTGCTCGAACTCGTCCGCCCCAAGACCGCGCTGCCGGTGCACTACGACGACTACGGGGTCTTCCACTCGCCGCTGTCGGACTTCATCGTGGAGGTCGAGCGCCGCAAGCCCGCGACCCGCGTCGAGTACCTGCACCGGGGCCAGACGCGCGCCCTCTAGATGCGGGCGAGGAACTCCTGCAGGCGGGCGCGCAGGTCGGCGACCTCGGCCGCAGTGACGTCGGTCCCGCCGAAGAGCGCGCCGGGCACGGCGGCGACCCGCTCGCGCAGGGCCTCTCCACCCTCGGTCAGCTCGACCAGGACGCTGCGCTCGTCGTCGGCGCCGCGGGTGCGGCGCACCAGGCCCGCGGCGGCCATGCGCTTGAGCAGCGGGGAGAGCGTGCCGGAGTCCAGGCGCAACTGCTCCCCCAGCTCCTTGACCGTGCGGCCGTCGCGCTCGTAGAGGGCGAGCAGGACGAGGTACTGGGGGTAGGTCAGGCCGAGGGCGTCGAGCAGGGGGCGGTAGCGGGCCGTCACCGCCCGGGACGCGGAGTACAGCGCGAAGCACAGCTGCTGCTCCAGCGCGGGCGAGACGGCCACGGCTACCTCCGAATGCTCAGCCGACCACCAGGTCGACGTCGATGTTGCCACGGGTGGCCTTGGAGTACGGGCACACCTGGTGGGCCTTGGCCACCAGGTCCTCCACAACGGACCGCTCCACGTCCGGCACGGTCACCGTCAGCCGCACGGCCAGGCCGAGGCCGTCGGCGGACTTGCCGATGGCGACCGACGCCGTGACCTGGGAACCCTCGATCGCGGTCCCGGCCTGCTGGGCGACCAGCTGCAGCGCGCCGTGGAAGCAGGCCGAGTAGCCCGCGGCGAAGAGCTGCTCGGGGTTGCTGGCCGCCCCGCCCGGGCCGCCGAGGCCGGTGGGCACCGCCAGGTCCTGGTCGATGACGCCGTCGGACGAGCGCACGTGGCCGCCCCGGCCCGCGCCGGTCGCGGTCGCCTCCGCGGTGTAGAGCACCTTCATGGCTTGACTCCTTCGGATCGGGCTACCGGTCCTACGGTAGTGCGCAACTAAGTTGTGCACAACTTATCTCGGCGGAACCGGCCCGGGGCGAACCCCGGGCGCCGTCCCGCTACATGTTGATCATGTGCCCGGCCAGGCCGTGGATCGCCTCCTTGACGGCCTCGCCCAGGGTCGGGTGCGCGTGCACGTTGCGGGCCACCTCGTGCACGGTGAGGTCCCACTGCTGGGCCAGGGTCAGCTCCGGCAGCAGCTCGGTGACCTCGGGCCCGATCAGGTGCCCGCCGAGCAGCTCGCCGTGCGTCGCGTCGCTGATCAGCTTGACGAACCCGACCGGGTCGTTGAGGCCGTGGGCCTTGGCGTTGGCGGTGAACGGGAACTTGGCCACCTTGACGTCGTAGCCGCGCTCGCGGGCCTGCGCTTCGGTGTAGCCGAAGCTGGCGATCTGCGGCTGGCAGTAGGTCGCCCGCGGGATCATGGCGTAGTCCAGCTCCATGGTCTCCGCGCCCGCGATCGTCTCCGCGGCGATGACGCCCATCGCCTCGGCGGTGTGGGCCAGCATCAGCTTGGCGGTCACGTCGCCGATGGCGAAGATGTGCGGCACGGACGTGCGGCAGAAGCCGTCGATGTCGATGGCCTTGCGCTCGGTCAGCCGTACGCCGGTGCTCTCCAGGCCGTAGCCCTCCACGCGGGGGGCGAAGCCGATCGCCTGGAGCACCTTGTCGGTCTCCAGCACCTGCTCCTGGCCGCCCTTGGAGACGGTGACGCGCACCTTCTCCCCGCTGTCGTCGATCTTCTCGACCCGGGTGCCGGTGAGGACCTCGATGCCCAGCTTCTTGTACCGGCGCGCCAGCTCCTTGGACACCTCCTCGTCCTCCAGCGGCACCATCCGGTCGAGGAACTCGACGATGGTGACCTTCACGCCGTAGTTGTGCAGCACGTAGGCGAACTCCACGCCGATCGCGCCCGCACCGGCGATGACGATGCTCTCCGGCAGCGTGTCGCTGAGGATCTGCTCCTCGTAGGTCACCACGCGGTCGGACAGGGAGGTGCCGGGCAGCAGCCGGGTGGTGGCCCCCGCGGCGATGATGGCGTGGTCGAAGGTGATCGACTCGGTGCCCGAGTCGGACTTGACGTCGATGGCGTTGGGCCCGGTGAACGCGCCCCACCCGAAGAACTGCTTGATCTTGTTCTTCTTCATCAGGTAGTGCACGCCCTTGACGCGGCCGTCGGCGACCGCGCGGCTGCGGGTGAACGCCTTGCCGTAGTCGAAGCGCAGCGAGCCCTCGACCTGGATTCCCAGCGCGTCGGCGTCGTGGGACAGGATGTGCGCCAGCTCCGCGTTGCGCAGCAGGGCCTTGGACGGGATGCAGCCCACGTTGAGGCAGACACCGCCCCAGTAGCGCTCCTCGATGATGGCCGTGCTCAACCCGAGCTGGGCCGCCCGGATGGCGGCGACGTAGCCGCCGGGCCCGGCGCCGAGGACCACGACGTCGAAGTGTGTGCTCATGGCGTCCACACTATTGCCCCGCGGCGGGGCGCTCAGGCGCGCGCCCGCCCGAGTTCGGCGAGCACCGCGGCGACTACCTGCGGTGAGGCCAGGTCGCGGCCGCCGACGCAGGCCGTGCGCACCCCGGTGGTGGCCGGTGGCGCTGCGGCACCGACCACCACCAGCGTGCGCACGATGTGCGCGAACTCGGCCAGCACCCCGGCGGCGAACCCGGCGAGCCGGGCGTCGGCCACGATGTGGGTGCGCACCCGCCGGTCGGCCAGGGTCTCCAGCACGTCCTCGACGGCCTCCGGGCCGCTGTCCGGGCCGGGCGTGGCGCACCAGGCGATCTGGAACTGGTCGGTCAGCGGCGCCCAGGCGGCGGGCAGGTCGCGGGGCCGGGAGCCGCCCGGATCGAGCACGACGAGAGCGGGTCCGTACTCGAGTCCGCGCCACAATGGGCGGGGCGGGAGCTTGGTGGGGAGCACAAGGGCCTCCGGAGGTGGGGGATCCGTGTGGGTGGTACCCGATCGCGTGAGTTTCAAACCCGAACCGGTCACCGCGATTCCGCTGACGGCATGGCGGCTGGCGTCGAGCGGGCCTAGGGTTGGGCAGACAGGGAATTTCGGGGAGGGTCCGTGGCACGACCGGTGTGGGCAGGCGCCATCAACTTCGGCCTGGTGACCGTGCCCGTCGAGCTGTACAGCGCGACGGAGGACCACACCATCAGCTTCCGCCAGTTCGAGCGCGGCACCGCCGACCGCATCCGGTACAAGCGGGTGAACGAGCGGACCGGCAAGGAGGTGGCGTACTCCGACATCGTCAAGGGCGCCGACCTCGGCGGCGGGGAGTACGTCATCCTGGAGCCCGACGAGCTCGACGCCATCGCGCCCGGGCGGTCGCGGACGATCGACATCAGCGCCTTCGTCGACCTCGACCAGATCGACCCCATCTACTTCCAGAAGACCTACTGGCTGAGCCCGACCAAGGAGGAGTACGGGCGCGCCTACAGCCTGCTGCTCCAGGCCATGCGCAAGACGAACAAGGCGGGCATCGCCTCGTTCGTGATGCGCGGCAAGGAGTACCTGACGGCGCTGCGCCCGGGCGAGGACCTGCTGATCCTGACGACCCTGCTGTTCGCTGAGGACATCCGCGACCCGGCCAAGGAGCTCAAGTCGATGCCGGAGCTGGTGGCCGCGCGCGGCAAGGAGCTGGACATGGCGGTGTCGCTGGTCGAGTCGATGGCCGAGGACTGGGAGCCGTCGAACTACCACGACACCTACACCCAGCGCGTCGAGCAGCTCATCGAGGACAAGCGCCAGGGCCGCACGGTCGTGGCCGAGGAGGAGCCCGCCGAGCCGACGAAGGTCGTCGACCTGTTCGAGGCGCTGAGCGCGAGCGTGGAGAGCCGCAAGAAGGGCAAGGCCCCGGCGGCGAAGGCGCCTGCCGAGGACCTCTCCGAGCTGACGAAGGCCGAGCTGGAGAAGCTGGCCAAGGACCTCGGCGTCAAGGGCCGCTCCAAGATGACCCGCGACGAGCTGGAGAAGGCGGTCGAGAAGGCGAGCACGAAGGCCGCGTCCTAGGCACTGCGGGAGTTGCCGGGCGGCGGGCCTGCCCGAGACCCTGGAACCCTCCGAGTGCGAGGGGGTCCACTGTGCTCAGCCTGCTCGGCGGCGACGGTGGAGTTCACCGGCGTGAGCAGCCTGGTGCTGTTCACCCAATCGCAGCGCTGCCAGCCCTCCTCGGCGCCGGTCCTGGCCGCCATCGCCGTCAGCTGAGACCTATTGGGGGTTCGACATGTCCAAGCGCATTGCGGGGCTCGCGGTCGCCATTGCGACCGGGGCGGCCGTCCTCACCGCACCGCCTGCTGCCGCGGCCACCGTCTCGGTGGAGTACCTGTGCGGGGTCGTCGGCATGGTGATCGGCCGCACCTTCGACATCACCATCACCGCGCCGTCGACCGCGCCGCAGGGGCAGCCGGTGACCGTGACTGCCTCGGTGGTCTCCCGCCATCCGCTGTCCCAGCCGACCGCTCCTGGGGCGTACCGGGGGCAGCACACCGTCGACCTGGGCGGGGCCGGTGCGGGGTCGTTCACCATTACGGGGATGGCGAATCCGCAGTTGCAGGCGGGTGAGCCGTGGCAGATCACGGGCAGCACGCAGGTCACCTTCACCACCCCGGGCACCATCACCCTGCGTCCGGGCTACACCGGCTTCACCCACCCCGCAGGCCAGGGCTGCAAACCCCGCTACCCGGAGACGGTCCCGGCGGCTGCGACGGTGGTCGTCTCCTGAGTGGTTGGGGGTGTCCCTCGTGTGGGGCACCCCCGTGTGGGCTCTTGCCGGGCACCCCGCTCAGTCGGGGACGGTGTACCGGTAACCATCGGCTCCAACCGCGCGTGGTCGATCGGGCAAGCTTAAGCAAGGAACTCCCGTCGTTGCAGCGTCGGTTGCGGCATGGCTGTGGGCGGTGTCCCTGGGACTGGGACACCGCCCACGGCGGAACTTCAGGTGTTCAGTTGGGTTGTCCGGGGTCTACAGGGGCGGGTAGGCGTTGGCCATGAGCTCCTGGAACTGGGCGGAGAACCAGTGGCCGGACAGTGGGGCGTTGGGGAGGGCTCCGGAGGGGTTGTTGCCGTTGCGGGGGTTGCCCTGGTAGGTCGGGTCGCACATGCGGTCGAAGCCCTTGCCCTCTTCGTTGGGGATTTCGCGGCTGGCGCCGTCGGACTCGCCCGGGGGCTTGATCCAGACGTAGGCGTCGATGTTGGGTTCGGGGGCTGCCTTGGGGCGTTCGCCGAGGCCTGCGCCGCTCTGGTTGCACCAGTTGCCCTTCTGGATGCGGCGGTCGATGCGGCTCTCGTTGACGTAGGTGTTCGGGTCGTTGGAGGTGGACTTGGCGGTTGGGCGGTTGGGGCCGCCCCAGCCGTTGCGGGAGGTGTCGATCAGCATGCCGATGTTCGACGGGAAGCCGTTGGCGATCAGCTCCTGGCGCATGGCGGTGGCGAAGCCCAGCTCACCGTTGAAGTCGTTCCAGTCGACCCAGGTGGCCTGCTCCTTCACCGGGCGGCCGTTCACCACGTCGTCCACCGTCCAGTGCGGCTCGCGCAGGGCGGAGTAGTTGGCGGTGTTGGTGATGAAGCCGTGGACCATGTTGAGGTTCGCGCCCTCGCGGCCTGCGATGGAGGCGAACATCCGCGCCGAGGCGTGGAAGTTGTCGTACTGGGGAACCGGGTCGCCCCAGCCGATCCAGCCGTGGTGGCCCGCGTCGATGTAGTTGTAGACGTTCGGGATCGAGCCGCCGAGGTTGGCGACGGCGTAGGCGACGCCGTTCTGGTAGTTCTCGTTCTGCTTCATCACGTCGCACTGGGGCGTCGCGGTGTTGCGGGGCGAGACGTTGGTGACCAGGTTGGGCAGCGAGTCGATCTCGATGACGGCGACGATGCGCAGCTCGGAGTACTCCGGCCGGGCCAGGATGTCGGCGATGACGTCGATGTACTCGCTCTTGTACCGCGGCAGCTCGGTCGGGCCGAGCTCGCCGTTGGAGGCCAGGGCGGCGCAGTCGCGGCCCGGCAGGTTGTAGATGACGACCTGGAACACCAGCTCACCGGTGGGCGAGGCGGCCAGCTGGCGCACGGCCTCGTCCAGGTGGTCGGCCAGGCCCATCGTCCCCGTGGTCGGGGAGCCGTTGCCGTGGATGGCGCTGATGCGGTCCATCCACACGCCGGTGGGCTGGTTGGCGATCCGCGAGCCGCCCGGCTCGGCCTGCGCGCGCGCCTTCCACTGCGGGTTGACGTACACGCTCGCACCGAGGTACGGGTTGTCCACCTTGGCGCCCGGGTTGTTGTTGCCCGTGGTGGTGGTCGTCGTGGTCGTCGTCGTGGTGGTGGTCGTGGTCGTGGTGGGCGGGATGGTGCCGGTGCACACCGTTCCGTTGAGCCGGAACTGCGCGGGCGCCGGGTTGGACCCGTTCCACGAGCCGTTGAAGCCGGGGATGACCGTCGCGCCGGTCGCCAGGGACGGGGACCAGCCCGGGTTGCGCACGGTCACCCGGTTGCCCGACTGGCTGAACTCGCCGCTCCACCCCTGCTGGATCCGCTGCCCCGCGGTGAAGTCCCACTCCAGCGTCCAGCCGCCGGAGATCGGGTCGCCGAGGTTGGTGACCGACACGTTGGCCCCGAAGCCGCCGGGCCACTGGTTGGTCACCTGGTAGTCGACCCGGCAGCCGGGCGCGGCGCTGGCGGTGGTCGTGTTGGCCACGACGAGCGTCGCGGACAGGGCCGCCACCGACGTCACCGCCATCGCCCCGGCCAGCCTTCGTGATCGGCCAATCTTGCGCAGACTCATGCATCGCCTCCTTGCGAGCAGATCGCCGTCTGAGAGCGCTCCCAGAGGATCACGAGCGTTCCGGCATCCGCCGCAAGACTGGGTGGTTGCAGGTTGGGAGCGCTCCCAGCAGTGACCGTAACCCAGGACACACCGCGGTGACAAGACCGTCACCGAAGGAAACTGGGAGCGCTCTCAGCCAGTGGTCAGCACTCGATGACGTTCAGCGCGAGGCCGCCGCGCGCGGTCTCCTTGTACTTGGTGTGCATGTCCGCGCCGGTCTCGCGCATGGTCTTGATCACCTTGTCGAGGTGCACGACGTGCGTCCCGTCGCCCTGCAGGGCCATGCGCGAGGCGTGGATGGCCTTGGTGGAGCCCACCGCGTTGCGCTCGATGCACGGGATCTGGACCAGCCCGCCCACGGGGTCGCAGGTCAGCCCGAGGTGGTGCTCCAGGGCGATCTCCGCGGCGTTCTCCACCTGCGCGACGCTGCCGCCGCGCACCGCGGTCAGCCCGGCGGCGGCCATCGCGGCGGCCGAGCCGACCTCGCCCTGGCAGCCGACCTCGGCGCCGGAGATCGAGGCCGTCTCCTTGAGCACGACGCCCACCGCGGCCGCGGTCAGCAGGAAGTCGACCACGCCGTCGTCGGAGGCGCCGGGGATGAACCTGGTGTAGTAGTGCAGGACCGCCGGGATGATGCCCGCCGCGCCGTTGGTCGGGGCGGTGACCACGCGCCCGCCCGCAGCGTTCTCCTCGTTGACCGCCAGGGCGAACAGGCTCACCCAGTCCATGACGTAGAGCGGGTCGTGCGCGCCGTCCTCGGCCAGCAGCTTCTCGTGCAGCGCCTTGGCCCGGCGCGGCACCTTCAGCCCGCCGGGGAGCACGCCGTCGGCGGCGCAGCCGCGCGCCACGCAGTCGCGCATGACCGCCCAGATGTCCAGCAGCCCGGAGCGCACCTCGGCCTCGCTGCGCCAGGACAGCTCGTTGGCCAGCATCACGCCCGCGATCGACAGCCCCGACGACGCGCAGTGCTCCAGCAGCTCGGCGGCGGTGCGGAAGGGGTAGGCCACGGGCGTGGTGTCGGCGGAGATCACCGGTCCGTCCGCGGAGGACTCGTCCTTGACGAAGCCGCCGCCGACGGAGTAGTACGTCCGCGCGGCCAGCTCGGCGCCCGCGGCGTCGTAGGCGGCGAACGTCATCCCGTTGGGGTGCAGGGGAAGCGTCTTGCGGCGGTGCAGCACGAGGTCGTCGTCGTAGGAGAACGCGATCTCGTGGGCGCCCATGAGGCGCAGCCGCCCGGACGAGCGGATCTCGGCCACCCGGGTGGGCACGGTGGCGGTGTCGACCTCCTCGGGCCGCTCGCCCTCCAGGCCCAGCAGGACGGCCTTGTCGCTGCCGTGCCCGTGCCCGGTCGCGCCGAGCGAGCCGAACAGCTCGCAGCGCACCCGCGCCACCGCGGGCAGGTCCAGGGCGGAGACGAACATCAGGGCGGCCCGCATGGGACCGACGGTGTGGGAGCTCGACGGCCCGATGCCGACGCTGAAGAGATCGAAGACGCTGACGGCCACGACGTTGGGACCTTCCGGGTTCGCGTGCCGGGCGGGGCCGGGGTCGCCGACCCCGCCCGGGACGTGCTCAGCCCAGCTCTGGATAGAGCGGGCGGCGCTTGACCAGCAGGTCGACCCGCTCGCGCAGGGCCTGCTTGGTCGCCTCGTCGAAGTCGGGACGAAGCGCGACGGCGATGATGTCGGCCACCTCGGTGAAGTCCTCGGCGTCGAAGCCGCGGGTGGCCAGCGCGGGGGTGCCGATGCGCAGCCCCGAGGTCACCATCGGGGGGCGCGGGTCGAACGGGACGGCGTTGCGGTTGACGGTGATGCCGACCGAGTGCAGCCGGTCCTCGGCCTGCTGGCCGTCCAGCGTCGACTCCACCAGGTCCACCAGCACCAGGTGCACGTCGGTGCCGCCGGAGGACACCTTGACGCCGACCTCGCGGCAGTCCGGCCGGGACAGCCGCTCGGCCAGGATCTTGGCGCCCTCCAGCACGCGGCGCTGGCGCTCGGCGAACTCCTCCGACGCCGCGATCTTGAACGAGACCGCCTTGGCCGCGATCACGTGCTCCAGCGGGCCGCCCTGCTGGCCGGGGAAGACCGCCGAGTTGACCTTCTTGGCCAGGTCCTTGGTGCACAGGACCACGCCGCCGCGGGGGCCGCCGAGGGTCTTGTGGGTGGTGGTGGTCACCAGCTGGGCGTGCGGGACCGGGTTGGGGTGCAGCCCGGCGGCCACGAGCCCGGCGAAGTGCGCCATGTCGACCATGAGCAGCGCGCCCACCGAGTCGGCGATCTCGCGGAACTTGGCGAAGTCGAGCTGGCGGGGGTAGGCCGACCAGCCCGCGATGACCAGCTTCGGCTTGTGCTCGGCGGCCAGCGCGGCGACCTCGTCCATGTCGACCAGGCCGGTGTCCTTGTCGACGTGGTAGGCCACGACGTTGTAGAGCTTGCCCGAGAAGTTGATCTTCATCCCGTGCGTCAGGTGGCCGCCGTGGGCCAGGTCCAGGCCCAGGATCGTGTCGCCGGGCTTGAGCACGGCCATCATCGCCGCGGCGTTGGCCTGCGCGCCGGAGTGCGGCTGGACGTTGGCGTGCTCGGCGCCGAAGAGGGCCTTGACCCGCTCGATGGCCAGCGTCTCCACCACGTCGACGTGCTCGCAGCCGCCGTAGTAGCGGCGGCCGGGGTAGCCCTCGGCGTACTTGTTGGTCAGCACCGAGCCCTGGGCCTGGAGCACGCCCAGCGGGGCGAAGTTCTCCGAGGCGATCATCTCCAGGGTGCCCTGCTGGCGGCGCAGCTCGGCGTCGACCGCGGCGGCGACCTCGGGGTCGACCGCGGCGAGGTCGGCGGAGAAGGAGGTCATCTCAGCCCTCTTCCTTGGTCAGCTCGGCGTAGGCGTCGGCGTCGAGCAGCTCCAGGGCGCCGGTGACCCGGAAGCGGAACAGCCAGCCGTCGCCGAACGGGTCGGTGTTGACCAGCTCGGGGGTGTCGACCACCGCCTCGTTGATCTCGACGACCTCGCCGTCGGCGGGGGCGTACAGCTCGCTGACCGACTTGGTGGACTCGATCTCGCCGCACGGCTCGCCCGCGACGAGGGTGTCGCCGACCGCGGGCAGCTGCACGTACACCACGTCACCGAGCGCGCCTGCGGCGTAGGCGGTGATCCCCACGGTGGCGGCGGCCGGATCGGCCGCGTCGACCCACTCGTGCTCCTCCGTGTAGGACAGGTTCTGCGGGTTGCTCATGTCGGTGTCGACTCTCCTGGCTCAGGCGGGACGCTGGTAGAAGGGCAGGGCCACGACCTCGACGGGGGCCTTCGCGCCCCGGATGTCGACGGTCAACGCCGTTCCCGGCACGCTGAGGGCGGCGGGGACGTAGGCCATCGCGATCGGGTGCCCGAGGGTCGGCGAGAGCGCGCCGCTGGTGACAGTACCGACCGGGGTGGACTCGCCGTCGAGCACGGAGTACCCGTGGCGCGGCGCGCGGCGGCCCTCCCCGCGCAGCCCGACGAGCGCGCGGTCGGCCCCCTGGCGGCGCTCCAGGGCGGCCCGGCCGACGAACTCGGGCTTCTCGAACTTCACGACCCGGCCGAGACCGGCGTCGAAGGGGGTCAGCTCGGCGGTCAGCTCGTTGCCGTAGAGCGGCATCCCGGCCTCCAGGCGCAGGGTGTCGCGGCAGGCCAGCCCGGCGGGGGTGGCGCCCTGCTCGGCGCAGGCTGCCCAGATCGAGGGGGCCTGGTCGGGGGTGGCGTAGATCTCGAAGCCGTCCTCGCCGGTGTAGCCGGTGCGGGCGAGCAGCACGTCGTGGCCCGCGGCGGTGGCGGGCATGCTGGCGTAGTACTTGAGGCCGTCGAGGGCGGCACCGGTCACCGCGCCGACGATGGCCGCCGAGGTCGGGCCCTGCACGGCGATGAGGGCGTACTCGGCGGAGCGGTCGGTGACGGTGGCGTCGAAGCCCGCGGCCCGCTCGACCAGCGCGGCGGCCACCGTGCCGACGTTGGAGGCGTTGGCCACGACCAGGTACTCCTCGTCGGCCAGCCGGTAGACGACCAGGTCGTCGAGGATGCCGCCGTCCTCCGCGCAGAGCATGGTGTAGCGGGCGCGGCCGGGCTTGACCTTGGACAGGGTGCCGACCAGCGCGTGGTCCAGCGCCTGGGCGGCCTGCGGCCCGGTCACCGCGATCTCACCCATGTGGCTGAGGTCGAAGAGCCCGGACGCGGTGCGCACCGCCTTGTGCTCGGCCAGCTCGCTGCCGTAGCGCAGGGGCATGGACCAGCCCGCGAAGTCGGTGAACGACGCGCCGAGGGACTGGTGGACCTCGTGCAGCGGGGACGGTGTGCTCATGGCGTGGGCAGCTCCTTCGACGCGCGGGAATCGAGACGGCAGCGTGCCACGGCGGGCGACGCGCCGCTGACCGGTGGGTGGCGCGGCGAAGGCGGGCGGACGTCGGGCATGGGAGCTCCTGCGGTGGGCGCGGGTCGGCAAGCCGACCCGCTGCGGTGGCGGAACTCCCCCTCTGTCATCGGCACCTGAGAGCTTCGCCGCTCAAGACGGCTTGCACCGTGGGTGAGGCGCTGACCGCGCGCCTGCTTTCCAGAGTGGCCTGGCCTGGGACGGTAGCTTTACCTGAGAGTTTCCGGGGAGTTTGCTCCTTCGGTGCCCCGCGTCGCTTGCGGGGGCTCTCCCGTCCTGGCTCGTACGGCCCGATATGCGGTTGTGCAGGCCAGACACTAGTCCAGCGCGATCCCGAACGGAAGTTCCGACCGCTGCGGGATGACGAGGGTGCGCCCGCCGCGGCCGGATTTCATTTCGGCGAATGCGTCCTCGATGCCCGAAAGGTCCGTGCGCGCGGTGATGAGGGTGGACACGTCCAACTGGCCGCTGCGCACCCAGTCGAGCAGGCGGGGGACGTCCACGGCGGGGTCGATCTCGCCGTAGACGCAGCCGCTGAGGGTGCGGCCGAACCAGTACAGCTCCAGGGCGTTGAACTCGACCTTGGCCTTGGCCGAGCCGACCCCGACCACGACGACGTGGCCGCCGCGCCTGCTGGCCGACCAGGCCGTGCGGATCGCCGCGGGGTGGCCGACGCACTCGATGGCCACGTCGGCGCCGCGGCCGCCGGTCAGGGCGCGGACGGCCTTGCCCGCCTTCTCGTCGGAGCGGATGAAGTGGGTGGCGCCGTGGGCCGCGGCCAGATCGGCCTTGTCCTGCACGTCGAGGGCGATGATCGGGTCGGCGCCTGCGATCCTGGCGGCTTGCAGGACCGACAGGCCCACGCCGCCGAGGCCGACCACGGCGACGGACTGGCCCGGCCGCACCGCGGCGGTGTTGAACACCGCGCCCGCGCCGGTCAGCACCGCGCAGCCGAGCACGGCGGCCTCGGCCAGCGGGATGTCCGCGGGGATCTGGACCGCGCCGCCCTCGGGCACGATCGTCTCCTCGGCGAACGCGCCCGCGCCCAGGCCCGGGTGGAGCGGGGTGCCGTCGGCGAGGGTGGCGTGCGGGGTGCCCGACCAGTCGGCCCGCTCGCACAGGTGCGGCTCGCCCGCCTCGCAGAACCAGCACCCCCGGCACGGCGGGGACCAGTTCAGCAGGACGTGGTCGCCGGGGGCGACGCTGCTCACGCCCTCCCCCACGGCCACGACCACGCCCGCGCCCTCGTGGCCGAGCACGGCCGGGACGGGCTGGCGCAGGGTGCCGTCGGCCAGCGACAGGTCCGAGTGGCACACCCCCGCGGCGGCGATGCGCACCTTCACCCGGCCGGGGCCGGGCTCGCCCAGGGCGATCTCGGTGACCTCCAGCTGCTTGCCCTGCTCAGCCAGCACCGCGGCCCTGACCATGTGCGCTCCTCCCGTCGTGGTCACCCGAGTGTTCCCGACACCCGCGCGTGGCCCTTCAGCAGGTTGCGGGCGATGGTGCGGCGCTGGATCTCGTCGGTGCCCTCGTAGATGCGCAGCAGCCGCAGCTCGCGGTACCAGCGCTCGACGGGCAGCTCGCGGGTGTAGCCCATGCCGCCGTGGATCTGCAGGACGCGGTCGACGATCTCGTTGGCCTTGACCCCGCCGTAGAGCTTGGCGATCGACTGGGCGTGCCGGGAGTCCGCGCCGCGGTCGACCAGCCAGGCCGCGTGCAGCACCAGCCAGCGCAGCGCCTCGATCTCCACCGCGGAGTCGGCGATCATCCACTGGATGGCCTGCCGGTCGGCGATGGGCGCGCCGAAGGTGACGCGGGTGCTGGCGTGCGCCATGGCCATCTCGACCAGCCGCTCGCAGGCGCCCAGCGCGCGGGCGGGCAGCAGGTAGCGGCCCCGGCCGATCCACGCCATCGCCAGCTCGAAGCCCCGGCCGACCTCGCCGAGCACGTTCGCCGCAGGCACGCGCACGTCCTCGAAGACCAGCGCGGCAGGCCCCCACTGGCCCATCGTGTCGATCGGCTCGGAGCGCCAGCCGTCGGCGCGGTCGGCCAGGAAGCAGGTGACGCCCTCCTCGGTGCGGGCGAAGACCATGGCGAAGTCGGCCTCGTGCCCGCCGGTGATGAACGTCTTCTCGCCGTTGATCACCCAGTCGCCGCCGTCGCGGCGGGCGGTGGTGCGGATCGCCCTGGCGTCCGAGCCCGCGCCCGGCTCGCTGATGGCGAAGCACGACCGGCGCTCCCCGGCGATCGTCGGCAGCAGGTAGCGGCGCTTCTGCTCGTCGTCGCCGCGGTAGAGGATGTTGTCGGCGTGCCCGCCGAAGCGGAACGGGACGAACGAGCGGCCCAGCTCGACCTCGACGAGCGCGGTGAGCACCGCGCCCAGGCCCATGCCGCCGTACTCCTCGGGCGTCTGCACGCCCCAGAAGCCGGATTCCCTGGCCTTGAGCTGCAACGCGCGCAACTCGTCGGCGGGCAGGCCGGGCTGGTGGGCGCGCTCGCGCCGCAGCACCTCCGCCTCCAGCGGCATGACTTCCTTGCGGACGAACGTGCGGACCCAGTCGCGGATCTGGGTCTCCTCTTCGGACAGGGCGAAGTCCACGGCCGGCCTAGGCGAACGCGCTGATGCCGGTCAGCGCCCGGCCGATCAGCAGCTTCTGGATCTGGCTGGTGCCCTCGTAGAGGGTCATCACCCGGGCGTCGCGCAGGTACTTGGCGACCGGGTACTCGTCGAGGTAGCCGTAGCCGCCGAAGACCTGGATGGCCAGGTTCGCCGCGCTGACGGCGTTCTCGCTGGCGAAGAGCTTGGCCATCGACGCGACCGTGCCGAAGGGCAGCCCGCGCTCGACCAGGTCGGCGACCCGCCAGACCAGCAGGCGCGCGGCCTCGGTGTTGACGGCCATGTCGGCCAGCATCTGCTGCACGAGCTGGTAGGCGGCGATGGGCTTGCCGAACTGCTCGCGCTCCTTGGCGTACTGCACGCTGGCCTCCAGCGCCCCCCGGGCCAGGCCGACGCAGCCCGCGGCCACCGACATCCGGCCCTTGTCCAAGGCGGACATGGCGATCTTGAAGCCGACGCCCTCGGCGCCCAGCCGGTGCTCGGCGGGCACCCGCACGCCGTCGAGGACGAGTTCGCCGGTGGACTGCCCGCGCAGGCCGAGCTTGCCCTTGATCTCGGTGTGGGTGAAGCCCTCGGCCGCGGTGGGGACGAGGAACGCGCTGATCCCCTTCGGACCGGGGCCGCCCGTGCGGGCGAAGATCAGGGCGACGTCGGCCCAGGTGCCGTTGGTGATGAACATCTTCGAGCCGGTGATGACGTAGTCGTCGCCGTCGCGGACCGCGCGGGTGGCGAGGTTGGCGGCGTCGGAGCCGGTGTCGGGCTCGGTGAGGCCGAAGCAGGCCAGCGACTCCCCCGCGCACAGCCGCGGCAGCCACCGCAGCTTCTGCTCGTGGGTGCCCCAGGCGGCGATGGACTTGCCGACCAGGCCCAGGGACACGCTGACGATCCCGCGGATGGCTGAGTCGCCGCGGCCCAACTCCTCCATCATCAGGCAGTAGGACAGCGCGTCGCCGCCGGAGCCGCCGTACTCCTCGGGGATGGTCATGCCCAGGAACCCGACCGCGCCCAGCTTGCCGACGATGGCGCGGTCCACCTGCTCGCGGCGGTCCCACTCCCGGGTGTTGGGCACGACCTCGCGGTCGATGAAGTCGCGCGCCAGGTCCCACAGCGCCTGCTGCTCGTCGGTGAGCGAGAGGTCCATGCGTGCCGCCCCATCAAACCGTACGGTGTTAGGTAAAGCCAGGATAGGATCGGCCCCGATGCCCGGGCAACCACGGCCGGGCGTGACCTGGGAGACATCAAGCGTGCCCCGCCCGAGCACCCCGCTGCTGAGCCGCGAGCGCATCCGCGCCCGCGCGCTGGCGATGGTGGACGCCGACGGCCTGCCCGCCCTGTCGATGCGCAGGCTGGCCGCCGAGCTGGGCGTGCAGGCCCCGTCGCTGTACTCGCACTACAAGACCAAGGACGAACTGCTCCAGGACATCGCCGACGGGATCATGGAGGCGGTGGACACCAGCGCCTTCGCCGCCGACTGGCGCGAGGGCCTGCGCACCTGGGCCCGCTCCTACCGCGCCGCCCTGGCCGCCCACCCCAACCTGGTGCCGGTCCTGGCCACCGGCCCGGCGCGGCGGGCGGTCTCGCTGGCCCGCGCCGACGCCGTGCACGGCGGCCTGGTCGCCGCGGGCTGGCCGCCGCGCTACGCGACCATGATCGGCGCGTCGACCAAGTACCTGGTCCTGGGCGCGGCGATGAGCTCGTTCTCCCGCGGGTTCGAGGACGACGTGCAGGTCTACGTCGACCGCTACCCGCACCTGACCCAGGCCCACCGGCTGCGCGAGCACGCCGACGAGATCGACGCCGACTCCTTCGAGCTGGCGCTGGCGGCCTTCATCACCGGGCTGGAGGCGGTGAAGGCCGCCGTCGCGGCCGAGAAGCCGTCCTAGAAGTCCAGGTCGAGCAGGGCCAGGCGGACGGGGTCGGCGAGGATGTCCATCGCGGTGACCTTGCCGCCCGCGACGGTGAACTGGGCCACCGAGATGACCTTGCCGTCGTCGACCGCGACCGCCCCCGGCGCGCCGTTGACCAGCGCGGGCGTGGTGTGCAGGGCCAGCCGGGCGAAGGCGATCGCACCGTGGGCGACCGCCTCGACCCCGCGCAGGACGGTGGTCGGGCCGTGCTCGCCGCCGTCGGCGCGCAGCACCACCTCCGGGTCCAGCAGGGCGACCAGCGCGCCGAAGTCGCCGCCGCGGGTGGCGGCGAAGAAGGCGTCGACCACCGCGCGCTGCTCGGCCAGCGGGGCCGCCGGGCGCGGCGCGCCCTGCACCCGCCTGCGGGCGCGGCTGGCCAGCTGGCGGGTCGCCGCAGGCGTCTTGCCCACGATGGGCGCGATCTCCTCGAACGGGACCGCGAACAGGTCGTGCAGCACGAAGGCCAGCCGCTCGGCCGGGCTCAGCGCCTCCAGCACGACCAGCAGGGCCAGGCTGACCGAGTCGGCGAGCACCGCCGACTCCTCCGGCTCGGGCGCGTCGTCGCGGACCACGACCGGGTCGGGCACGTACACCTCGCGCTTGCGCGAGCGCAGCATGTTGAGCGCGACCCGGGAGACCACCGTGGTCAGCCAGCCGCCGACGTTGCACACCTCGGTGTCGGAGGCGCTGACCCGCAGCCAGGTCTCCTGCACGGCGTCGTCGGCCTCGGCCAGCGAGCCGAGCATCCGGTGGGCCACCGCCCGCAGGTGCGGCCGGTGCTGCTCGAACTGCGTCGCGTCCATCCACTCTCCTCCGTCGCGTGCGTGCATAGCACTGACACGCGGGCGGACGCGAATGTGACAGGGGCGGAGCCGGGGTCGACCGCGGGGGTGACCGAACCGCCGGGAGTCAGCCGACCCCGGCTCCGTGCAGTGCCACCCACCGGCGCATCGAGTACTCCACCATCATGATGAGGGTGTTCTTCACCGATTCGCGCTCGCGGGCGTCGCAGGGGACGATCGGCACCTCGTGCGGGATGGCCAGGGCGTCCCTGACCTCCTCGACGTCGTGGTTGAGGCGGCCGTCGAAGCAGTTCAGGCCGATGATGTAGGGCAGGTTCCGCTCCTCGAAGAAGTCGATCGGCGAGAACGAGTCGGCGAGGCGGCGGGTGTCGGCCAGCACGACCGCGCCGATGGCGCCGCGGACGAGGTCGTCCCACATGAACCAGAAGCGCTGCTGGCCCGGCGTGCCGAACAGGTAGAGCACCAGGTCGGAGTCCAGCGAGACCCGGCCGAAGTCCATCGCCACCGTGGTCGTGGCCTTGTTGGGCGTGGCGGCGATGTCGTCGATGCCCGCGCTGGCGCTGGTCATGACCGCCTCGGTGGTCAGCGGCATGATCTCCGACACGGACCCGACGAAGGTGGTCTTGCCCGCGCCGAAGCCGCCTGCGACGACGATCTTCACCGAGGTCAGGGTCGGCGCGGGGTCAAAGTCGACGGAGTCCACTCAGTACCCTTTCCATCAACACCAGGTGCGCCCGGTTGGCGCCGCCGGTTGCGGTCTTGTGCACGGTGACCAGGCCGAGCTGGGCCATGTCGCCCAGCAGCACCTTGGCGACCCCCAGCGGCGCCCCGAGCAGGGTGGCGACCTCGGCCACCGACCGGGGGTCCCGGCACAGCTCGCCGATGGCCCGGTGCTCGGACTCGGCGAACGCGGATGCGTCGGCGGCGCGGGAGCTCGTCGACACCATCGTCTCCAGCCGCAGCTCGAAGTTCGACCGCGTGCGCCCGCGGGTCCAGGCGTACGGGCGGACGATCGCGGCCTGCTCCCCCGCGTCCGGCAGGCGGACCATCGGCACCGCGTCCGCCTCGGGCCACTGCGGCTCCAGGGGTCGGGCGGGCGGGTGCTCGGCGGGCTGCCGGGGGGCGGGGTGCTTGCGGGAGCGGGTCAGCCCGTTCATCACGTCGGCGATGGTGGGCTCGTGCTCTGCGCTCATGTCGCGCTCATGCGGGCTGCCCCACCATCCTCCCGGCCGCGCCCTGCAGCGCGGCGCGCAGCTCCGGGGTCAGCAGCTGGCCGACGCGGTCCACCAGCAGGGTCATCTCGTAGGCGACCTGCCCGATGTCGCACGTCGGGGCCGCGAGAACCGCTAAACACGACCCGTCGCCGATGGCCATCAGCAGCATGATGCCGCGCTCCATCTCGACCACCGTCTCGCGCACGGCCCCCGCCTCGAAGCAGCGGGCCGCGCCCTGGGTGAGGCTGATGATCCCGGAGGCGACGGCGGCGAGCTGGTCGGCGCGGTCCACCGGCAGCCGGTGGGACGAGGTGAGCAGCAGACCGTCCGCGGACACCACAACGGCGTGCGCGACCCCGGTCACCCGCTCCGCGAAGTCGTTGACCAGCCAGCCGAACCGGCTTGGCTTGGACTGCGTGGACGTCATCGTGCTCCATTCGGTGGTGGGGCGGGGCGATCGGGCGTCACGCATCGCCGTCGCCGTCCTGTTCGGCGCGCCCGGAACCCGCGGGCGCGCCCCGTTGCGCCAGGCTGTCGCGGCCGCGGTCCAGCCCGCGCTGGAACCCGGCCAGCCGCGAGCGCAGCGCCTCGGCGTCGCGCTCGACCCGGGGACCGGCGGCGGGCGCCGCGGTCTCCAGGCTGCCCGGCAGCAGCCGCTCGCGCGGGGTGCGCCGGGGCAGGCCGGTGGGCGTGGTGGCGGCCGGGACCGACCGGGCCACCGCGTCGGCGGCCTGCCAGCCGACGTCGGCGGCGAAGCGCCAGCGGGCGCCCCGCAGGTCCAGCCCGTCCGCCGCGCCGTGGGCAGGCCCGCTGTGGTGCAGCCCGCGGGCGCGGTGCACGCCGCGCTGGTAGCTCGACAGGCGGTCGCGCAGGTCGTCGGCGTTGCGCCGGGCGAAGGACGGGCGGTGGTGCAGGCGGGAGTCGGCCATCCGGGACTCGACGCTGCCGGGCACCAGGTGCCTGCGCGGCTGGCGGCGGGGCAGACCGGAGTCGGTGTACTCGTCGGCCTCGGCCGACGAGACCGTCCGCGCGGTCTGGAACCCGGTGTCGGCGGCGAAGTCCCAGGCGTTGTCCGGGGCGTCGGAGACCGCGCGGAACCAGGCCGAGACCATCTCGTCGAAGATGGGCGTGGTCTCGTGCACCGCGGGGGGCCGCTCGTGCACCAGCGTGGTGTCCCACCACCCGGCGTCCACCACCTTCGGCTCGGTCGGGCTGAACAAGGTGGTCTGCTCGGCCTCGGCCGCCGGCTCGGCCTCGGCCGGGGTCTCCGGGATGGTCTGGGTGACGTCGGCGTCGGCCTGCCTGCGCGGCTTGCGGCGGGGCAGCGGGGCCGGCTCGCCGGGCGTGCCGTTCCCGGCGGTCTCGGGCTCCGCGGCCGCCGCCGCGTCGGCGGGCGGGGCAGGCGTCGGCAGGGACGCGCCGTCGCCCGGGGAGAGCAGCTGCAGCAGGTCCGCTGTGGACGGTCCATCCACGACGGTGGTCTCCACCGGGCTCCACGGGGCGAACGGGTCCACCCCGGTCACCTTCGCGCCGTTGCTGCGGCCGTTGGTCGAGGCGTGCTGGCTGCCGTTGGTGGGGTGCCCGTTGGTGGCGTGGCCATTGGTGGCGTGGCCGTTGGTGTGGCCGTTGGTGGGGCTATTGCGGCGGGGCAGCACGTCGTCGGCGGGGTGGCCGTTGGTGCGCCCGGGTTCGGGGTGGGGCCCCGCGGGCGCCGGGATCTCCGGCGCGGGCGGGGCGGGCGGCGGGGTCGCCCTGGTCGGCTCGGCGGGCGCGGTCAGCTCGGCGGGCACGGTGATGACCGCGCGCAGGCCGTGGCCGACCGCGGGCTCCAGCCAGACCCGCACGCCGAGGCGGGCGGCCAGCCTGCCGACGACGAACAGGCCCATCCGGCGCGAGGTGGATGCGTCGACCGCGCCCGCCTCGGCCAGCCGGGCGTTGGCCTCGGCCAGCTCGGTCGGGGTGAGCCCGATGCCGCGGTCGGCGATCTCGACCCGGATCGCGCCGCCGGGGCTGTGGTGGCTGGCGACGGTCACCTGGGTGGCAGGCGCGGAGAACGCGGTGGCGTTGTCCAGCAGCTCGGCGGTCAGGCGGACCAGGTCGCCGACGGCGTAGCCGACGACCATCGCGTTCGCGGGCGGCTGGATGATGACCCGCTGGTACTGCTCGATCTCGGAGACCGCGGCGCGCAGCAGGTCGGCCAGCGGGGCGGGCAGGCTGGCCCGGCGGACGAGGTCGGCGCCGGAGAGGACCATCAGGTTCTCGTTGTTGCGCCGCATCCGGGTGGCCAGGTGGTCGAGCTGGAAGAGCACGGCGAGCTGGTCGGCGTCCTCCTCGTCGCGCTCCAGCCGCTCCAGCAGGTGCAGCTGGCGCTGGACCAGGCCCTGGCTGCGGCGGGAGAGGTTGACGAAGACGTCGCTGTAGTTGGCCCGCAGGCCCGCCTGCTCGGTGGCCAGCTTGAGCGCCTGCCGGTGCACGGCGTCGAAGGCGCGGGCCACCGCGCCGACCTCGTCGCCGGTGTGGATGGGGACCGGGTCGACCTCGGGTTCGGCAGGCAGGTTCTTGCCGCCGCGGATGCGCTCGACGGCGGCGGGCAGCGACTCCTCGGCGACCCGGAACGCCTCCCGTCGCAGCAGCCGCAGCGAGGTGAGCAGCTGGCGGCCGATGGTGATGATGACCGCGGCGGCGAGCACCAGCGCCACGGTGAGCACCACCGACGCCAGGCCCGCGCCGTCGCTGGCCTCGTCGCGCAGCTCCTCGGACCGGGTGATGATCTCCCGGCCGAGGGTGCCGCTGACGTTGCTGATCCGGCCGGAGGTCAGCTCGGATGCGCCGTTCCAGTCCACCGAGGTGATCGGCAGCGGCACGCCGACCGGCGGCAGCGTCTCGGCGTCGCCGCCGATGACCAGCCGCAGCAGCCGCACGCGGGTGGTGACGCCGGGGGCGTCGGTGAGCCGGTCGAACTCGGCCCGCTGGGCGGGGGTGGCCACGGCGCGGAACTCGCGCACGTGCTCGTCGTGGCGGGCCTGGGAGCTGCGCAGGGCGTCCAGCTCGGCCGCGGACAGGCCGCCGCGGGCGATGCCCATGGCGACGAGGGCCTGCTGGTAGTAGACCTCCTCCTTGGCGGCTTCGAGGTGGTGCAGCGCGCCCGCGGTGCCCGCCAGGCCCGGGTCGGCGATCTCCTCGGCCGCGGCCCGGTCGAAGGCCAGCAGCGCGCGGATGACCTCGGTGTACCCGGCCAGCGCGGCCGCGCCGTCGACGTCGCGGTCGCCGACGGCGGCGCGCAGGGCGTCCAGCTCGGCCAGGCGGTCGCCGACGGCGGTGTAGCGGTCGCCGGTGGCGGGGTTGGCGAACTCGGCGCGCTCCACCGAGCGCAGCAGGTTGGCCCGCGCGGCGTCGGCGCTGCGCTGCTCGGCGGTCAGCTCGGAGGTGATGTCGCGGGTGCCGCCGGTGAGCAGCGTGGCCGCCTTGGTGCGCTCGCGCTGGAGCCAGGTGAGCACCTTGCGCAGGTCGTCGTTGACCACCACGAGCCGGTCGACCCGGCGGAAGGAGTCCGCGCGGTCGATCTGGTCGCCGATGGTCAGCGCGCCCAGCACGATGGCGAACACGACCGGGACGAGGATGACGGCGCTGAGCTTGACCGGGAGGTTCCAGTCCCGCCACCGGGCGATGGCCGACCACCGAGTGGCTTCCCCACCCTCGGTGCGCTCGGTCGTGGTCGCCATGTCGGTCACGCTCGGCCCCCTCTGGGTCGTCGGCCGGATCGGCTTCGCCGTGCCAGCGGGAATAACGGCCTCACCGCACGCAACTCCCTTCCGTGGCTGTTTCCGGGCAGTTCCCGCCCGCAGCTCCGGCGGGGGCAGTCCGAGCGGGCGGCACGGCCGCCGAGCGCGTCGCGCCTGGGCTTCCCGGCGGCGGCGACAACGTGGCAGAAGACTACCGGAATCGCCCACCTCGGAAAGCTTGTCGATCTCTCGGCTTTGACCTGGGAAAACGGCGGCTTAACCGGTCCCGGGCGGCCGGCGCAGCCGGTCAAGATCGGCTCTTGGTCACCCTTAGCGATTGCGCGCGCGACTTAATCGCTAGATCGGGTTACACCCGTGACCCGCGGTTTCCCTCGTCAGCGCCCTGGTCCGGGCCATGTGCAACGCGCACGACGCAAGGTGATGGCGTGGTTCACCACTAAGTGTGAGACCACTTGCGCGCGCGTATCCATACCTGTCCGTCATCGTTCCGTGATCTCGCGCGGCGGATAAGCGCAGGCAGACCTATCCGCGCCTCTTTAAAGGACCCTCTGCGCCGCCTTTGGGTCGTTAGCACCCCCATAGTCGGCGCATTAGGTGAAGCAGGCCCGCGTGGTTACTATGACGCCCGCCCCGATTCGGCATTACCCCCATTCCCCGGAGGAACGCATGACCGAGGTCGTCCCCCCGCGACCGCGGGTCGCGACGTTCGGCGGCATCGCGCCCGGCGCGACCGCGCCCGCGCCGCCCGCAGGGCCGGACTTCGCCGCGATCCACGCCTCCCCCGCGTTCGGCGCGCTGCGCGCCCGGTTCCGCCGCTTCGCCTTCGGCATGAGCGCGGTGTTCTTCGTCTGGTACCTGACCTACGTGCTGCTCGCGGCCTACGCCCGCGACTTCATGGCCATCCGGGTGACCGGCTCGGTGACCGTCGGGCTGCTGCTCGG
The DNA here is from genome assembly GCF_053604195.1 of Actinokineospora sp. NPDC004072. Lineage (NCBI taxonomy): Bacteria > Bacillati > Actinomycetota > Actinomycetes > Pseudonocardiales > Pseudonocardiaceae > Actinokineospora > Actinokineospora sp. NPDC004072. The sequence continues at coordinate 294,953 of NZ_JBSGHB010000002.1, read as the reverse complement.
CCTGCTCCAGTTCGCCACCACCATCGCGATCACCGCCGGGTACCTGCGGTGGGCGCGCTCGCGGGTCGACCCCGAGGTCGCCGCGCTGCGGGCCGCCGCGGGCCAGGAGGTGCCCCGGTGACCCTGGCAGGCGAGGGCGTCGGCAACCCGACGCTCAACACCGCGGTGTTCGCCGCGTTCGTCCTCATCACGCTGTACGTGGTCTACCGCGTCAGCACGCGCAACAGCAGCACCGCGGACTACTACGCCGCGGGAGGGCGCTTCTCGGGGGTGCAGAACGGCATCGCGCTGTCGGGGGACTTCCTCTCGGCGGCGTCGTTCCTGGGCATCGCGGGGGCCATCGCCATCAACGGCTACGACGGGTTCCTCTACTCGATCGGCTTCCTGGTGGCGTGGCTGGTCAACCTGCTGCTGGTCGCCGAGCTGGTGCGCAACACCGGCCGGTTCACGATGGGCGACGTGATCGCCTTCCGGATGCGCCAGCGCCCGGTGCGGGCCGCCGCGGCGACGTCCACCCTGGTCATCTCGTTCTTCTACATGCTGGCCCAGATGGCGGGCGCTGGCGCGGTCGTGGCGCTGCTGCTGGACGTGCAGAGCAAGGCGGGGCAGGCGCTGGTCATCGCCGTCGTCGGCCTGATCATGGTGCTCTACGTGCTGGTCGGCGGCATGAAGGGCACCACGTGGGTGCAGATCATCAAGGCGTCCATCTTGATCCTCTGCGTCGTGCTGATGACGGTGTTCCTGCTCGGCAAGTTCGGCTTCAGCATCACCGACCTGCTGGAGGAGGCGGCGGCCAACAACAGCAAGGGCGAGGCCATCCTGGAGCCGGGCGCGCAGTACGGGGCCTCGCCGCTGGACTTCATCTCGCTGTCGCTGGCGCTGATCCTGGGCGCGGCGGGCCTGCCGCACGTGCTCATGCGGTTCTACACCGTCCCCAACGCGGCGGAGGCGCGCCGCTCGGTGGTGTGGGCGGTGGGCTCGATGACGGTCTTCTACGTCTCCACGCTCGTCATCGGCTACGGGGCGTCCGCCCTGGTCGGCTCGGACCGCATCCTCTCGGCCACCGGCGGGGTGAACTCCGCGGCGCCGCTGCTGGCCTTCGAGATCGGCGGGACGGTCCTGCTGGGCATCGTCGCCGCGGTCGCGTTCGCCACGATCCTGGCCGTCGTCGCGGGCCTGACGATCACCGCGTCGGCGTCCTTCGCCCACGACGTGTACGCGGGCATCTTCCGGCACGGCCGGGCGGACGCGGCCAGCGAGGTGCGGGTGGCGCGGATCACCGCGGTGGTCATCGGCGCGCTGGCGATCATCGGCGGCATCCTGGCCAACGGGCAGAACGTCGCCTTCCTGGTCGCGCTGGCCTTCGCCTTCGCCGCGTCGGCGAACCTGTCGACGATCCTGTACTCGCTGTTCTGGAAGCGGTTCAACACGACCGGGACGCTGTGGGCGATGTACAGCGGTCTCGGATCGTGCCTGCTGCTGGTGTTCTTCTCACCGGTGTTCTCCGGCAGCGAAACCTCGATCTTCAGCGGCGCGGACTTCGCGGTCTTCCCGCTGTCCAACCCGGGCATCGTGTCGATCCCGGTCTCGTTCATCTGCGGCTACCTGGGCACGGTCCTGTCCCGCGACGAGGCCGATGCCGACCTGCAGAAGGAGATGGAAGTCCGGTCGCTGACCGGCATCGGCCGCTGAATCCGGCGGCCCGCCGACCGGCTCCCCGGGTGTGAGCCGGTCGGCGTCCACCCTGCACCCGATCCGGTACTAAAGTGCACGCCGTGTTGCACACTTCCCCCGCTCAGGCCACGGAGGCCCGGCTGCGCGCGTTCCTCGACGAGCGCGCGCCCGAGACCCCGTGCCTGGTGATCGATCTGGACGCCGTCCGGGCGAACTACCGGTCGCTGCGGGATGAACTGCCCGAGGCGGGGGTGTTCTACGCCGTCAAGGCCAACCCGGCCCCGGAGGTCGTGCGGGCGCTGGTCGAGGCGGGGTCGAGCTTCGACGTGGCCAGCACCGGCGAGATCGACATGTGCCTGGAGCAGGGCGCGAGCCCGGAGTCGCTGTCCTACGGCAATCCGATCAAGAAGGCCCGCGACATCGCCCACGCCCACGCCCGCGGTGTGCGCCGGTTCACATTCGACTCCGACGACGACCTGGAGAAGCTGGCGGCCAACGCGCCGGGCGCGCAGGTCTGGTGCCGGTTCCTGGTCGACGCGCCGCAGTCGGGCACGCCGTTCGGGAAGAAATTCGGTTGCGCCCCGGAGATGGCGGCGCGACTGTTGGTGCGTGCGGCCGAACTGGGGATGGACGTGCGGGGGGCCTGCTTCCACGTGGGCTCCCAGCACACCGACCCCGCGGCCTGGGTGGCGGGCATCGCCCAAGCCGCGGCGATCGGGCGGGCCACGGCCGCGCGCGGCGTCGTGCTGACCTCGCTCAACCTCGGCGGCGGGTTCCCGGCCAGCTACGTGCAGGCCGCGCCCGCCCTGCGCGAGCACGCCGGGGCGATCAGGGCGGCCGTCGCCGAGCACTTCGACACCCCGCCGGAGCTGCTCATCGAGCCCGGCCGCGCGGTGGTCGCCACCGCCGGGGTCATCCGCAGCGAGGTGGTGCTGGTCTCGCGCAAGTCCGAGGCCGACGAGCACCGCTGGGTCTACCTCGACATCGGCCGCTACCAGGGCCTCGCGGAGACGGAGAACGAGTACATCGCCTACCGCCTGCGCACCGCGCGCGACGGGGAGCCGGACGGCCCGGTGGTCATCGCCGGGCCGACTTGCGACGGCGATGATGTGATCTACCAGCGAACCCCGTATCGTCTCCCCCTGGCACTGCGCGCGGGCGATCATGTCGACATCCTCGACACGGGCGCCTACACGGCGAGCTACGCCTCGGTTTCCTTCAATGGATTCCCGCCGCTGCCGACGCTGTTCGTCGGCTGAAACACCCCCGTAGGAGGTTGGATAGATGGCGCACGACCTCACGCCCGCAGCGGGCGTTGGCTTCTTCGCCGGTCGTCACGTACTCGCCGAGTTCGAGGGCATCGATGCCTCGAAGCTCGACGATCTGGCCTTCCTCCATACGACCCTGGAGGACGTGTTGCGGCAGGCGGGCGCCACGGTCTGCGACGTCATCTCGAAGCAGTTCGAGCCGCAAGGGGTGACGGTGCTGGCGCTGCTCTCGGAGTCGCACGCCTCGATCCACACCTACCCGGAGATCGGTTCGATGTTCGTCGACATCTTCACCTGCGGCGACACCGCCGACCCCGAGCTGGCCGCCGCGCTGCTGCGCGACCGGCTGGGGGCCCGCGCCGCCACCATCAACACCGTCCACAGGGGACACAAGGTGCCCGCGGCGGGGGTGGTCGCGTGACCACCATCGTCGAGCCGCTGGGCGCGGGCATGACCAGGGTCTGGCAGATGCCGGAGGTCTTGGTGGACACCCGCACCGAGTTCCAGCACCTGGTCATCGGCCGCACCGCGCAGGGCGTGAGCCTGTTCTGCGACGACGACCGGCAGAGCACCGAGTTCAGCCAGCTGACCTACCACGAGGCCCTGCTGGTCCCGGCGCTGCTGCTGGCCGAGAAGGTCGAGCGGGTGCTGGTCGTGGGCTCCAGCGAGGGCGTTGTGAGCCAGATCTCAGTGGCCGCGGGGGCGAGCCTGGTCGACCACGTGGACATCGACCGGCAGGCCGTCGAGCTGTGCGCCCAGCACCTGCCCTACGGCTACACGCCGGAGGAGCTGGAGCGGGCGGTCGCCGGTGACGGCCCGGTGCGGGTGCACTACGCCGACGGCTGGCAGTTCCTGGCCGAGACGACCGACCGCTACGACATCGTGCTGGTCGACCTGCCGGACGAGCGCCCGGAGTTCGCCCAGCACAACCGGCTGTACGAGGAGGAGTTCCTCACCCGCTGCAAGTCCGTGCTCGCACCCGGTGGCGTCGTGGTCTGCCAGGCGGGCTGCCAGACGATGTGGCGCAACGAGACGCTGCTGCGCTCGTGGCGGCGCTTCCACGAGGTGTTCGGCACGACCGTCTACTACGGCTCGGACGAACACGAGTGGGCGTTCCTGTTCGGCACGGCCGAGGAGGTCCCGGACACCACCGAGCGCATGATCGCCCGCCTGGCGACCCTGCCGTACCGCCCGGAGACGATTGACGCCGACGCCCTGCGCGGCTGCACGGTGCCGCCGTACCGGGTGCGCAAGTCGCTCTAGCCCAGTTCGCTCAGCGTCGGGGCCGGCCACCGCCGAGGCGGGGACCGGCCCCGACGCGCACCCGGAGGTGGCCGGTGTACGTCCCAGCGCACTTCTCGATGATCGACGCCGAGGTCGAGGCCATGCTGGCGGGCGTGCGCGCGGCCGACCTGGTGACGGCGACGCCCGAGGGGGTGAAGGCGACGCTGCTGCCCCTGGTCCACACCGACGGGCGGCTGCGGGGGCACCTGGCGCGCAACAACGAGCAGTGGCGGCTGCCGGTCATCGGCGAGGGCATGGTCATCGTGCGCGGGCCGGACGCCTACGTCTCGCCGTCCTGGTACGCATCGAAGGCCGAGCACGGGCGGGTCGTGCCCACCTGGAACTACGTCACCGCCCACGTCTACGGCACGGTCACCTTCCACGACTCCGCGGAGTGGGTGGACCGGGTCGTGCGGGAGCTGACGGAGAAGTTCGAGGCGGGCATGGACCGGCCGTGGGCCGTCGACGACGCGCCGGAGAAGTTCATCGCCGGGCAGGTGCGGGCCATCGTCGGCGTCGAGGTGGCGATCACCCGGGTCGAGGCGAAGCGGAAGGCGTCGCAGAACCGGTCGGCCGCCGACCGGGCCGGGGTGGCGGCGGGGCTGGCCGCGGGCGGCGAGCACGGGATGGCCGCCGAGGTGTATCCATAGGTCATGTTGGACAACGCCATCGAACTGCCCGACGGGGGCTGGGTGCGCGGGCGCGGCCTGCGCCACCCCGAGCCCGGCGGGCAGCGTCCGGATTACGGGCTCTACCTGGGCAACGGCAAGCTGCGCCGGTACCAGCCGGAGTGGGAGCACGCCTGGGTGGACTGGCCCGACTTCGCCATCCCCCGCGACTTCGACACCGCGGTGTCGTTGATCAAGGACCTGCACGGGCGGACGCGGACGCAGCAGGTCGAGGTCGCCTGCGGCGGCGGGGTCGGGCGGACCGGGACCGCGGTCGCGTGCCTGGCCGTGCTCTCCGGGGTGCCCGCGGCCGAGGCCGTGCGGTGGACGCGCGCCCGGCTGCACCCGCGGGCGGTCGAGATGCCCTGGCAGCACCGGTGGATCAAGCGCTTCGCCAAGGCGGTGTGACCCCGGTGGCGGGTCGGGCCCGCCACCGGGGACCGGTTCAGGACTTCAGCGTCAGCCGCGCCCATTCCAGGGTGCCGCTGTCACCGCTGTCGTGGTCCTGCACCACGACGTACCACATGCCGTTGACGCTCTCGGAGCTCAGGTCGACCGGGTAGACCGCGTGCAGGTTGTCCGACGAGTCGCCGGGGTTGGCGGCCTTGAGCGGGTAGAGCGTGCCGTCCGGCGCCTTCAGCTTGATGGACAGGTCACCGACGTAGGTGTGGGTGATCTGGACCTCCAGGGTGCTGCCCGCGGCGTTGACCACGGCGCAGTCCTCCACGCCCAGCGGGACCTGGACGGTCTGCAGGTCGGGCAGCGGCCAGGTCACCGAGTTCGCCTCGCACACCACCGGCGGCGGCTCGACGATGGTCCAGGTGAACTGCTTGGAGCTGATCGGCCCGGAGTTGTCCGTCGCCGAGACGGTGACGTTGTAGGTGCCCAGGGTGGTCGGGGTGCCGGAGATAACGCCGGTGGCCGTGTTGACCGACAGCCCCGGCGGCAGGTTGTAGGCGGCGTAGGTGAGGACGTCGTCGTTGCCGTCCCACGCCTGCAGGCCCAGGTTGACCGGCACGCCGACGTCCGACTGGCGGTTGCCGGGGTTGGCGATGCGCTCGGGCAGCTGGATGCCGGAGAGGTAGTGGTCGATCGCGGTGCGCAGGTTCGGCAGCGGGCCGATGTGGTCGAGGCCGGACTGCGCGGTGCCGGTGGCGATCAGGATCTCCCTGGCCCGGGCCGGGCTCAGCTGCACGCCGTTGGCCTCGGCCACGCTCAGCAGCGAGGCCAGGGCGGACGCCACGATGGGCGAGGCGCTCGACGTGCCGTTGAAGGTGTTGGTGTAGTACTGGTTCTGCGTGGTTCCGTAGAGGTTGCCACCGCCGGTGGTGGTGACGCACTCGCCCCAGCCCTGCAGGTCGACGCGGCTGCCGTAGTTGGAGAAGCCCAGCCGGGTGCGCACCGGGGTGGTGCAGCCGGGGGCCGCGCCCGCGCCGACCATGATCGCGCCCGAGTCGGGCTTGTCGTGCGGGAAGCGGGGGCCGAAGCAGGACGGGTTGCCCAGGTTCTGGTTGCCGTTGCCCGCGGCCTCGACCACGTGCCGCCCGGAGCCGACCGCGGTCACGATCGCGTCGTAGACCGAGGGCCAGACCTCCATCGGCGCCCAGTTGCCGCAGTCGTAGACGTGCTGCTCGATGAGGAGCACGTCGCCGACGCCGACGCCCGCCGCCGCGGCCAGGATGCTGTTGGCCAGGTCGTAGCCGCGCTCGGTGTTGGCGACGTTGGTGTAGTGCAGACCGGCGTCGGGGACCAGGCCGGTGACGCCGAAGCCGTTGTCGTCGGCGCCGATCACGCCCATGACGGCGGTGCCGTGCTCGACCCCGCCCGGGTCGAAGACCGGGGTGCCGTTGGCGATCAGCGCGCCGGGCAGGCGCAGCTTGGAGAGGTCCTCGTGCTGGGTGTTCCAGGCCTGCTCCATGTCGACGACCTTGACGTTGCCGCCCCGGCCGCCGGGCTTGGTGTGGGCGTAGTCGGCGTCGATGCCGCTGGCGCTGGACGGGTCGGCGTAGCCCTGCTGGCCGGAGAAGTCCGGCGTCACCGGGTTGCTCACCTTCGGCTGCTGGTAGGCGGTCTCGACGCCGGGCACCGCCGACAGCTCCCGCACCGCCGCCTTGGCGTCCACCCCGGGGGCCAGCTCGATGCGGTGCCAGCGGGCCAGGCCCGGGTCGCCCTTGGCCTGCGCGCCGACCGGGCGCAGCGCGGTCAGCCGCTCGCCGAGGCGCGCGAACAGCGGTGTCATCTTGGTGATCTCGCGGTCGTCCAGCGCCTGGCGCACCGCGGCGACGCCGGTCCCGGAGGCCAGCTTCACCTCGATGACGGCGCCCGGCCCGGCGGGGGCGGCCGCGGCCGCGGGCGCGGGCAGCGCCACCGCCGCGGCGCTGACCAGCAGCGCGGCGGCAAGCGGCGGTAAGGACTTCTTTCTCACGTCTTCCCCTTCGTCGATCACACCTGGCGGGGGTGGGGCGACGAGGGACGTGCGCGCACGGCGGTGCACCCCGCGCATCGGCTGCGCGGCGTGGAAGATCGCCGTCGAGTCGCCCCAGTGTTGCCCCAGTGCCTCCACTCCAGCGCAGATCGACGCCGCTGTCCAGATCCGTTGATCAAATAGACCGTTCGGCGCAGAGTCCCTTTTAAGACGTTCGTCAGCGGGCGTTAGGCCGAGGCTCGGACCGTGGTCCAGACAAATCGGGACGGCCCGGATTCCTGCTGGTCTGGACCAGGCTCGGTCGGGTACCGTCGCGGTGGGGAGTCGGTTGGGCGTTCACCCACAAGGGTGCACCGACGCTTCATCATTCCACTGTGGACGTCTCGGCGGTCGAACGTCCACAGTGGATGCTTGGTCAGACCTTCTCGCCCGCGCGCACCTTGCGGGTCACCGAGCGCTCGACGATGAAGGAGACGAACGGGATCATCCCGGCGAGCAGCACCCAGAGGGTGCCCTTGACCGACCAGCGCGCCTTGAGCGCGAGGTCGAACGCCACGACGAGGTAGACCGCGTAGAGGAACCCGTGCGCCGGGCCGACGATGGCCACGGCGGAGGCGCTGTCGAAGGCGTACTTGAGCACCATCGCCGCGACCAGGGCCAGCAGGCCGACACCGACGACGTAGGCCAGCACCCGGTAGCGGGCCAGGGCGCCGCGCACCCCGGGGGCGGACACCGCCTGGGCCGGGTTCTCCTCGTCGGTGATGTCCCGCGTCTTGCTCATGAGGGCTCCTGTGTTCGGTGCAGCTGGGCCAGGTAGCGGTTGTAGGCGGCGAGCTCGTCGTCGCCGGAGTCGTCGATCACCGGGCGCGGGGGCGGCGGCTGCGGGGCCGCGGCCACCGGGGTGGGCGGCTTCGAGCGCAGCCGGTGCCAGCGCCAGAACATGTAGGCCGGGGCCAGGCCGAACAGCGGCCACTGCAGCACGTAGCCGAGGTTCTGGAAGGTCCCGTTGGCCTCGGTGAACCGGTCCCACTGCCACCAGGCGAGCGCGCAGGCCGCGACCAGGGACAGCAGGCTGACCCCGACGATCACGACTTTGCGCAGCACAACCCGATGCTAACCCGCGCCACCTGAGAGATGCCGCTCACGTCCGGCTATCGCGGGCGTACCGCTCGGCGAGGCCGAAGACCTTCTGCCCGTACTCGACGCTGTTGTTGTAGGAGAGCACCCCGGCCCACCAGCCCTCGGGGGTCCGCAGGTCGCGCCCGCCCGCGCACAGGTACCGGGCCGCGGCCAGGGCGGCGTCGTCGATCTGGTGGGGGTCGCCGACCCCGTCGAGGTCCGCGTCGGCCGACCAGCGCGCCCAGGTCGAGGGGATGAACTGCATGGGCCCGACGGCCCGGTCGACGGCCTTGTCACCGTCGAGGGCCCCGCCGTCGGTGTCCGGGATGGCCTTGACCCCGGGCGAGCCGTCCAGCGGGACGCCGATGATGGGGCTGGAGGCCCGCCCGTCCTCGTTCAGCGTCCGCCCCTGGTACCGCCCGTGATCGGACTCGACCCGCCCGATGCCCGCCAACGTCGCCCAAGACAGCCCGCACCCGGGCGCTTCCCCCCGCACGGCCAGCTCGGCGTTGCCGTACGCCATCAGCGCCCGCACCGGAATCCCGGTCCGACCTGCGACATCCTCCGCCCACCCGCGCAACGGGTCCACCCCACCCCCACCCTGCGGCGCAGGCGCCCCCATCCGCACCGGAGCCACCGACCCCGGCTCCACCTCGACGGCCGGGACCTGCAGGGCGGGGATGTCGCTGGCCACGGGTCCAGCGGTCGGCGCGGAGGCTAGGCGGACCAGCCAGACGGCTGCCGCCGCCACCCCCAGCACGGCTAGCACCACCGCCAGCCGCAGCACCACCCCCGAAACCCGCATCCCCCGCTCCCTCCCCCTGACCCAACGACCGGGGCGAAGCCACGTTACGCGAGAGTAGGTCCCCCCACACCCCCAACCACCCACCCCAGCGACCGCCGATTTCGCCGCCGGTCGGCCTCCCGCAGGCCAGCCAGGGCCTCGGCCCATCGGCCTGCCAGTTGGTCCGGGGGGTGAGGAACGGTGGGCCCAGGCACGCCTACCACGGACCCGGGCGGTGGGCACGAGCTTGCGGCCTGGGTGGCCGGAGGCTCGTCCCGGCTCCCCAGCCCCCACAGGTCCACCGCAGGAGCAGAACCGAGGCGTCAGGCACGGGTTGCGGTCCGCGCAACGGCCGCCTGGTGGTTCCAGCGCCGCGTCCTCGGCCGGGCAGTCAGGCGCCCGCCCGGCAGGAGAGGCCTCGGGTGCAGAGCACACCCATCCGGCAGACCCGGCTGCCAGGGCGAACCCGCGGGCCGTGCAGGTCCGACGCTTGTCCCAGCGGAGGGAGCCCCGGGCACAGGGCACACCCCCACAGCAGCGAGACCCAGCTGACAGGGGCGGGGAGCCATGGCCCCGACAGACAGGCGCTCGTCCGGCAGGGGAAGCCCTGCGGTGCAGGGCACACCCCCACAGCGGCGAGACCCAGCTGGCAGGGGCGGGAGTCCATGGCCTCGACAGATAGGCGCTAGTCCGGCAGGGGAAGCCCCGCGGTGCAGGGCACACCCACACGGCAGCGGGACCGGCTGACAGGGTTGGATCCCGCGGTCCGAGCAGGTCAGGCGCTCGTCCGGCACAGGTGCAGGACACGCCCACACGGCAGCGGGACCGGCCGACCGGGCCGGAGCCCACGGTCCGAGCAGGTCAGGCGCTCATCCGGCATGGAAGGCCCCGGTGCAGGGCACGCCCCTCACAGCAGCGGGGCCCAGCTGGCAGAGCAGGAGCCCGCGGTCTGGGCAGGTCAGGCGCTCGTCCGATGGCGGGAGTCCTGGGATGCAGGGCACGCCCTTCACGGCTGTGGTACCCGAGTGGCAGGGCGGGAGCCCGTAACCGGGTGGTCGGACGCTGTCCCAGCGGGGGGAGCCCTGGGTTGCAGGGCCTGCCCTCACGGCTGTGGAACCCGGGTGGCAGGGCAGGGGCCTGCGGTCCAGGTGGTCTGGCGCTCGTACCGACGTGGGGAGCCCTGGGGGCAGGGCCACCGCACAGCGGACCCAGGCGGCAGGGTTGAGCCTGCCGGTCCGGGTGGGTTAGGCGACGCCTTCGCGGCGTTGGCGGGCCAGGCGGGCCACGCACCAGGCTGGGGCGCTGCCCCGGCGCAGGTGTTCCAGGACCGTCAGGGGGCCCAGCCTGCGGCGCAGGTCGCTGGGGGCCAGGCCCGCCGCGCGGTAGTCGAGAGCGCGCTGGTCGAGCGGGCTCAGGCCCGCGTCCCACCACTCCTCGGCCTCCGCGACGCCGCCCACCATCTGCCACCAGGCCGCGGCCTGGGCCAGCAGCTCGGCGGGCACGCCGGGCAGGCGCTTGCGCATGGCTTCCACATAGCGCGGGTCGGTCGCCTCCACGTCCGCCCAGCGCTGCGCGGCTCCGCCGCGGGCCCGCTGGCCGGGAATCCCCGGCTGCGCGGGCACAGGGGCCTCGGCCAGCCACTCCGACGCGATCCGCCTCGCCTCAACCGCGTCGGCGTCCTGGGCGCGCTCTGCGGTCCACTGCCGGACCAGCGCGTCGACCCCGGTGTCGTCGAGCATTCCGCCTCCCTGGAGGTCTCATGATCACTCGATGGCTGAAACCGTAGGGGCAGGCACCGACAGATCGCCAGACCCAATTCCGCGACCACGCCGACTACCGGCCGTTAGCCCCCCAGATCCACCCGGACGGTCCAATTTGGATCATCTTTCGACCGCCGGGCGTCACCCTCGGTGATCAAGCGAACAGGCTCCGCAGGAAGGTGATGATCGCCTCGGCGCCGTCGCGCAGCCAGCTGAAGATCCCCTGCACCGCGTTGGCCGCCGAGTTGGGCTGCGAGATCACGTAGAACAGCACGATCGCAACGCCTGCCACGATCAAGATCTTCTTGACGTCCATCGCCCTCTCCCTGTCCGCTCGGCACGCGGTAACCCTACCGGCGCGCCCTCCGCTGACATGATCGCCCAAGTCGTGCACGCGCGACCACGATTCGCGGGACTCTGCGTGCGCAACGGTACGGCAAGCCAGCCTTCAGCCCTCGGATGTCACCCGAGGGGCGCAACCACGCGGTCACCGCGCGATGATCACCCCAAGGGGTGATCTAGGCGACGACCCCGTCCGCCCGGAGCTGGGCAATCTCCTCTTCGGCCAGACCGAGCCCGGCGAGCACGGACGCGGTGTCGGCGCGCGCCTGGCTGGGCGGCGTCGGCGTGTCGGGGGCGGTGCGGCTGAACCTGGGCGCGGGCGCGGGTTGGACCGACCCGCCAATGTCGACAAAGGTCCCGCGGGCGGCGTTGTGCGGGTGCGTCCTGGCCTCTTCGGGGGTCAGGACCGGCGACAGGCAGGCGTCGGTGCCCTCGGCGAGCGCGGCCCACTCGTCGCGGGTGCGGGTGCGCAGGGTGTCGGCCAGGAGCTTGCGGAGCGCGGTCCAGTTCTCGGGGTTGGTGTGGTCGGGGACGTCGGTCAGGCCGAGCACCTCGGTCAGCGCGCGGAAGAAACGCTGCTCGATGGCACCGATGGCGACATATTTTCCGTCGGCGGTCTCGTAGGTGTCGTAGAAGGGGGCGCCGCCGTCGAGGAGGTTCTGGCCGCGGGGCTGGTTGAAGGCACCGAGGTTGCGCAGGCCGTGGAGGTGGGTGGCCAGGAGGGCGGCGCCGTCGACCATGGAGGCGTCGACGACCTGGCCGAGCCCGGAGGACTGCCGCTCGAACAGCGCGGCGAGCACGCCGGTGGCCAGCAGCAGGCCGCCGCCGCCGAAGTCGCCGATGAGGTTCAGCGGCAGCGTCGGCTTGTGCCCGGCCTGGCCGATGGGGTCGAGGGTGCCTGCGACGGCGATGTAGTTGATGTCGTGGCCTGCGGCGTGCGCGAGGGGTCCGTCCTGGCCCCAGCCGGTTACCCGGCCGTAGATCAGGCGGGGGTTGCGGGCGTGCACGTCCTGCGGTCCCAGGCCCATGCGTTCGGCGACGCCGGGCCGGAAGCCCTCGATGAGGACGTCGGCGTTGTCGAGCAGCCGCAGCACGATGTCCCGGCCGGCGGGCGACTTGACGTCGACCCCGATCCAGCGCCGTCCCCGGGTCAGGGGGTCGTTGGGGAAGCCGAGCACATCAAACCCAGCCTTGACCCGGTCGACCCGGATCACCTCAGCCCCGAGATCAGCCAGCACAGTCGCGGCGAACGGCGCAGGCGCAAGCCCTGCCAACTCGATCACCCGCAGCCCGGTGAGCGGTCCCAACCCAATCTCCTCCCAAACTCACATGACGACATCATCCGAAGCCGTCCACCAAGATGACGCGCCCATCTGAACGCCCCCCAGAAGCCGCCCCCGCATCCCAACGCCCCGCCAAATGACGCCATCATCTGAACCACTCCCCCAAATGACGACGCCATCTGAACCGCCATTCAGATGGCGACATCATCCCGAGCCAACGCCCGAATGACGGCGCCATCTGAGCTGGCAACCGGATGGCGAGACCATCCCGAACCCCGGCCAGATGGCGGCACCGTCCGAAGCCAGCAACCAGATGACCACGCCATCGAATGCCAACGCCGGGATGACGACATCATCTGGGCCAGCACCGGGCGGCGGCAACCGGATCCGGCACCTAGATGGCGGCATCATCTGGAGCCCACGACCAGATGACGGCACCATCCGAAGCCCGCGGCCGGATGACGGCACCATCTGGCCCGCAACCAGATGACGACACCATCCGAAGCCCGCAGCCGGATGACGACACATCCGGGGCCCACGACCAGATGGCGTCACCATCTGGGTTGGCAGCCGGATGGCCACCTGGGTCGGCAGCCGGATGACGACACCATCCGGAACCAGCGGCGAGATGACGACACCATCCGGAACCCACGGCCGGATGACGGCACCATCCACGACCAGATGACGGCACCATCTGGGGTCGGCAACCGGATGGCGGGATCATCTGGAGCCAACTGGCCGGATGGCGTCATCATCTGAATGCGGGGCTCGCATGGTGCGGGCATCCGAATGGGGGCACCGGGTTGGAGGGGTCGGCTTTAGGTCGCGGGGGTGGCTCGGATGATGCGATCATCTGGGCAGGTGGTCCAGATGGTGCGATCATCTGGGCAGGTGGTCCGGATGTTGCGATCATTTGGGTGGGGTGGGTTCAGATGACGCGGCCATTTGAGCGGGTGGCTCGGATGGGGTGATCATCTGGGGGTGGCCGGGTGGGCGGGGGTTACAGGGTGCGGGCGATGATTTCCTTCATGATTTCGTTGGTGCCGCCGTAGATTCGCTGGACTCGGAGGTCGGCGAACATGCGGGCGATGGGGTATTCGTTCATGTAGCCGTAGCCGCCGTGGAGTTGGAGGCAGTCGTCGACGACCTTCATGGCTCGGTCGCTGGTCCACCACTTGAGCATGGCCACCGTGGGGATGTCGAGTTCGCCGCGGAGGTGCTTGGTGATGCAGTCGTCCAGGAAGACTCGGCAGACGCGGGCTTCGGTGGCGACCTCGGCCAGGGTGAACTTGGTGTTCTGGAAGCCGAACACCGGCCTGCCGAACGCCTGGCGGTCCTTGGTGTACTGGAGGGTCAGCTTGAGGGCGAGCTCCATCCCCACCACCGACGACACGCCGATGATCAGGCGTTCCTGGGGGAGTTGCTGCATCAGCTGGATGAAGCCCTGGCCCTCCGCGGGCCCCAGCAGGTTGGTCACCGGGACGCGCAGGTCGTCGAAGAACATCTCGGCGGTGTCCTGGGCTTTGAGGCCCACCTTGTCCAGCACGCGGCCGCGGCGGTAGCCCTCGCGGGCGGTTTCGACGGCGATCAGGGAGATGCCCTCGGCGCCCTTGGACGGGTCGGTCTTGGCGACGACGATGACGAAGTCGGCCTGGCCGCCGTTGGTGATGAAGGTCTTCGCGCCGTTGATGACGTACTCGTCGCCGTCGCGGATCGCCTTGGTCTTGACGTTCTGCAGGTCTGAGCCGGTGCCGGGCTCGGTCATCGCGATCGCGCCGACCCACTCGCCGGAGGCGAGCTTGGGCAGCCACGCCCGCTTCTGCTCCTCGGAGCCGTAGGCGAGGACGTAGTGGGCGACGATCCCGTTGTGCAGGGACACGCCCCAGCCGGAGTCCCCGGCGCGGGCCTGCTCCTCCAGCAGCACCACCTCGTGGGCGAAGGTGCCGCCGCCCCCGCCGTACTCCTCGGGGATCGACAGGCACAGCAGCCCGACCTCGCCCGCCTTGCGCCAGAGGTCGCGGTCGACCTCCTTCTGCTCGATCCAGCGCTCGACGTTGGGCGTCAGCTCCTTCTCGCAGAAGGTCCGCGCGAGGTCGCGGAAGGCGTCGAGGTCGTCATCCATCCACGGCGAGCGGTGCACCGGGGCCTCCACGGGGGTGAAAACAATCAGTCCGGAATGTATCTTCCAGGCGGACGGTACCCGCCCGCCGGAGGGCCCGTAAAGTCCCGGCGAGGACTTGGGAGGTTCCTGTGCCCGCACGCACCCACCGCACCCAGCGCGAACGCAGCGAGCAGACCCGCGAGGCGCTGCTCGACGCGACGATCGAGTGCCTGGTGTCCCTGGGCTACGCGCGCACGACCGTGCAGGAGATCTGCGCGCGTGCCGGGGTGTCGCGGGGCGCGCAGCAGCACCACTTCACCACCAAGGCCGAGCTGATGACCGCCGCGCTGCAACACCTGTTCGGCAGGCTGATCACGCAGGTCACGGCGTCGGCCAGGGCGTTGCCGCCGGGGCCGGAGCGGATCAGCCACGGGATCGATCTGCTGTGGGAGGCGTACTCGGGGACGCTGTCGACGGCTGCGGTGGAGCTGTGGGTCGCCGCGCGCACCGACGACGAGCTGCGCGAGTCGCTGCGCCCGGTCGACCGGGCGTTGGGCCACGCCACGCTGTCGCTGTACCGGGAGGCCGCAGGCGAGCTGCCGGAGGCCGAGGTCGAGACGTTGCTGCTGCTCAGCGTGAACCTCGTCCGCGGCCTGGCGCTCGACGCGATGATGGGCGGCGACGAGGGGCGGCGGGCCCGGCTGCTGGCCGAGTGGAAGTCGACCGTGCTGGCCCGGTACCTGGCGGGCGCCCGGTGAACAGCGGTGGCCCACCTGGCCCTCGCTCGGGTGGGCCACCGCTCATGTAGAGATGAGGGCGCAACGACCCGATAGTGACGTTCGCTTCTGCGAACACTTTCCGTCGCCGGGTCATCGCGCCGTCCCACCTGGGATGACCTGGTCAATCGGCGTACTGCCACCACTCGTCGGCCCAGTAGGTGTCGGCGACCTCGAAGGCGGTGATCCGGTCGGCCTCCCGCCACGGGCCCACGCCGTCGAGGTCGGCGAGGTCGACCCAGCGGGTCTCGTCGTAGGCGGTCAGCGCGGGCCGCGGGTCGCCCGCGTCCAAGTCCAGCGTGGACTGGCTGGGCAGCTGGCAGCGGATGATCCGCAGGACCGCCTGCCCGCCGCCCTCGGTGGGCCAGGCGACCAGCGCGCGGTCGGACAGGATGCGGTCCACGCAGCGCAGATCGATGCCGAACTCGACGGTGAACAGCTCCGACAGCGCGCCGTGCTCGGACCCCTCCGGCGGCACCTCGGCGCCGGGCAGCTCCCAATAGCCCGCGACGGGTTGCGGGCGGCAGCGGCGGGCCAGGAACAGCCTGCCCGCGCGCACGATCGCGGCCCCGACGACGACGGTGTCCATCCCGCCAGCCAAGTCCAGCCACCGGCGTCGGGTCCGGGTTCGGCGGGGATGCCGTTGGGGCGCCGATGACCGCCCAAAGGGGAACAGACAACCGTGTTGGCGCAACGGCTCACCACCACTTGCGGGGCAGTTGCCGGTGAATTGCTCCATTCGAGTGGCCGCACCCATGCTGACCAGGGGATGGGGCTGTCGCGGGAGCACTACCGTGCGGGATGATCCCGGCGTGTCCGGTCGGCGGTCCGGTGCCCTTGTCCTGGCGCTGTCCCTAGCGCTGCTCGGCGCGGCCGGGTGGTGCCTGCTCTCCCGCGCCCTCGCGCCCAGCGACGGGGCGACGGTGAACCTCGGCGACGCCGCGCTGTCGCCTGCCGGGGTCGTGGTCGTCACCGCCGACCCCGGCAGTCCGCTGCGTCCGGGCGACGTCATCGAATCGATCGACGGCCGAGCGGTCCCGAACGCGGGCGGTCCGGCGGCGCAGGCGGGGGACGTGCTGGTCTACCGCGTCGAGCGCGACGGGGTCGAGCTGGCGATCGACGTGCCGCTGCGGTCCTACCCGCTGACCCGCGACCTCGGCGAGGGCTGGCCGACGCTGGTGGTCGTCGGGCTGCTCGCGGTCATCGCCATCACCATCTTCCGCGTGCGGCCCAGCGAACCGGCCGCGCGGGCGGCGCTGCTGGCCTCCGGGTTCGCGGTGCTGACCACCACCGGTGCCGCGGTGTTCGGGCTGCAACCGCTGGACCTCGTGGCGGGCGACCAGTTCTGGCGGTGGTACGTCGGGGAGGCCGCGTTCGCCCTGCTGTGGGGGGCGATGCTGCACTTCGCGCTCGTCTTCACCGGCCCGCGCCCGTTCTGGCAGGTCGCGGGCGCCTACCTGGGCGGGCCGCTGCTCTACGGGGTCGTCTCGCTCGTCTCCCCCACCTTCACCGCGACGGCGTCGCCCGCGCTGCCCGCGCTGTTCGTCTACCCGGTGCTCGTGCTGGGCGTGCTCGTGCACACCTACATCACCGCCGTCGAGTCGCGCAGGCGCTTGCGGCTGCTGGCCATCGCCATGGGCGCGGGCGTGCTGGCCTACCTGGTGGTGTGGGCGCTGCCGACGGCGCTGGCGGGCGCGCCGCTGCTGCCCGACCGCTACCACGCGCTGGTGTTCCTGCCGGTGCCGCTGGCCGTGGCGACGGCGATCCTGCGGCACCGGGCGCTGGACATCGAGGTGGCGATCAGCCGCTCGCTGGTCTACGGCGTGGTCAGCGCGGGCATGATCGGCGCGTACATCGGCCTGGTGACCGCGCTGTCGCTGCTGTTCCCGCCGATGGACCGGCTCTGGCAGCAGGCGCTGGCCGCGGCGACGCTCGCGGTGCTGGTCCAACCCCTGCACGGCTGGGTGCGCGAGCGGGTCAACCGGCGGCTGTTCGGCCAGCCCGACGACCCCTACCGCGTGGTGTCCACACTGGCCGATCGGCTCGCGGGCACCCGCGCGCCCGGGGAGACGCTGCCGGACATCGTGGCGACGGTGGCGCGGGCGCTGCGGCTGCCGTACGTGGCCGTGGAGTTCGCCGGGCCCGCCGGGCCGGAGACCGCGGCCAGCACCGGCGAGCCGACCGCCGACACCCACCGGCTGCCGCTGACCTTCTCCGGCGAACCGGTGGGCACGCTGGTCGCGGGCGGTCCCGGGGTGCTGCGCAGGCGCGACCGGGTGGCCCTCGCCGACGTCGCCGCGCACCTGGGCGCCGCGGTGCACACCGCGCAGCTGACCCGCGACCTGCGGCGCAGCCGCGACCGGCTGGTGCGCGCCCGCGAGGAGGAGCGCAGGCGGCTGCTGCACGACCTGCACGACGGCGTCGGGCCCACGCTGGCCGCCATCGCGCTGGGCATCGACGCGGCCCGGCGCGGGGTGGACCCCGACTCCCCCACCGCGGCGCTGCTGGCCCGGCTGCGGGCGGAGCTGGCCGACGCCATCGCCGAGATCCGCAGGCTCGCCCACGGCCTGCGCCCGCCTGCGCTGGACCAGATCGGGCTGGTCCCGGCGCTGCGCGCGTACGCGGGGGCGCTGGCCAGCCGGACGGCGCAGATCGGCGGGCACGAGGGCGTCACGATCCTGCTCGAAGTGCCGACTGTCATGCCGAGGCTGCCCGCGTCGGTGGACGTGGCGGCGTACCGCATCGTGTGCGAGGCGCTGACCAACGTCACCCGGCACGCCGCCGCGCGCTCGTGCGCGGTGCGGCTGTGGGTGGACGACGAACTGCACATCGAGGTGGTCGACGACGGGATCGGCCTGCCGGACGTGGCAACCGCGGGGGTGGGCCTGGCGTCTATGCGGGAGCGAGCGGCCGAGCTGGGCGGGGACTGCCTGGTGCGGCCCGGAGATGGCGGCGGCACCCGGGTGCTGGCGACGCTGCCGCTGCCCAAGGAAGGGGTGCCGTGACGACGCGCGTGCTGGTCGTTGACGACCATCCGCTGTTCCGGTTCGGACTGTGCACCGTGCTGGCGGGCGAGCCGACGGTCGACCTGGTCGGCGAGGCCGCGACCGGGGCCGAGGCGATCGCCGCCGCGGGGGCCTGCGGGCCGGACGTGGTGGTGATGGACGTGCACCTGCCGGACATGACCGGGATCGACGCGACGCGCGAGATCGTGGCGTCGCGGCCGGGCACGGGTGTGCTGATGCTGACGATGTTCAACGACAGCGAGTCCGTGTTCGCCGCGATGCGGGCGGGCGCGCGCGGGTACCTGCTCAAGGGGTCGGGGCAGGAGGAGATCGTGCGGGCGGTGCACGCCGTCGCCCGGGGCGAGGCCATCTTCGGGCCGGACATCGCCAGCCGGGTGCTGGGCTTCTTCACCACCCCGCCCGCCGCGCCCGACGTGCCGTTCCCGGACCTGACCGCGCGCGAGCGGGAGGTGCTGGCCCTGCTGGCCGACGGGGCGAGCAACGCGCTCATCGCCACCCGGCTCACGCTGAGCCCGAAGACGGTGCGCAACCACGTGTCCAGCATCTTCGCCAAGCTGGCGGTGGCCGACCGGGCGCAGGCGATCGTGCTGGCCCGGCAGTCGGGCCTGGGCAGCGGCCGCTGATTCGACGGCCCGCCCGGCGGGTACCCGGGGCGGCATGGACGACACCGACATCCACGACCGCATCAAGGGCCTCATCGACGAGGAGCACCGGCTGCGCGAGCACGGCGACGTCGACGCCGAGCGGCTGCGCGCGGTGGAGGTGCAGCTCGACCAGTGCTGGGACCTGCTGCGCCAGCGCCGGGCCCTGCGCGGCGCAGGCGACGACCCCGACGCCGCGGCGGCCAGGGACAGGAGCACGGTCGAGAACTACCGGCAGTAAAGGGCATCAAGAAGGGTCCGAACCGGGACACCGGTCCCATGCGCTCGGGACGCCTGAAAGGGCAAGGTATCGGGCAGCCGAGCGAACAGGGGTGGGGACCATGCTGGAACAGAGCCGGACCGCCGTGGTGATCCGCGCGACCGACCCGATCTTGCGGAACGGCGTGCACATGGCGCTGCGCACCAGACCGGAGGTGTGGCTGGTCGACGACGCGGGCGCGGCCGACGACGCGGTGGCCGTCGTGGTGGCCGACCGGTTCGACGAGCGGGCGGGGACGCTGCTGAAGTCGGTGCAGTGCCGGGGGTTCAACCGGATCGTGCTGGTGGCGGGGGAGCTGGACGACACCGAGATACTGACGGCGGTCGAGGGCGGTGTGTGCGCGGTGGCGCGGCGCAGCGAGACCACGCCGGATGTGCTGGTGCGGTTGATCAAGGCGGCGGCTGCTGGGGAGGGGGCGCTGCCGCCGGATCTGCTGGGGCGGCTGCTGAACCGGGTGTCGCGGTTGCAGCGGCACGTGCTGGAGCCGCGGGGGCTGCACCTGGCGGGGATCACCAACCGCGAGACGGAGGTCCTGCGCCTGGTGGCGTCTGGTCTGTCCACAAAGGAAATCGCGGACAAGCTGTGCTACTCCCAGCGCACGGTGAAGTCGATCCTGCACGACGTCACCAACCGCTTCCAGCTCCGAAACCGCTCCCACGCCGTCGCCTACGCCTTGCGCGAGGGCCTGATCTGACGCCTGCCCCTGCCACGCCAGGCCACAGTGGACTCCCCCGTCTAGATGACGCGACCATCCGGGTGATGCCGGTCAGATGACCGCATCATCCGGATGTTTGCTGCCGCCCAGATGATCGCGTCATCTCGGGCCGGCAGCCAGATGATGAGATCATCTGAGCGCGGCTTTCAGATGATGACGCCATCCGAAGTTTCCGCCGCTGGATCGCTGGGTGGAGCTGTCAGCAAAGCACCCGCCCGAGGAACCTCCGCGGACGGACCCGCCGCTGGTTGGGGTTGCCCGCGGATCAAGCGTCCGCCGGAGGTGCTGGCCGACGAACTCGGCGCGCCGGAGGGATCTGTTAGCAGATATCACGGCCGCCCGAGGTACTCGGCGCACGAAGCCCCCCTCCCGCGCGGGCGGAACGGGTGGGTTAGAACTGCTGCCGCATGGAGCCCGACGGCCGAAGGAAGCATCGCCGGAGGAAATCGCGGCTGGGCGAGGCCATCTCGGGCGAACTGCGGCTGCGGCTGCGGCCCACACCATCCAACTCTCTCCCGCCGCCGCCCGCCCCAAACAGCACCCAAATGGTCCGATCATCTGAACCCGCGTTCAAATGATGCCAACATCTCTACCAAATCCCAGATGATGTCATCATCCAGGTATGGGAATGGCGCGGCCAGATGGTCGCGCCATTCGGTATTCGGGGTGAGGCGGTCGGGGTTGGGGGCGGGGGCGGGGGCCAGGGCCGAGGTCGGGGGGCGGGGCGGGGCTGGGTGGCGGCGGGGCTGGGGGGGCTGGGTGGCGGGGCTGGGGGGCGGGGCTGGGGGGCGGCGGGGCCGGGGGGCGCGGGTGGGTCAGCCTGCTAGGCGGCCGGAGAAGGAGGCGGCGGGGGTGCAGGATTCGGTGGCCGGGTCTTCGCAGATGATGGCTAGGACCAGTTGTTCGCCGGGGGCGAAGGTCCAGGGTTGGACCAGGTGGTAGTCCAGGTCGCGGAAGTTGTTCAGGCCTACTTCTAGGAGGACGCGGTCGCCGCGGCGGAGTTGGAGGAGGCCTAGGTCGCCGCGGGGGTTTTGGAGGAGGATGTCGGTGATCACCAGGGTCTTGTCCGCGGGGAGGGCGGGGTCGGCGGTGAAGGTGGCGAAGGTGGTGGGGTCGGGGGCGATCGGGGCGTTGGCGGTGATGCGGAAGTCCGTGGTGTTGCCGGTGGAGATGTCGACGCCGCCCGGGGAGAGGACCGGGGGTGTGGACGGGGCGATGCCGCCGTCCTCGACGGCCTTCTTGGCGGCGTCGGCCTTCTGCTGGGCGTCGGCGGCTTCGGCGGCGGCGTTGTCGGCCTTGGCGGCGAGTTCGGCCTGCTTCTCCTCCGCCGCCTGCACGGCCGCCTCGCGTGCCGCTGATTGCAGGGTCGGCTTCAGCACGGTGAACCACAGCGTCACCAGCGCGATGGCGATGACCAGCAAGGCGATCAGCGCGGGCAGCAACCACCGCGGCAACAGCTGCTGCTGCACGACCGTGCCGTTGACGTGCACCGGCGGCGTCTCCGCGGCGACCGCGGTCACCTGGAAGGGGTGCCTGCGGTCGGGACCGCGCAGGAAGCGGTCGTGCGGGCGGACCTTCAGCTTGAGGAACGCCGACGTGCCCGGCTGGATGGTCAGCGCGGTGTGGTCGAGGTTGAGCTTGAGCTGCTCCTCCGGGTCGGTGGTGTGCAGCTCGACGGCCATCGGGTAGTTGCCCGCGTTGTCCACGACCAGCTGGTGGCGCGCCCGCCGCCTGCACGTGGACGTCTTGGGCACCAGCTCAAGCTGCAGGTCGGTGAACGGCGCGACGACGACCACGCCCTCCTCGACCCGCGAGCCCGCGGGCTCTTCGCGGGATGCGACGCGCACCCCGAACGGGATCGGGCCCGCGTGGACCTGCGATGAGCGCGGCGGCGCGAACGCCACCCGCACCTCCGCCTCCTGGCCGGGCATGAGGTTGACGACCTGCGGTTCGACCGTCGCCCACTCGCGCGCCTCGCCGACGACGTCCACGCTGAACTGGTCGACCAGCGGGCCGGAGTTGTGCACCCGCACCGCGGTGACGACCGTCTCGCCCGGGGTGGCGGCCAGCTCGCGGCCCGCCAGCGTCGTGGTGGCTCCCATGCGGGGAAGTGTCTCGATCACGCCCCACCCCGGGGACGCCACGCGGGGTGCCGGGCCGGGCAGCGCGCGCTGCCCCATCGGGCACCCCAACCCGACCGGAACGCCACCCGCGCACCGGCTTCGCGCGCGGTCGGGGTTTCCTAGGTTGAGCTGCGCAGTCGGCGATAGGGGAGGTACCGGTGCGCGCAGCGCGATCGGCCGCGGTGCGCCGCGGCGCGCTCGGACTCGTGGTGGTCGCGGGGGCCGCGCTGGTCACCTGGGCCCCGGCCGGGACGGCCGCGGTGGCCCCGGGCGACACCGGCCTGGTCACCCGGTCGACGGAGGCGACGCTGCCCGGCTCGCAGGCGGTGGAGACGGCGATCTCCGGCAACGGCAGGCACATCGTCTTCGCCTCCCGCGGCTCCTACACCGACCTGGACAACGACTTCGCGGTCAACGTCTTCGCCCGCGACCTCACCACCGGGGTGACCACGCAGATCAGCGTGGCCTACGCCGAGGGCGAGCCGGTCTCCCCCGACGGCGACAGCAGCCAGCCCGCGATCTCCGCCGACGGCCGCTACGTCGCCTTCGTCACGAGCGCGACCAACCTCACCGGCGACGACAACGCGCCCGACCTCGTCGTGGCCGACCGCGACGAGGACGGCAACGGCACGCTCGACGACTCCCCCATCGCCTTCGCGCGCGTCTCCGAGTCCGACATCTACACCGGCAAGCCCCGCACCCCGCGCATCGCCGCCGACGGCAGCCGGGTGCTGTGGACCGACGAGGAGCCCTACAGCGAGTTCGGCTACACCTGGGTCGTCCGCGCCCGCGACCTGGCGGGCGGCGCGCCCACCTCGCCCATCCGCGAGGTCGCCGCGGACCCCGACCCGACCGACGACTTCTTCCCCGTCGGCGCCTACGACGGCGCGCTCTCCGCGGATGGGGCGTACGCGGCGATGACCGTGGACTTCTACGAGCGGATCGACACCGGGATCGGCCTGCGCCGCGCGCCATTGCTGCGGCTGGGCGGGGCCGCGCAGGCGGTCCCCTCCCCCGACTTCACCGGGATCGTGCTGGTCCGGCTGGGCGCGCCGGGGGTTGCCGACGAGGTGTCCCGGGTGGACTTCGACGCGGACGGCGACTACCTGGGGGTCGGGCGGGAGGTCGGCGTGCGCTCGCCCGCGCTGTCCGGGGACGGCTCGGTGGTGGCGTTCGAGGCCCAGGCGTACGAGACCAGCACCGACGGCTCGTGGCGCCCGGCTGCCGACCAGCCCAATGTCTACCTGCACCTGCGGGGCGAGGAGCGCTCGCAGATCGTCTCGCTGGACAACGCGGGCCAGCAGCGCAACGGCGCGCGGCCCGCGCTCTCGGCCGACGGGCGCTACCTGGCGTTCGTCACCGATTCGCTGAACATGCACGACGGGATCGACTGGGGCGCGGGCGATTCCTCCTGCCTGCACGAGTCGGAGTCGCGCGACGTCCCGCCGCCGGACGATGAGCGCGACCGCCGCACCTACTGCCAGGTGGTCGTCCGCGACCTGGTGCTCGACGAGTTCCGGGAGACCACGGGCGCCGCGCGGCTGCCGGGCCTGCTGGCCTCCCCCGGGATCGACCCGTTCTGCGCCGAGTCGCTGCCGCCGGGCGAGACCTGCGCGGGCAACGACGACAGCGGGCTCAGCGCGAGCTGGTCGGTGCTGGACTTCGGGGACGGCGAGGGCGTGCCGAGCCTGAGCGCCGACGGCGGGCGGGTCGCCTTCGACTCCGCCTCCGAGGCGCTGACCGAGGACGACCTGGCGGCCGAGACCCGCGAGTGGGACGGCTTCGTGCGCACGTTCCTGCCGACGCTGGTGGCCGACCCGATCGACTTCGGCGAGGCCGAGGTGGGCGCGGTCCGCGACCGGACGGCGACGCTGCGGGTGGTCGGGTCGGGTCCGCTGACGGTCGAGTCGATCGCGGTGGACGGGGCGGACTTCGCGCCCGGGGCCGACACCTGCGTGGGCGTCCGGCTGCACCGGGACGACTCGTGCCTGACCGGGGTGCGGTTCACGCCGACGACGCCGGGCGGGAAGGCGGGGTCGCTGGTCGTGCGGCTGACCGACGGCCGCGAGTTCACCGTCCCCCTGCGCGGCAGCGGCTCGGAGATCCCGGTGGTGCCGGACGGCCCGGAGCTGGCCGCCGCCCCCGACCCGGTCGCCTTCGGCCCCCGCCTGCTGCTGTCCACCGACCCGACCGCCACGGTGACGATCACCAACGCGGGCGGCTCGCCGCTGACCTTCCCGGCCCCGCCGACGGCCGCGGGCGACTTCTCCGTCCGCTCGACCGACTGCGCGGAGGTGGCGCCGGGGGCGTCGTGCCGGGTGGTGGTCCAGTTCCGGCCGACGCAGCCGGGGGCGCGGACCGGGGTGCTGCAGGTGCCGAGCAACGCGCCGGGCGGGCCGCGGCTGGTGGCATTGAGCGGGGCGGGCAGCCAGCCGGTGATCAAGGTGAACCCGGGGGTGTCGCGGCCCGGGCGGGTGATCGGGGTGAGCGGGACCGGGTTCCCGGCTCACGTGCCGGTGACCGTGGGGTACCTGGAGTCGGTGGAGACGGCGACGGTGGTGACCTCGAACGAGGGGACGTTCAGCGTGGCGCTGCTGGTCTTCCCGAAGGCGTCGATCGGCAGCCGGACGGTGGCGGCGACGGTGGCGGGGGTGGCGCCGGAGTTCATCGAGCCGGGGCGGCTGCTGGTGGTGTACCCGTCGATGTCGCCGCCGGAGTTCCTGACCCGGGGGTGAGAGTGGGTCGAGCCCCGGTTGCCTCGTGGAGGTGACCGGGGCTCTTTGCTGCGGTGCCTAGGGCTGCCGGGGCGGGGGTTGCCGGGCTGGTTGGCGGCGTTGCCGAGGTCGCTTGCGCGGCGTTGCTGGGGCTGCGGTGCCAGCGCCGGTGGGGCTGCGTTGCTGGGGGATGCTGGAGCTGCTTTGCCGGGGCTGCTAGGTGCTGCGGTTGACGGGGCTGCTCGGGTTGCGTTGTCGGGGCTGCGTTGCCGGGGGTGTTGGCATGTGCGGGGCCGGGCATGGGGCGTTGAGGCGTTTGGGGATACGGCGAGGCCGCGCGGGTGAGGGTCCGCGCGGCCTCGGCAGGGGGTGGTTCAGCGGCGGATGAACATCTCGATCTCGGTGAAGGCGAGGTCCTTGCCCTTGACGGACTTGAAGACGTCGATCACGTGGATCTCGACGCTGCGGGCGCCTTCACCGTTCTCGAAGCTGACCTCTTGGGGGTCGGGCTGGTCCTTGAGCTCGACGTCGGCGGTCTTGCCGGTGTCGAAGACCAGGTGGAGCTTGCGGGGGCGGTGCATGCTCTGGAAGCCGTCCTGCGCGCCGGTGCGGACGATGGCGCGTTCGAGGTCGACGGGGCGGTCGTAGGTCAGGATGAGGATGGGTTTGCTGGTGCCGGGGGCGGCCCAATAGGACTTCGTGTTGCCGTCGACGGCCGCGGTGCCGGGGTGGTTGTCCAGCGCGTGCGTCGCCTTGACGGCGATCGGGGAGACCGGGTCGTACTGCGGGAGCACCAGCTCCTCCACCCAGCGCTTGGCGCCGAGCGCGCGTTCGTTGACCCAGCCGCGGAACTGGCTGGAGACGCCGTAGGTGATGGTCGCGATGAGGAGGAGGACCGTGACCACCCTGCGGACGGCGCGGAAGACGGTGCCCGCAGTTTCGGCGAACTTGGACTGGCCCTGGCGGGTGCCCTTCGGGCGGTCGCCGGTCTTGCGGACCTTGGCCCCGCCCTTGGGCAGCAGCTTCCGCCACCACGGCGTCTTGACCACCTCGGCGTCGGCGAGGGAGGTGCCGCAGCGGCTGCAGAACTTGCGGGTGGGTGCGTTGCCCTCGCCGCATTCGCCGCAGACCAGGTCGCCGGGCTTGAGCTTGTTCGTCGGCGGGCGCTTGCGGGTGACGGGGGCGGCGGGCCGCGGCTCCTGCGGCAACTCCCCCTTGGTCGTCTGCCCAGCCCCCGCCACCGGCACGACCAGCTTCTTGGCCGCGTCCCGCTCCTCCCGGGTGGGCAGCTTGGGGGGCTCGACGGTGCTCTCGTCCATGGGGGCGGCCTTCGGGGTGGGAAGGGGAGGTGGCGGCAGGCTGACCTGCTGGCTGCCCGCAGCGGGGGCGGACCCGTTTGCGCCGGGTACGGCAGGCGGGGCGGGGGGTGATGTGGTGGCGGGCTTGGCGGGGGCGGGTGGGAGGGGTGGCAGTTGGGGGGCGGCGGGGGTTCCGCTGGCTGCTGCCGGAGCCGCGGCGGGTGGCCGGGCCTGCGTCGCGGGTGGGGGCGGTGGCAACGATGGTGCGCTGTTGGAGGGCGTGGAGGAAGCCGGGGGGACTGCGGCAGGCGGCTGCGATGCCCCGCGTGCGGGCGGGGGTGGAGGCAGGACCGGTGCCGCAGTGCCGGGGGATGGCGTCGGGGCGGGCGGGGGCTTGGGGGGCGCGGCGGCGGGCGGCTGCTGGGCCTGCGACGCCACTCCTGCGGGCGGTGGCGGAGGCAGGACCGGTGCCGCGGCAGCGCTGGCAGCCGACGGGGCGGCTGGGAGCTTCGGCGGGGTCGCGGCAGAGGGCTGCGAGGTCGCAGCCGCAGGCGGCGGAGGTAGGGCCGGGGCCGCGGGGACGCTGGAGGGTGCCGGGGCGACCGGGGGTGCCGCGGGTGGAGGTGAGGGTGGTGCTCCAGCGCCGCCAGCCGCGGGAGCCGGTGGCTTCGGGAGTGCGGCGGGTGGCTGCGAGGGGGCAACGCCGCCAGCAGGGGTCGGGACAGCGGGGGGTGCGGCGGGTGGGGGCGGGGCGGCGACGCCGCCAGCCGTGGCCGGGTGCGCCGTTGGGTTCGGGAATGCCGTGGGTGGGGGCGGGGCAGCAACGCCGCCAGCAGGGGCCGGGGCGGCGAGGGGTTTCGGGGGTGCCGCGGGCGGGGGCGGGGCGGCAGCGCCGCCAGCCGTGGCCGGGGGTGCCGGTGGGTTCGGGGGTGCCATCGGTGAGGGCAGGGCGGCAGCGCCGCCAGCAGGGGCCAAGGCGGCGGGGGATTTCGGGGGTGCGAGGGGTGGCGGTGGGGGTGGGGCTGCCGGGCCGGTGGTTGTGGCTGTGGGAGGGGGTGTTGGGGGTTTGGGAGGGGGTGGGGGTGCGGTCCCTCCTGGCGCTGGTGGGGCGGGGGGCTTGGGTGGGACTGGGGGTTTCGGGGGGACCGGGGGCTTGGGTGGGACGGGGGCGGCCGGTTTGGGGGGGACCGGGGGTTTGGGTGGGGTGCCTGGCTTGGGTGGGGCTGCTGCGGCCCCTGGGGTGGGTGGGCCTGGGCGGGAGGGGGTGGTGCCCGGGCGGGGCGGGGTGGTGGCTGGGCGCGGAGGGGTGGTGCCGGGGCGGGGTGGGGTGGGGGTGCTGGGGCGGGGGGTGGGGTCTACTGGGGGGCGGTTGCCTACGTCGGCGTAGAGGGCGGATTGGAGGCGGGAGAGGAAGCCTCGTTTGGGGGCGGGCTGGTCCTCGTCCTCCTCCACCGGGGGTGGGGCGGGGGGCTTGAGCCGTTCGCCGGTCCATTCGAGGAAGGCGCCGCATTGGCCGCAGAAGGTGTCGGTTTCGGCGTTGTGGTGGCCGCAGCCCTTGCAGACGATCATGTCGTCACCTCCACCCGGTGGACCACGTGGGCGGGTTTGCCCGCGGCCACCGCGGTGTCGACGACCTCCACCGGGATCGGGGTCGGGACGCGGACGCGGACGGCTAGGCGGGGGTGGGATTCGCCGGGGAGGGGGGCGGCGGGGTCGGTGGACCAGGCGACGCCGCCGCTGTCGGCGATGTCGACCGTGCCGCCGGTCAGGACCTCCAGGTGGGCGCGCAAGCCCGCCACGGTCCCCCGCATCCGGTACATCTCCACCGCCGAGGCGACGACCGCCCGGCGGCGCTCCAGCGGCCAGTCGTCGTCCAGGTCGATGCCCACCCAGCCGGACAGCCAGGTGAGGAAGTCCTCCGGGGCCAGCATCGGGTCGACGTACTCGACCAGGCAGTCCACAGTGGACAGGATCGGGGCGAGCACGTCGTCGAAGCCCGCCAGGAAGCGCTCGGTGAACGGGTCCTCCTGGTAGACCGCGGGGAGCATGGCCAGCAGGGGCGACGGCGACGGCAGGCCGGGGACGAGTCCGCGCATCAGTGGTCCTCCACCTTCACGTGGTGGTCGTAGCCGAACACCAGGCTGTGCCGGTCCAGCTCCAGCCGCTGGGTCTGCGCCCCGCGCTCGCCGGTCACCGGGTTCGCCCCGAACAGCCGGACGTCCTCGACCAGGTCCACCCCGCGGACGCGCTGGAGCAGCGCGTACACGTCACCGGCCTGCACCGGCCGCCCGAACGGCCAGCCCGTCCCGTCCGGCCCGCCGCTGATCGGGTTGAGGAAGCCGTACAGGGCCGCCAGCGCGTCGGTGCGCACCCGGGCCTGGTCGACCCGCGGCCGCGCGATCAGGCGGGCGACGACCGTCACCCCGCGGTAGCGCGGCGGCGAGACCAGCACGCGCGTGCCGATCAGCCGCACCGAGTCCAGCCGCTCGGTGATGCGGGCCAGCATGTCCTCGCCGGGCACCAGGTCGGCGAAGTCGACGCGCCCGTCGCGCTGGGCGGCGGCGGGCACGACGAGCACGCGCAGCGACCCGGCGTCGGCCTCGTCGTCGCCCGCGGTCACGCACCGGACGCGGGCCACGTCGGGGGCGGCCTCGCGGGTGATCGCCTCGTAGTCCTCGGCGGTGACCGCCCGGCTGCGGGTGCGCAACAGGATCGGCCCGCGCGCCTTGGCCTGCTCGACGGTCTCCCCGTCCACCCCGCCGGACGCGGCGTGCAGGTTCTCCACGGAGGCCACGAACGGGATGGACGACTTGAGCGTGCGGATCGTCCCGCGGCCCACGTTGCCCAGCCTGCCGCCGCCCACCGCGTACCGCAGGCGGATCGCCGCGCCCGCCTCGGGCACCGCGCCGTGCACCCGGAAGCCGCCGTCGGGCTCGCGGATCGACGGACCGAAGTGGACGTTGCCAGCGGCGGCGTCAACCACGTAGTGCCGGTCGGTCGGCCCGCTGCCGACGAAGTGCTCGACCCGGGTCCACTCCTGCCACCCGGCCTCCGACGACACCTCCAGCACCGCCGCGTCGGCCACCACCGGGCCGCGCTCGACGGCGAAGGACTGGCCGGGCACGCCCTCGGAGGCGCCCAGCAGCTCGTCGGTGATCAGCTCGCAGTGGGCGGCCTCGACCGTGCCGCCGACGGTGCCCGCGGCCACCGCCTCGATGATCGGCGACTCGTGGTAGGTCGGGAACTCCGCGTCGACCTCGACCACCCGGGCCCGCAGCCACCCGGCCCGCTCCCCGGCGATGACGCTCACCTCGTGCGTGCCCGGCACGTGCACCAGCACCTCGCCGACGGTGTTCAGCGCGCCGGTGGTGTCGCGGCTGACCGGGCACCGCACCCACTCCGAGCCGTTCCACGCCTCCCACACCAGCGGCGGGTGGTCCGGGTGCACGCCGACGCCCTCGACCCGCGCGGCGACGTCCAGCCGCACGACGCAGTGCGGCACGGCCGAGGTCAGCCCGACCAGCAGCACGTCACCGGGCGCGGGAACCGGCGAGAACGCGGGGAAGGACTCCCCCATCCGCAGCGCGTCGGTGTGGAAGGCGGGCTCGCCGTCGACCACCGTCGCCACGGCGTGCAGGGCGCAGGGGATGACCGACAGCGGGTGGGCGGTGGAGAAGACCACCGACTCCTCCATGTCGGTGCGCACGGTCGCCACCTCGGTGCCTGCGGGGATGCCGACCGGCGCGATGGCCGGGGCGGAGAGCCAGAACGTCACCGGCACCCGGGCGGTGGCGGGCGGGATGAGCCGCAGCCCGATCATCTCCAGGAACTTCACGTAGAGCCGGTCGGGCACCTGGTTGAGCCGGAACAGCAGCTGGTCGGTCATGAACGCGAAGGTCTCGATCAGCGTGACGCCGGGGTCGGAGACGTTGTGGTCGGTCCACTCCGGGCACCGGCGCATCACCATCCGCTTGGCGTCGTCCACCAGGTCCTGGAAGCGGCGGTCGTCGAGGTTGGGGGTCGGCAGCGCCATCAGTAGTCACTCCCGTCCTCGGGGATGGTGTAGAAGGGGAAGACCAGGTTCCGGCGGTCGTTGGTCTCCTTGATCCGGTAGCGGATGTCGATGAACAGCGCGCCGTCGCCATCGGGGTCCGGGCGCACGTCGACCACCTCGATCTCCACCCGCGGCTCCCAGCGCAGCAGCGCCCGCCGCACCTCGTGCGCCAGCTCGGCGATGGTGGCCGGGTCGATGGAGCGGAAGACGAAGTCGCGGATGCGGCTGCCGAACTCCGGCCGCATCGGCCGCTCCCCCGGGTAGGTCGCCAGGATGAGCCGCATCGCCTGCTCCAGCTCCACCTCGCGGCGCACCAGCGCGATTCCGCCCTGGGCGCCGACCCCGAGCGGGAACGCCCACCCGGCGCCCACGAAGTCCGTTGACAACCCATCCTCCTCAGTTGAGCTTGATGACCTGGCCCTTGATCTCGGTGGCGACCTGCCCCTCGATCTGGACCGTCTTGCCCTTGATCGACACCGGTCCGTCGGACTCCACCTTGAGCCCGGCCAGGCCCGCCTTGATCGTGATCGACCCGGCGCCGCCGCACTCGATGGTCAGCGCGCCGGGGACGGTGCTGGCGGGCGGCGCGGGGTTGCAGGTCAGCGAGACCGTCCCGGCCACCTGGTCGATGCGCAGCGCGAGCTTGTCGTCCTTGGTGCCCAGGGTGATGTCCGAGCGGCGCGGGCGCGGCGCTGGCGGGATGACCTCGTCGCCGAAGAGCAGCCGGTTGCCCGCGGGGGAGGCGATCCCGCGCTCGACCACCGCGCCGCTGCCGCTGACCGAGGTCTCCAGCGCGCCGTAGGCGGAGTTCTTGTTGATCAGCCCGCCCAGGACGAACGGGCGGCGCGGGTCGCCGAACTCGAAGCCCACCATCACCTCGTCGCCGACCTCGGGCAGGAACACCATGCCGCTGCGCCTGCCCGCGCCGACCTGGGCGACCCTGGCCCAGTCGGACTCGTAGTCCGGCGACAGCCACGGCATGGCCACCTTCACCCGGCCCAGCCGCTGGGGGTCCTTGGCGTTGGTGACGACCGCGCACACCAGCCCGTCGGTGGGCGACGGCCTGCTCGCCCCGGCCGCGGTCAGGCGCAGCAGCGAGCGGTCCTGGCGGCCGCTGACGACGAAGCGGGTGTGGTAGCCGCCTTCGGCGGGGTCGAAGACGTGCCGGGCGTTGGTCACCACCCAGCTGCCCTCGAACTGCTTGGGCACGCCCGCGATGGTGACGCTGGCCCCGGCCTGGATGGCCGGGTCGCCGTCGGCGTCGCCGTCGGCCTCGGCGAACGTGCTGGCCACGTGGTCGGCCACGCTGCGCGCCACCCGCTCGGCGGCGCTCTGCGCGCTGGGGCCGCTGCCGACCGGGCGGTCGACCACGAGGAAGGCGGTGGGGCTGGGCGACGGTCCCATGTTCAGCGACGGCATCCCCGGCAGCGGCGGCGGCGCGGGCACGGGGATCGGCAGGGAGAAGCCGCTGCCGAACGACTGCGCAAGCGCTTTCGGGTCATCGTCCACATCGGCCGACCCGGTCTTGGCGTCGGCGCGGCCCACCACCACCTCGGCCGTGCGCGGATCCCACACCCGCACCTCGACGTCCGGGGTCAGGTTGGCCGCGCTCGTGCGGGCCAGGAACGAGTGCAGGTTCTGCTTGAAGGTCAGGGTCGAGCCCAGCCCGACCATCGAGGCGAGCTTGTCGACCAGGCCGCCGCCCCCGCCGCCGGAGCCCGATGCCGGGCGGAAGAAGAACTCCCCGCCCACCACGCCGGTCTCGTAACCGATCTCGCGGGCGCGCTCGGTCAGGAAGTCCCAGTCGGTCTGGGCGATCTGGGCGATGTGCTCGTGGGTGCCGGACGAGGACTCGATCTGGCCGATGGTCAGGCCCGCCTCCTTGGCGACCTTGCGGGCGATGTCGGAGTCGGTCATGTTGACGAACGTGCGCGTGCGCCGCGCCCGTTGCAGCCGGTGGGCCTTCTCGTAGCCGCGCACGACGGTGAGGATCATCGCGTCCTGGCAGACGGCCTCGATTGCGGTGACCTCGCCAGTGATCATCTCGGTGTCCGAGCCGCCCGGGCTGCGCCCCTTGATGGTCACGACCGCGCCGATGGCCAGCCCGCTGTCCTCGACCAGGCTGCCCGCCTCGTCGCTGAAGGTCAGCTCGAACATGTCGGGCAGGTGCAGGTGGGTGTCCACAACAGCGCGGATGAGGTGCTGGGAGTGGTTGGGCATCATCGGGATGCCGATGGGGTGCCCGATGCTCACCGCGGGCATCACCACCGCGGCGGAGCCGCCGCCGAGCAGGCCGGTCACGCGGTACCCCCGATCAGCTCGCCGGGGTTGGGCAGGTACAGCGTGCGGCCCGGACGCACCCTGCTGGGGTCGGTGATCCCGTTGACCTCGGCGATGCGCCGCCACAGGCCCGGCCTGCCATAGCGGGTGGTGGCGATGGAGATCAGCGTCTCGCCCTCGGCGACGGTGTGGCTGGCGCGACCGGGCAGGCCGCCGGAGGTCGGGTTGGTCGGCAGGCTGGCCAATGCGCTGGGCTGCTGGCGCAGCTTCATGTCGACCTCGGCGCGCAGCGGGATGCCGGTGACGTCGAAGCGCACGTAGTTGATCGTCAGGTTGAGCAGCCGCACGTCGTACATGAAGGCCACCATCGGCGGGCCCCACTGGAAGGTCAGCAGCGGCAGCGCCGTCTCCAGCGTCGCCCCACCGATGCCGGGCGCGTCGAAGCCGGGGAACGGGTTCATCCAGCGCAGCAGCTGGTCGCAGCGCAGCTTGGCGGTCAGCCCCTCGAAGGTGATCTTGCTCAGGGTGATCTCCGGGGCCTCCGACTTGCGGGGGATGGACGCGCTCGCGCCGACCGGGTCGTGCACGGCGACCATGACCGCGCGGGTCAGGTAGCTGGTGCTGCGCCGGATGGAGATCTTCTCCGGATTGAAGTCGAAGTTCACCACGCCCGGGGACCTGGCGTCGACGGAGTACAGCAGCGCGGGCACCCGGGCGCCCGCGACGACCGCCGCGCCGATGCCCGCGCCCACCACCGCCGACGCCGCGCTCTGCGCCATGTCCGCGGGCTTGCCCACCGCCCCGGCCGCCTGGTCGGCCGCGCCACCGGACATCGCCACGCTGAAGCCGGTCACAGGAACCCCTCGTGCACCAGGGTCAGCGACTCCATCGCCACGCCGAGGGAGGTCGAGTCCAGGTCCGGGCCCTTCCAGCTGCTCGGGTAGACGTTGCGCAGGTGCCAGGAGGTGACCTCCTGGGCGTGGGAGTCGAACAGGGTGATGCGGGCGGTCCCGCCCGGGGCGCCCAGCATCGACTGCACCCACGCCTGGGCGCGGTTGCGCAGCCACGCCTGCACCTTGGCGGCGCTGGCCTTGTCCATCGCGCGTTCGAGGGTGACCTCGGGGTAGTCGATGTTGCCGGGGAGGACGGGCTGGTAGAGGTAGTTGCCGCCCTCCTTCACCTTGTGCGGGTTGAACTTGACCGCCAGCCCCTTGCACCGGGCCCAGCCGCCGAGGTCGACGCCGTCGACCGAGACGTGGAACCGCGTGGTGAGGGCCAGCATGGTCTTCATGGACATGGCCACGGCGCACCTCCTTGGCTGCTAGAACAGCATCCGCTCGTCGGGCAGGAATCCGCTGTGGACCAGTTCGAGGGTCTCCACCGAGATCTGGCTCGCGCCCGCGTCGAAGGTGCTGATCGCCCAGCGGGCGGGCATGACCTCGCGCAGGTCCCATGTGGTGACCGGATCGGCGTGCATGGCCGTGTAGAGCTCGATCACCCCGTCGAACACCTCGCACTTGAACTGGTTCTTGTCCAGCCACTCGCGGACCTGCTTGGTCTCGTCGGAGACCGCGCGGGAGAGCTTGACGTTGGTGTACTTGGTGTTGCCCGGGAAGTAGAAGCGGTTGTTGCCCTGGTCGCCCGCCCGGTACTCGGCCACGTCGAAGGCCACGTCCAGCCCGTCGGCCTTGGTCCAGCTGCCCAGGTCGTAGGTCTTCATGCCGGACATGCGCACGACGAACCGGTTCGCCATGCCGATCTTGCTGCTGTCGCTGAGCGCCACGTGCTGGCCCCCTTTCTGCTAGCGGAAGTCGGTGAGGAGCCCGGCGCGCTCGCGGTCGACGAGCAGCTCCAGGCGCAGGCGCCCGCGCAGCCGCTCGTACAGCCGGGCGGTCAGCTCCTCCAGGTCGATCCGGTCGATGTCGATCGCCGCCTGCTCGCTGCCGTGATCGCCGCCGTCGCGGTCGCCGTGGTCATCCGGGCGGCGGACGGGGACGGTCTCGCTGAACTGCACGGTGTCCCCGAGCACGCCGTCGATGGGGCCGCGGGGGCGCCTGCCGTCGGCCGACGGGTCCGACCCGGGGGATCCGCCGGGCGCCGAGCCGACGTCGACGACCTCGCTGAACTGGACCGTGTCGCCCACCACGCCCTGCGGCATCCCCCCGGGACCGGCGCGGCCCGAGCCGACGCCTGCGACCTCGCTGAACTGCACCGTGTCGCCCACGACGCCCTGAGGCATCCCCCCAGGTCCGGCGCGACTCGAGCCGACGCCCACGACCTCGCTGAACTGGACGGTGTCGCCGCTGACGCCGTCCGGCAGCCGCGCCGACCAGCCGCGCCTGCCGAGGGGCGGGCGGAAGCCGGTGAACTCCTCGCGGTCGAGCCGCTGCTCCAGGCGGTCGAGGTCGGCCTGGTCGAGGTGTCCGACGGGGGCGAGGTTCTGCTGCACGCGGTCGGCGTTGATCATGTCGAGCATCTCCGCGGCCAGCTCCTGGCGGCGGGCCTCGCGGTCGAACTCCGGCTGGCTCGGCGGCGCGCTCGGCCGGGCGCCGCCGCCCAGGCGGGGGTGGCTCCACTGCTCGACCACGCGGTGCGCGGAGGTCTCGGCGATGTGCTCGATCTCGGCGCGCTCGGGCTCCGGGAAGTGCGAGTGGGCGGGCTCCGGGGCGAGCTGGGCCGGGCCGGTGAGCGCGGGGGCGGGACCGGGGGGCGGCGGGTGGTGGAGCTGGGGGGCGGGGGCGGTGGTGGTCTCGTAGCGGCGCTCGACGGCGACGGCCTCGGCCTCCAGCGCGCGGTCGCGCTCCGGGACCCGGCCGGTGGCGCGCTGCTGGGCCACGTGGACCAGCTCATGGGCGACGAGGGCGCGGGCTTTGGGGGCGGTGATGGGCCCCGCGGCGTCGGGGAGGAAGACCGCGCCCGCCCTGGCGAACGCCCGCGCCCCGCGGTCGCGGGCGGCGGCGTCGACGGCCGGGCCGCGGACGACGGGCACGCCGGTCACGTCCATGCCGGTGGTCTGGCTGACGTCCTGGGCGATGTCCTGGGGCACCGGCACCTGCACGACGTCCGCCGCCTGCGGTGGCGCAGGCGGCGGCTCGGACGCCGGGGGCTGGGCCGGTGGGCCCGCCGACCGCGGTGGCCCGCCGGGCGGGGGCTCGGGGTGGGTGAGCTGGGTGGCGGTGAGGGCGTCGGCGAGGGAGGGGGGCTGGTCGACCCGGCGCAGGCCGTCCAATGTGTACGGGAAGCCGGTGCGGGCGGGGGCCTGCTGCTGGGGCTCCTCGGGCTGCGGCAGCGGCGCGCCGAGGCCGAGCCTGCGCGTCTGGCCCAGCGACCGCCGCCTGCGCGCCTCGGCCTTGGGCGCGGGCACCAGGCCCTGCTCGGCGACGCGCGCGGGCGGTTCGACGGGCTCGGCGGGGGGCGGGGTCAGCGGGGGCAGGACCGCGGGGATGTTGGTGGGGATGGCGGTGGGGGCGGCTTCGGGCTTCATCCACTCCGGGATGTGGCGCAGCCAGCCGGGGGCGCGGTAGGGCTCGGCGGGGACCTGCGGCTCGCCGACGTACTCGCCGGTGGCCGCGGTCAGCGGCAGCGGGGCGACCGGTCGGGCGTGGACGACGGGGGGTCGTTCGTGGTCGGCCTGCGGGGCGGGGCCGGGCTCGTAGTCGGCCTGGGGGGCGGGTTCGGGCTCGTGGTCGGGCTGCGGGTCGGAGGCGGGGCTCTGGTCGGGGGCGTGGATTGGGGTGGGCGGGGTTCCGCGGTCGGATTGGGGGGCTGTTGTCCGGGCCACCGGCACCCGCCTGGGCGCGGGCCGCGGCGGCAGCGGGACGTCGGGCCGGGCGCCCACCTCGGGGAGGGGCAGCACCCTCGCCAGCCCCTCCACCCGCCCGATGGCCTCCCGCTGCCCCACGACCCCGGCCCCCGCCTCGACCAACGGCGGCCGAACCGGAGCCTCCCCCACCACCAACGGCGCAGCGGCGGGCACCACAGTCCCCAACGGCGGCAACAGCACCCAGGCGCGCACGCCGCCACTGGACGGCGACCCCTGCCCCGCCGGATCACCGGATGCGGCGGCCCCGTTGTCGGGGGCGTGCCCGACCGAGCTGGACCCGTGGTCCGCAGGCGGGGTGTCGGTGGGGTGTCCTGAGTGGTTGGTCGTGGGTGGGGTGAGGGACCGCTTGCGCCTGCCCCAGGGGTTCCACCGCATGGTCCCTCCTCCCTACTGCTCGCCGCGGGTGTGGATGCGGCCGATCTCGGTGATCAGCCGGGTGCGCACCGGGTGTTCGAGGTCGAGGATCGAGTCGAACGGCCAGTGCAGGTAGTAGGCGACGTACGCGACCTCCTCCCAGAGGCGGTCGGCCGCGTACGTCACGATCCCCCCGGCGCATCACCGGCGAGGTCCACCGCGAAGCCCTTGCCGCAGTGCGGGCAGTCCACCGCGACCTCGGTGTGCCCGTCGGCGTTGATGCGCCGGTACAGGTCTTGCAGGAAGGCCATGTCCGAGGCGAAGAGGTTCTCCACCACGAAGGTGTCCACCGCGGGGAGGTCGCCGAGGGAGGTGACCGTGCGCTCCAGCAGCAGGACCGTCAGGTAGGCCGGGTTGGCCCTGGCCCGCTGGTCGGACTGCGTCGTGATCTCGTCGCGGGCCGTCGCCAGGCGCATGACGCCCGAGCGGTGCACCTGGCCGTGCTCGTCGACGTACCCGCGGGGCAGCGTGAACGGGTACTCGGTGCGCAGGCCGGTCGAGGTGACCGCCGCGGTCACACCGACACGCGCTGGATGCGCTCGGACACGATCGTGACCGTCTCCATCAGCACCTCGCTGGACCCGGCCTTCAGCGCGCCGATCTCCAGCTTGGACGGCCAGGCGTGCTCCAGGTGGTAGCGCGCGACGGGCTTGCCGTCGGTGCCGTACATCACCAGCGAGCACGACTTGCGCGCGGCCACGATGTCACCGGCGAGCACGGCCTCGTGCCAGGCCCACAGCTCCATGCTGGAGTTCTTGCCGCGCTTGAGCACCAGCGTCGCGGGCTTGGTCTTGCCGGGCAGCTTCTTGAGCACGACCTCCTTGTCCGTGCTCTCCATCAGCTCGACCGGCTCCACCTCGGTGGTGATGCCCTGCAGCTCGGAGAACGAGGCGATCTCGTAGCCGTCGATGGTGATGGAGAACCGGGCCGCGGTGAGCGCGTCGTTCGGTTGGTTGGATCCGAGTCCACCCGCCATTGCTCAAACTCCTATTCCTCGAGACCGGCGCCTTCGGCGAACTGCGAGATGCGGAACACCACGAACTCCGCGGGCTTGACCGGCGCGATGCCGATCTCGACCGTCAGGATGCCGACGTCGCGGTTCTCCGGCGGGTTGTTCTCCTCGTCGCACTTGACGAAGAACGCCTCCGCTGGCGACTTGCCGAACAGGGCGCCGTCGCGCCAGACCCGGC
The DNA here is from genome assembly GCF_053604195.1 of Actinokineospora sp. NPDC004072. Lineage (NCBI taxonomy): Bacteria > Bacillati > Actinomycetota > Actinomycetes > Pseudonocardiales > Pseudonocardiaceae > Actinokineospora > Actinokineospora sp. NPDC004072. The sequence goes on along the minus strand of NZ_JBSGHB010000002.1, from coordinate 256,911 downwards.
GCAGGAACATCGTCACGGTGCGCTTGACCGAGTCCCACAGCTTGGGGTCGTTGGGCTCGAACACCACCCAGTTCGTGCCCTGCAGGATGGACTTCTCCACGTAGTTGAACAGCCTGCGCACGTTGAGGTAGCGCCACTCGGGGTCGCTGGAGAGCGTGCGCGCGCCCCAGACCCGGATGCCCTGGCCGCGGAAGGAGCGGATGCAGTTGACCCCGACCGGGTTGAGCTGGTCGTGCTCGCCCTTGGTGATGTTCAGCTCCAGCGTCACCGCGCCGCGCACGACCTCGTTGGCGGGGGCCTTGTGCACGCCGCGCTGGGAGTCGTTGCGCGCCCAGATGCCCGCCATGTGGCCCGAGGGCGGCACGAACACCTGCTTGCCCGCGACCGGGTCGGCGACCTTGATCCACGGCCAGTACAGCGCGGCGTACTTGGAGTCGTAGCCCGCGAAGTCCTGCCGCCACTCCTTGACCTGCTGGGCCTTGAGGCCGGGCGGGGTGTCCAGGATGGCCACCCGGTCGGCCATCAGCTCGCAGTGGGCGATCATGGCCAGTTGCACGGCCTTGACGTCCTCGGCGCTGACCGCGCCCGCCTGGTGGGCGGCCATCAGGTCCGGCACGCACAGCATGGTGATCTCGTCGACGGCCTCCAGCCCGGCGAAGCCGGTGCGGTCGGCGGCGTTGCCGACGTACTCGGTCGAGTCGATCTTGGCGGGCAGGTTGGCCCCGTCCGGCGGGGTCAGCGCGGTCTCGCCCGCGTCCGGCACGGCCAGCGCCTTGCCCTTGGCGTCCTCGACGGTGATCAGCTTGGACTGCTGCTGCACGACGGTGGCCACGTTGTTCGGCCCGCGCTTGGCGCTGAGCCCGTCGAAGGTCTCCACCGGCTGGCCCGCCTTCTTGACCACCAGGCGGAAGGTGTCGTCGCCGTCGGGGGCGACCTCGACGGCCAGGTCGGCGTCCTGCGGGGAGCGGGCGGCCACGGTCAGCCCGGGGCGCCCCTCGGCCCCGGGCAGCTCGGCCCGGGCGGGCTGCGCCTGCCCGTCGCCCTGGGCCCCGCCCGCCGCCGCGCCGACGCGCACGACGTAGGCGACGCCGCCGCCGTTCTGGAAGTAGCCGTAGACCGCGTGGGCCAGGTAGCAGCCGGGCACGAAGTCGCCGAAGGTGGTCTTGAACTGGGTCCAGTTGGTCACGAGGACCGGCTCGTGCAGCGGGCCGCGCTCGGCGAACCCGACGAACGCCGCGACCGCGGTGCCCACGGCCTCGATGGGCCTGGACCCGGAGGACACCTCCTCCATGTACACGCCGGGCGCGAGGTAGCTGCTGGCCATGTCGACTTCTTCTCCCTCACATGCGAGCGGAACCGCCGGTTCCACAGCTTGCGCGGCCGGGCGGGGCGGGCGCAGTCGCCGCGGGGCGGGGGCCGGGGCACCCCCGGCTGCACCTTCGGGCGGCCGGTCCGCACCGGAAGGACGGGCGGCGGACCGTGGTCGCGGCCGCGGGCGGGCCGCGAGACTGGCGCCTGTGATCTCCGAGGTGGACGACGCGCTGTGCGTGCTGATCGGCCGATCCCTGCCCGAGGGCACGGCCGTGCGGCTGGACCCGCCCAAGCCCACCTGGCAGACCGAGCGGCCGAGCGCGGCGATCGATCTGTTCCTCTTCGGCCTGCACAACGACCCGCGCGGGCGCGAGTCCGGCTGGGACGACATCCGCGACGAGCGCGGGGCCGTGCGCTCCCGCCGCGCCCCCGCCCGCCGGTGCGTGCTGTCCTACCTGGTCACCGCCCGCGCCGCGAAGGTGGGCGACGAGCACACGCTGCTGGACCTGGCGCTGCGCGCGATCCTGTTCGCCGACGCCATCCCGGCCGACTGCTTCGAGTCCGCCACCGGCGAGCCGGTCACCCTGGCGCTGTCCGGCGAGGGGCCGGGCGACCTGTGGAGCAGCCTCGGGATGCCCGCCCGGGCGGCGTTCGTGTTCACCGCGTCGGCGGCCTACCAGCCCCCGGCCGAGGACGGCGTCGCCCCGCCCGCGGAGAAGATGGCGCTGCGCACGGGCCGGGAGGTCCCCGGCGCGCTGGCGCCCGCCGCACCGAAGCGGTGGGTGCGGACGTGACCTTCGCGGCGAAGATGGGCGACAAGGTGGTCGGCACCGACACCCACATCGTCCTGGTCCCCTCCCCCGGCGGCCCGGTCCCCACCCCGACGCCGCTGCCGTTCACCGGCACGATCACCGGCGGGTGCAGCACGGACGTGCTGATCGGCGGCCAGCCCGCCGCGGTGGTCGGCAGCACCGCGACCAACGCGCCGCCGCACCTCGTGCCGCCGCCGTCGACGTTCCAGGTGCCGCCGACCAACCAGGGCACGGTCATCAAGGGCAGCGCGACGGTGCTGATCAACGGCAAGCCCGCCGCCCGCAACGGCGACAAGGTCAACACCTGCAACGACCCCGCGCCCGCGCCGATGGGCACGATCATCGCCGTGGGCACGGTGATGATCGGCGGGTGAGCTAGGAGGCCACCAGCCGGTCCGGGGCGACCGGGACGGCGGCCAGCACGAGCATGCCGATCGCCGAGAGCTCCTGGTCGCGGCGCCACCCGCCGTCCCAGGTGTCGACGCGGGGCCGGGCGGAGACGGCGAGGCGGTAGTTCAGCGTCCCGGTCACGGTCACGTCGTCGCGGGCGAAGTCGACCTCGCACACCCCCGCCGAGACGGTCAGGTCGGGCACGCGGAAGGACCGCCCGGTCTGGGTGAAGCGGTGCCCGGCCCCCGCGGTGATCCGCGGCCGCGGCCCGGCGACCCCGCCCACGCGCACCCCCCGCCCCAGCTCGCGGACCGCGGCCAGGCAGGGCGCGCGCTCGCCGCCGGACACGGCCACCTCGCCGTCGAGGCTCAGCACGACCCGGATCTCGACCTGTCCGATGTCGACGGACGTGCTGGCCACGGGGGCGCGCGGCAGCCGGTAGCGGAATCCCACCATGCCCCCGACGGTAGGAAACCGGGCCGACCGGCGGCGACGTCCGTTCGGGCAGCCCTAGGGGCCGAGCGCGGCCACCGCGGGTGACCTGGGCCACTACCGGTCACCTATTACCCGGAAGTAACATGAGGTTCCCCGAGGTGAAGGAGCAGCCACCATGACCGCCACCCCCGTCGGCGCCGTCGCAGGCGCGCCATCCGTCGAGCGGGCCGCCGAGCTGGTCCGGCGGGCGGTCGCCGGGCAGGAGCCGACCTCGGTGGTCATGACGGCGCCGTTCACCGGGGAGCCGCTGGTCGAGCTGCCGCAGATCGACGACCCGGACGTGCGCGCGGCGTTCGCCAGGGCGCGGGCGGCGCAGCGGGACTGGGCGGCGCGGCCGGTGGCCGAGCGGGCCGCCGTGATGCTGCGGCTGCACGACCTCGTGCTGGCCCGCCAGGACGAGGCGCTGGACATCATGCAGGTGGAGACGGGCAAGTCGCGCCTGGACGCCTACGACGAGGTCGCCGTGACGGCGATGACGGCGGCGTACTACGGGCGCAAGGCCCCGCGGCTGCTGGCCCCGCGGCGCGCGGCGGGCGCGCTGCCGGTGTTCACCCGCACCACCGAGGTCCGCCACCCCAAGGGCGTCGTGGCGATGATCTCGCCGTGGAACTACCCGCTGGCGCTGACCGGCATGGACGCGATCCCGGCGCTGGTCGCGGGCAACGCGCTGGTGCAGAAGCCGGACAACCAGACCGCGCTGTCGGCGCTGTGGTTGCAGGAGCTGGCCTGCGCGGCCGGGCTGCCCGACGGGGTGTGGCAGATCGTGCTCGGCCGCGGGTCCAAGATCGGCACGGCGCTGATCGAGGAGGCGGACTACCTGGGCTTCACCGGGTCGACCGAGACCGGCCGGGGGCTGGCCGCCCAGGCCGCGGCGCTGCTGACCAGCTACTCGATGGAGCTGGGCGGCAAGAACCCGATGATCGTGCTGCCCGACGCCGACGTCGACCGCACGGCCACCGGCGCGGTCACCGCGTGCTTCTCCTCGGCGGGGCAGCTGTGCGTGTCGGTGGAGCGGATCTACGTGCACGAGAGCATCCGGGCGTCGTTCGTGCAGGCGTTCGTCGACCGCACCAAGGCGCTCAAGCTGGGCGCGGGCCTGGACTACAGCGCGGACATGGGCTCGCTGACCTCCACCGACCAGCTGGCGACGATCACCGCCCACGTCGAGGACGCCCGCGCCAAGGGGGCCACGGTCCTGGCGGGCGGCAAGGCGCGGCCGGACATCGGCCCGCTGTTCTACGAGCCGACGATCCTCACCGGCGTGCGCGAGGGCATGACCCTGCACAAGGAGGAGACCTTCGGGCCGGTCGTGGCCGTGTACGGCTACACGGACGTGGACGAGGCGATCGAGCGGGCCAACGACACCCGGTACGGGCTCAACGCCAGCGTGTGGACGCGGGACCGCAAGGTGGGCGAGCGCGTGGCCGCCCGCATCCACGCGGGGACGGTCAACGTCAACGACGGCTTCGGCGCGGCCTTCGGCAGCCTCGACGCCCCGATGGGCGGCATGGGCGACTCCGGCGTCGGCAGGCGCAACGGCGTCGAGGGCCTGCTGAAGTACACCGAGGTCCAGACGATCGCCGCCCAGCGCATCGTCCCCCTGCGCCCCACCCGCGCCGTCCCGGCGGCGCTGTGGACCAAGGGCCTCACGCTGGGGCTGAAGGCCCTCAAGCGCATCCCGCGGTGAGGACCCGCTAGTCGGTTCGCTCCAGGAGGCCGCGGTCGTAGGCGACGGCGACGGCTTCGGCGCGGCGGGTGGCGCCCAGCTTGGCCATGATCCGGCTCAAGTGGACGCTCACCGTCTTCTCCGAGATGAACAGCTCCTCGCCCACCTGGCGGTTGGTGCGGCCCTGGGCGACCAGGGCCAGGACGGCGCGCTCGCGGGGGGTGAACAGGTCGATGCGCTCGCGGGGGGTGGCGTCGGGGTCGAGGGTGATCCGGGCTCGGCGGGCCATCCGGCGCAGGGCTTCGCGCAGGGGCTTGGCGGACAGGGCGGTGGCCACGGCGTCGGCCTGGCGGAGGGCGTCCGCGGCGGCGGCGCGGTCGTCGGTGAGGAGGTGGGCCTCGGCCAGGCGCCAGCGGCAGATGGCCTGCTCGTAGACCGCGCCGTAGTCGAACGCCTCGACCGCGCGCTGCCACAGGTGCGGGTCGGAGGCGGTCAGGCGGGAGTGCTCGGCCTCGGCCCTGGCCAGCCACGCGCGGCCTTCCGGACCCATCTGCCCGGTGCGGGGCACCGCGGACGCCGCGGTCTTGCGGGCCAGCTCCAGCAGGTCCGCCGCCTCCGCGGTGATGGCGCGGGCGGCGTCCTCGTCGCGGCGGGTGGCGGCGGCGTGGGCGAGGTCGGCGGCGCAGGACAGGCCCAGGGCGGACAGGCGGATCGACACCATCTCCCAGCTCACGCCCGCCCACGCGAGGGTCGAGCGCAGGTGGTCGAGGGCGCGCTCGGGCTTGCCGCGCCACTGCGCCAGCTCGGCGGCCACGATCCCGGCCACGATCGGCGTCGGGGTCGCGCGGTGGTCCTCGTCGCGGTAGTCGGCCAGCACGCGGTCGACCTCGGCGAAGCGGCCCCGGCCGACGCTGACCAGCGCGCCCAGCATCGCCAGACGGCCCCAGACGACGTGCGAGACGCGGTGGCTGGGCTCGGCCGCGGCCTCGGCGGCGTCCCAGTCGCCGTTGGTGTAGCGGGTGGTCATCTGCAGGGCGCGCAGCTCCAGGCCGTAGGTGCTCCACGTCAGGCCGATCTCGGTCGCTCTGGTCACGCCCTCCTCCAGCGTGCGCAGGGCGTCGGGCAGGTCGCCGTGCTCGTACTGGTTGAGCGCCAGGGTGAACCGCGCCCGGATCTCCACCGTCGGCGCGCCGACGGCGATCGCCAGGTCCATCGCCGTGCGCAGGCCGTCGCGGGAGGCGGCGGTCTCCCCGCGGCTCTCGTCCAGCATGGCCAGGGTGATCAGCGCGTCGGCCTCGGCCCCGCCCACCGAGGCCGCCCTGGCCAGCACGACGGCCTCGCGGGCGTGCGCGGCGGCCTCGTCGGGCTGCCCGAGGCCGCGCAGGATCGTCGCGTAGGCCGCGTGCACCCAGGCGGTGACCGGCGCGTCCGGCCGGTCCCGCACCAGCTCCAGCGCCTCCTCGATGACGGCCCTGGCCTCCTGCTCGCGCCCGTCGGTGGCGTAGAGCGCCTGGGCCAGCCGCCGCCGCACGTGCGCGGCCTGCTCCGGCTCGGCCACCGGGTCGACGGCCGCCACCGCCGCCTTGGCGTAGGCGATGGCCCGCTCCGGCTCCCCCGAGGTGCCCGCGACGAACGAGGCCCGCTCCAGCAGCCGGGCGTCGGACTCGGCTGGCCGCTCGTCGGCGGGCACCGCCGACCAGATCTTCAGCGCCCGCTCCAGGTGCTCCAGCGCCTCGGCGGGCGCGCCCAGCCGCTCGGCCTCCGTCGCCGCCTCCAGCGACGCCCGCAGCGCCACGGTCAGCGCGTGGCTCTCCATGCTGTGGTGGGCCAGCGCCGCGGCGACGCCCGGCTCCCCCATGCGCGCCGAGAGCTCCCGGGCGTACGCAGCGTGCAGCCGGACCCGTTCCCCCGGCAGCAGGTCGTGGTACACCGCCTCGCGCAGCAGGGCGTGCCGGAAGGTGTAGGCGTCGCCCTCCTCGGGCACGAGCACGTTGTGCTGCACGGCTTCGCGCAGCCCCGCGTCCAGCCCGGCGTCCATCTCCGCGACCGCCCGCAGCCGCGCGTCCGGCACCCGCCTGCCGCCGACCGCGGCCATCCGCACGACGTTCTGCGCCTGCGGCCCCAAGCGCTCGATGCGGGCCAGCAGGACGTCGACCAGGGTCGCGGGCAGCGCGTCGGGCTGCTCGGCGCAGTCGGAGTAGGCGGCCAGCAGCTCCTCGGCGAAGAAGGCGTTGCCGTCGGAGCGCTCGGCCAGCTCGCGCACGGCCGCCTCGCCGAGGCCGCCCTCGGCCAGCGCGCTGACGAACGCGCGGGCGTCGGCGCGGGTGAACGGCGCCATGTCCAGCCGCTCGACGGCGGGCAGGCGCAGCAGCTCGGCCAGCAGCGGCCGCAGCGGGTGGCGGCGGTGCAGGTCCTCGGCCCGGTAGGTGGCCACGACCAGCAGGGCCTGGGTGCGCAGCCTGCTCAGCAGGAACGACACCAGGCGCCGGGTCGACGCATCGGCCCAGTGCAGGTCCTCCAGCACCAGCACGACCGGGCGCTCGGCGGCCAGCTCGGCCAGCAGCGCGTGCACGGCGTCGAACAGCTGCAGCTGGTTGAGGTCCTGCTCGGCGCGCGGGCCGCCGGTGGCCGCGGTGACCAGGCCCGCGTCGGGCAGGCCCAGCTCCACCCAGTCGCCGAAGAGCCGGGCCAGCGCCGCCCGCGCGCCAGCGCGCTCGCGCACCGGGCCCAGCGCCTCGACGACCGGCAGGTAGGGCAGGCCGGTCTCGCCGGAGTCGAGGCAGCGGCCGGTGAGCACCAGCGCGCCGTCCTCGCGGGCGTGCGCGGCCAGCTCCTCGGTCATCCGGGTCTTGCCGACGCCCGCGTCCCCGGAGAGCAGCACCGCGGCGGCCTGGCCCGCGGCGGCCGCCGCGTAGGCCGCCCGCAGGACGCGCAGTTCGCGCCCGCGGGCGACCAGCGGGATTCCGGATCCGAGGCGCGGCATGTGCGGCATGGTCGCACACCGTCAGCCGGTGACCCGACCTCCCCGCGTGCGTGTTCGGCGCCTGCGCAGCACCGGGCGGCGCGTGCCGACCGCGGTGAGCGTGCGGCGGTACTCGACCTCGGCCTTGATGCCCTCGATCGTCCAGTTCATCTCGCAACTCCCTCATCTGTGGTGATGGGGACGAGATTGCCGCTGAGGCGCGACCGCGGGCATCGGTCGATCGCGTCGCGGACAGCGGACGACCCCTTACCCCGGGGCGCGGCGAGGGCACCCGGCGCGGGGTAAGGGGTCGTCCGGGTCAGTGCTCCAGCTGGTCGGCTTTGACCGCCCCGAGCAGGCCCCGCCACGGGCCGCTGGCGAAGGTCAGGTGCCCGTGCCCGGCGTTCTTGGAGTCGCGTATCGCGGCCCCGGTGGTGTGGACCACCAGCTCCACGCAGTCGTTGCCTGCACCGCTGCGGGTGCTCTTGCGCCATTGGGCCCGTGCCAGGTCTGCGGTCACGTCCCGCTCCTTTCGGTTTCGGATCGGTGGGCCAGCCGGTCGGCGACCCGCCGGATGAGGTCGACGGTGTCCTCCGGTCGCAGCGCAGCCGCCCGCAGGTGGTCGAACATCAGCGTGTAGCGGCGCACGTCGTGGGGCTGCTCCAGGTAGATCCCGGTGCTCGTGCTCTCCACGTAGACCACATCCGGGTCGGCGGGCTCCGGGAAGCCCAGGATGAGGAACGGGGCCTCCATCCCGGCGTGCGCCCCGGTGCCGAAGGGGACCACCTGCAGCGTGACGTGCGGCAGGGCGGCGGCCTCGGCCATGCGCAGCAGCTGGGCGCGCATGACGTCGGGACCGCCGACCAGCCGGTGCAGGACGGCCTCGTCGATGACCGCCCAGTACTCGGGCGGGTGGGGGTCGGTGAGCAGCCGCTGGCGGGCCAGCCTGCCGCGCACCCGCTTGTCGATCTCGGCGTCGCCCGCGTCCGGGCGGATGGCCCGGATCACCGCGCGGGTGTAGTCCTCGGTCTGGAGCAGGCCGGGGACCAGCAGGGCCTGGTGGGCCCGCAGCGACGCGGCTTCGGCCTCCAGGCCGACGAAGGCGCCGGTGAACACCTCGGTGTAGGCGTGCCACCAGCCCTTCTGGCGGGCCTCCCTGGCCAGCTGCACCAGGGCTTCGCGCCGGTCGGCGTCGATGCCGTAGAGCTCGGACATGTCCCGGACGTCGCGCGGGGTGACGCCCACGTGCCCGGTCTCGATGCGGCTGATCTTGGAGGCCGAGCACTCCAGCTTCTCGCCGACCTCGTCGATGGTCAGGTTCGCCGCCTCCCGGTACCGCCGCAGCTCGCTGGCGAGCCTGCGCCTGCGCACGGTGGGGCTGTGACCACGCGCCACGTTCGTCACCTCGTCTCTCCCCCGTCCTCACCAGCTCCAACGACCAAGGCGCACCGTGAGGTGCGCGGCCAGTGTCAGCCGGGAGCCGTGCGCACACAAGGGACACCGTTCCGGTGCTGCGCATGTTCGGCGAAACGTTCACCGCCGCGCCACCGTTGTCACCCGATCGAGTGGTGCAACTTGCATAAGGACACCTGCAAAGCGCAGGCTGCTGATGTTCTCCCCGGACCACCGGTCCCGGCCCCGGAGCCGAACGCCCCGATCACCCGAGTACATCGGCAGGTCGGGGTGTCCACTTGAGCCCCAGGGGTCACCGGAGTCCGGGCCGTCCACACCGGGCACAGGAGGGGTCGCACGTGTCGCTGTTCGGACAGCTGGAGGCGTCGCTGCACGGCTACCTCGACGACCTCGACCGCCGCTGCGCCGACGGCGAGGCCCACCTGGCCGCCGCCGAGCTGCCCCGGGTGGTCGCCGCCCTGCGCGCCCTGCTCGCCGACCACAAGCCCGACGCGGCCGGGCGCTGCCCGACCTGCCGCACGCGGCTGCTCGGCCGGTCCCCCGCCCCGTGCCGGGCCTACCTGACCGCCCACCTGTGCCTGCTGGCCACCGAGGAGGCCGAGGACGGCATGGACGCCGTCCACTAGAACCCGGGTCGCGCGGGCCTCTCCCACCCCTCCCGCCCGCGCCCCGCGTCGGACGTCCGGGTCGCCCCTGGCCCGCGGCCGACACCGGCGGCAGGGCCGGAGCCACCCCGACGGTTCCGGCCCTGCCGTCCACTCCGGACTCAGCCGATGACGCGCAGCATGCCCTCCTGCACGACGGTGGCGACGAGCCTGCCGTCGCGGGCGAAGAACCGCCCGGTCGCCAGCCCGCGCCCGCCGGACGCGCTCGGCGAGGCGCAGTCGTAGAGGACCCAGTCGTCGGCGCGGAAGGGGCGGTGGAACCACATGGCGTGGTCCAGGCTCGCGCCCAGGACGTTGTCCACTCCCCAGTAGACGCCGTGGCGGGCGAGGACCGCGTCGAGCAGGGTCATGTCCGATGCGTAGGCCAGCACGCAGACATGGGTCAGCGGGTCGTCGGGCAGCTCGCCGTCGGCGCGCATCCACACCTGGTTGCGCGCGTCCCGCGGGCCGTTGTCGCGCGAGCGCCACGCGGGCTCGGAGACGTAGCGGACGTCGATCGGGCGGGGCTGCTGGGCCCAGGCGCCGAACTTCTCGCGCAGCTGCGGGCTGATCAGCTCGTGGTAGGTCGGCAGCGACTCCGGGTCGGGCACGGCGGGCATCTCCTCGGCGTGCTCCACCCCGGACTCCACGAGCTGGAACGACGCCGACAGCGCGAAGATCGGCTTGCCGCGCTGCACCGCGACGACCCGGCGCGTGGTGAACGAGCGCCCGTCGCGGATGCGGTCGACCTGGTAGACGATCGGCACCGACGGGTCGCCGCCGCGGATGAAGTAGGCGTGCAGCGAGTGCACCGGCCGGTCGTCGGGGACGGTCCGGCCCGCGGCCACCAGGGCCTGGCCCGCGACCTGCCCGCCGAAGACCCGCACCGGCGAGTGCTCGGGGCTCACCCCGCGGAAGATGTCCTCCTCGACGCGCTCCAGGTCAAGCAGCGCGACCAGCCGGTCCAGCGCCGTCGGCTCGGCGACGTCCGTCATCTGCCCCTCCACCGGGCCGTAGGTTAACCGCGATTAGCCTACGCGCCCGGCCGGGGCGTCAGGCGTGGTCGTCCTCGCCGAGGCGGTGCACGCGGATGAGGTTGGTGGAGCCCACGGTGCCCGGGGGCGAGCCCGCGACCACGACCACGACGTCACCGGGCTGGTAGCGGCCGATGGACAGCATGGACGTGTCGACCTGGCGGACCATCGCGTCGGTGGAGTCCACCTTGGGCACCAGGAAGGTCTCGGTGCCCCAGGTCAGCGCAAGCTGGCTGCGCACGCTGGGCTCCGGGGTGAACGCCAGCAGCGGCAGGTGGGTGTGCAGGCGGGCCAGCCGCCGCACGGTGTCGCCGGACTGGGTGAAGGCGACCAGCGCCTTGGCGTTGAGCCGCTCGCCGATGTCGCGGGCGGCGTAGGAGATGACGCCGCGCTTGGTCCGCGGGACGTGGCTCAGCGGCGGCACGGCCAGCGTCTCGGACTCCACCGCCTCGACGATGCGGCTCATCGTGCGCACGGTCTCGATCGGGTAGCGGCCCACGCTGGTCTCGCCGGAGAGCATCACCGCGTCGGCGCCGTCGAGGACGGCGTTGGCCACGTCGGAGGCCTCGGCCCGGGTCGGGCGCGAGTTGCTGATCATCGAGTCGAGCATCTGGGTCGCCACGATGACCGGCTTGGCGTTCTCCCTGGCGATCTGGATGGCCCGCTTCTGCACCAGCGGCACCTGCTCCAGCGGCAGCTCGACGCCGAGGTCGCCGCGGGCGACCATGACCCCGTCGAAGGCCAGCACGATGGCCTCCAGGTTGGCCACCGCCTCGGGCTTCTCCAGCTTGGCGATGACCGGCAGCCTGCCCCGGCCGACCCGGTCCATCACCTGGTGCACCAGGTCGATGTCGGCTGGCGAGCGGACGAAGGACAGGGCGATGAAGTCGACGCCCAGGTGCAGGGCGAACTCCAGGTCCTCGATGTCCTTCTCGGACAGCGCCGGGACCGAGACGTCCATGCCGGGCAGCGACAGGCCCTTGTTGTTGGACACCGGGCCGCCCTCGGTGACCTCGCAGACCACGTCCGGGCCCTCGACGCTGAGCACGGTCAGACCGACCTTGCCGTCGTCGACCAGCAGCCGGTCGCCGGGCTTGGCGTCGTGCGCCAGGCCCTTGTACGTGGTGGAGACCCGGTCGTGGGTGCCCGCGACGTCCTCGACGGTGATGCGCACGACGTCGCCGGTGCGCCACTCGACCGGGCCGTTGGCGAAGGTGCCCAGGCGGATCTTGGGGCCCTGCAGGTCGGCCAGCACGCCGACGGCGCGGCCTGCGTCGTCGGCCGCGCGGCGCACCAGGTCGTAGATCTGCTTGTGGTCGCCGTGGCTGCCGTGGCTGAAGTTCATCCTGGCCACGTCCATGCCCGCCGCGACCAGCTCCGCCACCCGCTCGGGGGTGCCGGTGGCGGGGCCCATCGTACAAACGATCTTCGCGCGTCGGCTCACGGTCCTAAAGCCTAGTCCCTTGCGCTTGAACGATCCCGAGATACTCGCCGGTAGTCGCGGTTTCGATTCAGAAAGTTCGCCTGCCGGTCACGCGCTGTCGGTGTGCGCTCCCACTCGGTGACGGGCCCAGTCGTTGAACGGCCGCAGCTGCCGCCACGCCGAGCGCACCCGGGTCAGGGCGCCGCGCTCGTGCAGGACGTCGTCGGGCGGCCACACCTTCGTGGCGTAGATGGACCGGTGGCGCAGCAGATCGATGTGCTGGTGGTCCTTGGGGAAGCCGCGCGGGGCGGTGCGCATCCGGTCGCCGTGCACCTCGAAGCCCTGCTTGACCAGCTTGTCGAGGATGGCGGCCAGCTCGGCCCCGCCGGTGTCGACGGCCTGGCGGTAGCGGGCGAGCTGGTCGGGGGCGAGGTGGAAGCAGCCGCCGCCGACGCGCAGGCCGTCCGGGCTCACCTCGACGTAGTACGCCCCACCGCCGCGCCCGGCCTCCACCACGCCACCGCAGTGGGTCTTGTAGGGCGACTTGTCCTTGGCGAAGCGGACGTCGCGGTAGGGGCGGAAGATCTTGCCGGGGCCCAGGCCCGGGGCGAACTCCGGCTCCAGCTCGGCCAGCAGGGCCTGCATGGGGGCGCGCACGTCGCTGTCGTAGGTGGCCTTGTTGGCCTCCCAGTAGGACTTGGAGTTGTCGACCACCAAGCCGTCGTAGAAGTCGATCGCGTACTCGCCGAAGCCCGCGAACCTCACACCCGCTCCTCGGGCACCAGGTCGTGGGCGCGGCGCAGCAGGGCGGCGGTGTCCTCGTCGACGGCGTACTCGGTCTCGTCGATGCGGGTGATCGGCCGCACCGGCGCCAGGGCGTTGGTGGCGAAGGCGGCGGTGAAGCCGGGCAGGTCCTCCAGCGCGACCGGGCGGATCTCGTGCTTGTGGCCGAGCCGGGTCAGCCCGTTCTGGATCAGCGCGGCGGAGACCCCGGGCAGCGCGGGCGCGCTCGGCCAGACGATGGTCCCCGCGGCGTCGCGGAAGCAGACGTTCCAGGTCGCGCCCTCGGCGATCTCGTCGTCGGGGGCGAAGATCGCGTCGTCGAAGCCCGCCATCCTGGCCAGCCTGCGCTGGTAGAAGCTGCCGAACGTGCCGACGTGCTTGATCTGCGGCAGCTCGCGGCGGTAGCCGGCGCTGCGCACGGCCAGCGTCCCCCCGGCCTGCGGGCGCGGGATGGTCTCCACCACGACCCGCAGCTCGTCGGGGGTCTGCGGGTCGCGCGGGTTGAAGTCGGGTGCGACGACGGTGACCTTGGCCGCGGTGTCCTCGGTGTCGGGGATCGCCGCGCGGATGGCCGCCCGCACGTCCGCCTCGGGCAGCCCCCGCCCGAACACCACCCAGGCGTCGCGGTCCAGCCGCTCCAGATGCCGGGCCAGCCCGCGCACGCGCCCCCGGGAGACCAGCATCGCCGTGTAGTGACCGTAGTTGACCATCGCACCGCTCACCCGGTGGAGTCTCGCACGCTCAGAGGCAGTGGGCGGCGATGAGGTGGCCCAGCGCGCGGATGTCCACCCGCCCCTTGAACTCCAGCCGCACCTTCCCCAACCCGCTGAACCACAGATCGAGCTCGGCGTCGAGGTCGAAGGTCCCGGCGGTCTCCACGGAGAACGCCTGCACCTTGGCGAAGGGCAGCGAGGTGAAGTCCCGCTTCTTGCCGGTGACCCCCTGCACGTTGACGGCGATCAACCGCTTGTTGGTGAACACGACGAAGTCGCGCACCGCCTTGAAGGCGTGCAGCACACCCTCACCGTCGATCAGCAGCGGCGCGATGGAGTCGGCGACGTCCTTGGGGTCGCAGGGGGACAGCTTGAACACCGATGCCTTGGAGAAGTCGATCACCGCGCCAGCATAGGGGTCGCTCCGCGGGCCGGGGTCAGAGCACCGACAGGGGGAGGGCGGTGGGGTGGACCGGGGCGGGGAGGTCGGAGGAGCCGGTGAGGTAGGCGTCGACGGCGTGGGCGGTGGAGCGGCCCTCGGCGATGGCCCAGACGACGAGGGAGGCGCCGCGGTGGGCGTCGCCGCAGACGAAGACGCCGGGGGTGGGGGTCTGCCAGTCGGGGCCGCAGGGGATGGTGCCGCGGGGGGTGCGGGCGAGGCCGAGGTCGGTGAGCAGGGGCATGGGTTCGACGCCGGTGAAGCCGATGGCCAGCAGGACCAGGTCGGCGGGGAGCTCGTGGGTGCGGTCGGAGGTGGGGACGACCTCGCGGGCGCCGGTGACTGGGTCCTTGCGGACGCGGACCTCCCGCACGCGGACCGCGGAGACCCTCTCGGCGCCTGCGAACTCGGTGACCGCGACGGCGAAGCGGCGCTCGCCGCCCTCCTCGTGGGCCGGGTAGGTGCGCAGGACCCACGGCCAGGTGGGCCACGGGGAGCGGGTGTCGTCGCGGGTCTCGGGCGGGCGGGGGTACTGGTCGAGCTGGGTGACCGAGCGGGCGCCCTGGCGGACGGCGGTGCCGTAGCAGTCGGCCCCGGTGTCGCCGCCGCCGATGATCACCACGTGCTTGCCGCGGGCGTCGATCGCCGGGGGGCCGTCGCCCTCGCAGGCCCGGTTGGCGGCGACCAGGTGCTCCATCGCCAGGTGCACGCCGGGCAGGGACCGCCCGGGGAGCTCGGGGGCGTCGCGGCCCGCGAGCGCACCCACGGCCAGGACCACGGCGTCGTGGGACTCGCGCAGGGCGGCGACGGGCAGGGCGGGGCCGCCGACCTCGCAGCCGGTCACGAACCGGGTGCCCTCGGCGCGCAGCTGGGCCAGGCGGCGGTCGAGGAGGCGCTTCTCCATCTTGAACTCGGGGATGCCGTAGCGCAGCAGGCCGCCGAGGCGGTCGTCGCGCTCGTAGACGGTGACCTCGTGCCCGGCCCGGGTCAGCTGCTGGGCCGCCGCAAGCCCGGCAGGCCCGGACCCGACCACCGCGACCCGCTTGCCGGACGCCACGGTCGACACGCGCGGCTCGACCAGCCCCCGCTCCCAGGACACATCGGCGATCGCGTTCTCGACCCGCTTGATGGCCACGGGATCGCTGGAGATCGAGAGGACGCAGGCGGCCTCGCAGGGGGCGGGGCAGAGCCGTCCGGTGAACTCGGGGAAGTTGTTGGTCGCGTGCAGGCGATCGCTGGCGGTGTCCCAGGCGCCGCGGCGGACCAGGTCGTTCCACTCGGGGATCAGGTTCCCCAGCGGGCAGCCAGCGGTACCGGAGTGGCAGAAGGGGATGCCGCAGTCCATGCACCGCGTCGCCTGCTCCCGCACGGCGCTTTCGTCGTCGCGGCGGTACACCTCCCGCCAATCCGAGGCCCGCTCGGCAATGGGGCGCTTGGGGATGTCGGCGCGGGGGTACCGCAGGAAGCCCTCGGGGTCAGCCACGGGAGGCCTCCGTCCGACCGACGCGAGCACCGAGCACAACCACCCGCGACGCCCGCTTTGGCACGGCTGGCACGACACCGCCACGGGCGCGCCGCAGGAACACCGGGCCGCGGCCGTCCGTTCGGGGCAGGCGGGCGGTGGGCAGGGTGTGCTGCTCGGTGCGCGGCAGCGGGGAAGCCGACGACCGACCGGACCGGCCGCCCGACGGGGAGTCGGTCAGCCTGACGGGCTTGGACAGCAACCGCAGGTCCCCCGCGGACGGGTGGAGCGCGAACCGCCCACCTACCGATGCCCGCGCGCCCGTGGCGCGGTCGCCCTCCGCCCGGGCCAAGTGGGCGGCGGCCAGGGGGTGCTGCTCGGTGCGCGGCAGCGGGGAAGGCGGCGACTGGCGGGGGCTGCCGGTCGCCGCTGGGGAGGTGGCGGGGACGGAAAGCGGGCGGAGATTGGCTGCGTGCTGCTGGCGCCGGGAGGACTCGGGGTCAGCCACGGGAGGCCTCCATGATTGCTGCGTCGATGTCGCGGCCTTCGGCCTTTGCGAGGCGGGCGGCGGCTAGGACTCGTTGGTAGTCGCGGGGCATGATTTTGGTGAAGGCGGATGAGCGGCGGGGCCAGTCGCCGAGGAGGGAGGCGGCTACGGGGGAGGTGGTGAGGGTTCCGTGCTTGGCCACCACCTCGCGGAGGGTGCGGAGGTCGTCGGGGGTGGGGGGTTGGAGGTCGACCATCTCGGGGTTGACGGCGCGGGGGTCGAGGTCGAGGACGTAGGCGGTGCCGCCGGACATGCCTGCTGCGAGGTTGCGGCCGGTGGGGCCGAGGACGACGGCCAGGCCGCCCGTCATGTACTCGAAGGCGTGGTCGCCGACGCCCTCGGCGACGACGGTCGCGCCGGAGTTGCGGACGGCGAAGCGCTCCCCCACGCAGCCGCGCAGGTACACCTCGCCCGCGGTCGCGCCGTAGGCGATGACGTTGCCCGCGATCACCTGCTGCTCGGCCGCGAAGGGCGCCGACGGGTGCGGGCGCACCACGATCCGGCCGCCGGAGAGGCCCTTGCCGACGTAGTCGTTGGCGTCGCCGACCAGGTCCAGCGTGATCCCCCGGGGCAGGAACGCGCCGAGGGACTGGCCAGCCGGGCCGGTCAGGCGGATGTGGATGGTGTCGTCGGGCAGGCCGTCGCCGCCGAAGCGGCGGGTGACCTCCGCGCCCAGCAGCGTCCCCACGGTCCGGTTGACGTTGCGGACCGGCAGGTCGAGCCGCACCGGGTGGGCGTCTTCCAGGGCGGCCTCGGCGAGTTGGACCAGGGTGCGGTCCAGGGCCTCGGCCAGGCCGTGGTCCTGGGCGCGCACGCGCCGCCGCGCGGTGCCGTAGGGGGCGGGCGGCACGGCGAAGACCGGGGCGAGGTCGAGCCCGGCGGCCTTCCAGTGGGCCACGGCATCGTCGGTGTCCAGCAGTTCGGCGTGCCCGATGGCCTCGTCGAGGGTGCGCATGCCCAGCGCCGCCAGCAGCTCGCGCACCTCGGCGGCGACGAACCGGAAGTAGTTGACCACGTGCTCGGCCTGCCCGGTGTAGCGGCTGCGCAGCAGCGGGTTCTGCGTGGCCACCCCGACCGGGCAGGTGTCCAGGTGGCACACCCGCATCATCACGCACCCGGCGACGACCAGCGGCGCGGTGGCGAAGCCGTACTCCTCCGCGCCCAGCAGCGCGGCCACCACCACGTCCCGCCCGGTCTTCAACCCGCCGTCGACCTGCACGGTGATGCGGTCGCGCAGGCCGTTGAGCACCAGCGTCTGCTGCGTCTCGGCGAGCCCGACCTCCCACGGCGTGCCCGCGTGCTTGAGCGAGTTCAGCGGTGATGCGCCCGTGCCGCCGTCGTGCCCGGAGATGAGCACGACATCGGCGTGCGCCTTGGACACCCCCGCCGCGACCGTGCCGACGCCCAGCTCCGAGACCAGCTTCACGTGCACGCGCGCGTGCTCGTTGGCGTTCTTCAGGTCGTGGATGAGCTGCGCCAGGTCCTCGATGGAGTAGATGTCGTGGTGCGGCGGCGGCGAGATCAGCCCGACGCCCGCGGTGGAGTGGCGGGTGCGCGCGATCCACGGGTAGACCTTGTTCGGCGGGAGCTGGCCGCCCTCGCCGGGCTTGGCCCCCTGCGCCATCTTGATCTGGAGGTCGTCGGCGTTGACCAGGTACTCGCTGGTCACCCCGAACCGGCCGGAGGCCACCTGCTTGATCGCCGAGCGGCGCTGCGGGTCGTAGAGGCGGTCGACGTCCTCGCCGCCCTCGCCGGTGTTGGACCGCCCGCCGATGCGGTTCATGGCGATCGCCAGCGTCTCGTGGGCCTCGGCCGAGATCGAGCCGTAGGACATCGCGCCGGTGTTGAACCGCTTGAGGATCGACTCCACCGGCTCGACCTCGTCGACCGGGATCGGCTCGCGGTCGGGGGCGAAGCGGAACAGCCCGCGCAGCGCGCCGCCCTCGCGGTTGAGCCGCTCCACCTCCTCGGCGTAGCGGCGATAGACGTCCTCGCGTCCGGACTTGGTCGCGTGCTGCAGCAGGAACACCGTCTCGGGGGTGAACAGGTGCAGCTCGCCGTCGCGCCGGTAGGCGTACTCGCCGCCGGAGTCGAGCCTGCGGTGCTCGCGGTCGGTCGGGTTGTCCGGGTGCGCGCGCCGGTGCCTGGCCCGCGCCTCCTGGGCGACGACGTCCAGGCCCACACCGTCCAGTTTGGACACCGTGCCGGTGAAGTACTCGTCCAGCACGGACTGGGCCAGGCCGAACGCCTCGAAGACCTGGGCTGCGGTGTAGGCGCCGACGGTCGAGATGCCCATCTTGCTCATGATCTTGAGCACGCCCTTGACCAGCGCGGTGACGTAGTTGCGGATCGCCACCCCCGGCTCGACGCCGGTGATCGCCCCCTGCGCGATCAGGTCCTCGATGGTCTCGAACGCCAGGTAGGGGTTGACGGCGGCGGCGCCGTAGCCCAGCAGCAGCGCGATGTGGTGCACCTCGCGCGCGTCGCCGCTCTCCACGACCAGCGCCACGCGCAGCCGCTCCTTGGTGCGCACCAGGTGGTGGTGCACGGCCGAGACCAGCAGCAGCGACGGGATCGGGGCCATGCGGTGGTCGGAGTCGCGGTCGGAGAGCACCAGGGTGCGCGCCCCCGCCGCGATCGCCTCCGACGCCTCCCGGCGCACCCGGGCGACGGCCTCGGCGAACGCCTGCCCGCCGCCGTCGACCTCGTACAGTCCGGAGAGGACGGTGCAGGCGTGGCCGGGCAGGTCGCCGTCGTCGTTGACGTGGATGAGCTTGGCCAGCTCGTCGTTGTCGATGACCGGGTAGGGCAGCAGGATGTGGCGGCAGGAGGCCGGGCCGGGCTCCAGCAGGTTCTGCTCCGGGCCCATGATGCGCTGCACGCTGGTGACGATCTCCTCGCGGATGGCGTCCAGCGGCGGGTTGGTGACCTGGGCGAAGTTCTGCTTGAAGTAGTCGTAGAGCAGGCGCGGGCGCTGGGAGAGCGCGGCGGGCGGGGTGTCGGTGCCCATCGAGCCGATCGGCTCGGCCCCGGTGACCGCCATCGGGGTCAGCAGGACCTTCAGCTCCTCCTCGGTGTAGCCGAAGGTGAGCTGGCGGCGCACGACGGAGGCGTGGGTCTGCACGACGTGCTCGCGGTCGGGCAGCTCGGCGATGGTGAGCAGGCCCGCGTGCAGCCACTCCTCGTAGGGCAGCTCGGCGGCCAGCCCGGACTTGACCTCGTCGTCGTCGACGATCTTGCCTGCGGCGGTGTCCACCAGGAACATCCGGCCCGGGCGCAGCCTGCCCTTGGCCACGACCCGCTCCGGCGGCACGTCGAGCACGCCGGTCTCGCTGGCCAGCACCACCCGGTCGTCGGCCAGGCGCCACCAGCGGGCCGGGCGCAGGCCGTTGCGGTCGAGCACCGCCCCGACCAGGGTGCCGTCGGTGAAGGTGACGCAGGCCGGGCCGTCCCAGGGCTCCATGAGGCTGGAGTGGAACTGGTAGAACGCGCGCCGGGCGGGGTCCATCGTGGTGTGGTTCTCCCACGCCTCCGGGATCATCATCAGCACCGCGTGCGGCAGGGAGCGCCCGCCCAGGTGCAGCAGCTCCAGCACCTCGTCGAAGGACGCCGAGTCCGACCCGCCGGGGTCGACCACCGGGAACAGCCTGGTCAGGTCGCCGGGGATGAGGTCGCTGGCCAGCAGCGCCTCCCGGGCGCGCATGCGGTTGCGGTTGCCCCGGATGGTGTTGATCTCGCCGTTGTGGGCGACGTAGCGGAACGGGTGGGCCAGCGGCCAGGACGGGAAGGTGTTGGTCGAGAAGCGCGAGTGGACCAGCGCGATGGCGGTGACCAGGCGCGGGTCCACCAGGTCGCGGAAGAACAGCGGGACCTGGGCGGTGGTCAGCATTCCCTTGTAGACCAGGGTGCGGCTGGACAGCGAGGGGAAGTACAGCCCGCACCCGGCCGCGGCGCTCTCCCGCTCGGCCCGCTTGCGCAGCGCGTACACCTGCCGGTCGAGGTCGATGCCGCGGCCGTCGCCGGTGACGAAGGGCATGGCGAAGTGCGGCATGACCCCGCGCGCGGTCGGCCCGACGCCCGCGCGGTCGGGGTCGACGGGCACCTCCCGCCAGCCGAGGACGGTCAGACCCTCCTCCTCGGCGATGCGGTGGACGACCTGCCGGGCCCGCTCCTGGTCGTCGGGGGGCAGGAAGGCGATGCCCGCGGCGTAGCCGCCGGGCTCGGGCAGGTCGAAGGGGACCTCGGCGCGCAGCAGCTCGTCGGGCAGCTGCACGAGGATGCCCGCGCCGTCGCCGCTGGTGGGCTCGGCCCCGGCCGCGCCGCGGTGCTCCAGGTTGGCCAGCGCGGTGAGCGCGTCCACGACGATCCCGTGCGATCGCCGCCCGCGCACGTCCGCGACCATCGCCACGCCGCAGGCGTCGCGTTCGGCGGCCGGGTCGTAGAGCCCCTGCGGGCGCGGCAGGGCGGAGAAGATCATCGCGTATGGCCCCCTTGGCGGTCTCGCGCTCAGGAACGTGATGGAGGATTTGTCACGGCTGGGCACGGGACTACGGCGGCCCGCTTGTCTGCTGAGCCTAACAGCCGGGAAACGTGCTCGACATCGGATGAACCGGCCACCAGTGTAACCGATCGATCGCAGAGCGCGATGGGCCCGGCCTGCGGGCCGCCCGGAACCTAGGTGCGGGCGACCACCAGCGGGAAGGCGAAGGTGCGGCCCGCGTCGGCGTCCAGCATGGCCGCGGTCTGGGCGGACATCTGCCGGACGAAGTCGGATTTGGCGTGCTCGGCGCAGGCCAGCGACCAGGTGCGCCAGTTGTCGACCGCGCCCTCGGCGGTCCTGGCCGAGATGACGTCCACCTGGCCGGGGCGCGACCAGTGCGTGCGCCACCACTCGGCGGTGTGGAAGACGGCGAAGTCGTGCTCCCAGTACGGGACCAGCCACTCCGGAGGGGTGACGACCTCCTGCTGCACGCCGGGCACCGCGATGCCGAGGTAGCCGCCGCGGCGGACGAACGGGGCCAGGTAGGACAGGTACAGGTCGTCGGTGCCGAAGTACTGGTAGGAGTCGACGCTGATGGCGGCGTCGAAGTAGCCCTTGGCGAACTTGAGGTCGCGGGCGTCGGCGTGGATGGGGAAGACGCGGTCGTCCACCCCGGCCGCGGTGAACCGGCGCAGGTTCTCCGTCGGCTTGACCCACAGGTCGCAGGCGAAGACCTGCACGCCGTACTCGCGGGCCAGGAAGACCGAGGTCAGGCCCTGGCCGCAGCCCAGGTCGAGCACCCGGTCACCGGTGCGCAGGGGCAGGTCGGCGAGCAGGTCCTCCAGCAGCCACAGCGGGTTGGGGCCCATGCAGCCGTCGATCATCCACGCGGGGTCGTACTGGGCGGAGCGGGGGTAGGCGGGGAGCCGGAGGGAGTCGAGATCGATCATGGTCGGCAGCCTGCCCGGTGCGGGCGCGCCGCGCATCCGCACTCACTCACGCTTGGCGGACGCCTCTTCCCCGTCGTTGTCCTTCGCGCTGTCCTTGGCGCTGTCCTCGCCCCCGCTGGTCTCACTGTCCGCGGCGGTGCCCTCGTGGGCCGCGCGGAGGGCCGCCAGGTCCTCGCGCGGGCCGCGCTTGCGGGCGATGACGTAGTAGGCGATCGCGCCGACGAACAGCAGCAGCGAGGTCCAGACGTTGATCCGCACGCCGAAGACCAGGGTGGCCTCGTCGGTGCGCATCAGCTCGATCCAGGTGCGGCCGAGGGTGTAGCCGGCCACGTAGAGGGCGAAGGCGCGGCCGTGGCCGAGGCGGAAGCGGCGGTCGGCCCAGACGACGACGGCGGCGACGGCGAGGTTCCACAGCAGCTCGTAGAGGAACGTCGGGTGCACCGGGCTGCCGTCGATGAGGGTGTTGTCGATGGCGACGCCGTTGAGCGGGTCCTCCACGCCGAACTCGTTGACCCTGCGGTAGAGCTCCAGGCCCCAGGGCAGGTCGGTCGGGCCGCCGTAGAGCTCCTGGTTGAAGTAGTTGCCGAGCCGCCCGATGCCCTGGGCGACGACGATGCCGGGGGCGACCGCGTCGGCGAAGGCGGGCAGCGGCACGCCGCGGCGCCTGCAGCCGATCCACGCGCCCACCGCGCCCAGCGCGATGGCCCCCCAGACGCCGAGGCCGCCCTCCCAGATCTTGAGGGCGTCGAGGGGGTTCTTGCCCTCCCCGAAGTAGCGGTGGTAGTCGGTCGCCACGTGGTAGAGCCGACCGCCGACCAGGCCGAAGGGCACCGCGAACACGGCCACGTCCAGCACCGTGCCGGGGGCGCCGCCGCGGGCGACGAAGCGCTTCTCCCCCCACCAGATCGCCACCACGATGCCCGCGATGATGCAGAGCGCGTAGGCGCGCAGGGGGATGCTGAGGAACCCGAGGTCGATCTCCCACACCCCGCGGTCGGGGCTGGGGATGGACGCGAGGACCAGGCTGGAGGCGCTCGTCACGGGCCCCACGGTAGCCACCCCGCGTTGCGTCCCGGTGAGGAGGTGCCCGCAAGGCGTCGAGTCGAGACCAAGGGGTTACGCAGGTCGCCGAACCCGAAGGGCGCTCGCAATCGCCGCAGGTGGCGGTCCGGCCGGGCGGGGCCGGACCGAGGTTCACCCGATCGTGGAGGGGGTGCGGCGGACGCCCGCCGCGAGCTCCTGGGACAGCGCCCGCACGCCCGCCACGCCCTCGGCCTGGGCGCGCGTCACGTACGCCGACCCGACGATGACGGCATCGGCGAAACCGGCGACCTCGGCCGCCTGGTCGCCCGAGCGCACGCCCAGGCCGACGCCGATGGGCAGGTCGGTGTGCTCGCGGGTGCGGGCCACCAGGCCCTCGGCCGCGGAGCCGACCTGGTCCCGCGCGCCCGTCACACCCATGACGGCGGTGGCGTAGACGAAGCCCGACGACGCCGCGACGGTGCGCGCGATGCGCTCGTGCGAGGAGGACGGGGCCACCAGGAAGATCCGGTCCAGGCCGTGGGCGGCGGAGGCGGCCATCCAGTCCTCGGCCTCGTCGGGCACCAGGTCGGGGGTGATGATGCCCAGCCCGCCCGCGGCGGCCAGGTCGCGGGCGAAGGCGTCCACGCCGTAGCGCAGGACGGGGTTCCAGTAGGTCATCACCACGGCCTTGCCGCCTGCCGCCGTCACCCGCTCGACCACGGGGAACAGCGACTTGAGGCGGAAGCCCGCGGCCAGCGCGGTCTCGGCGGCGGCCTGGATCGTGGGGCCGTCCATCACCGGGTCGGAGTACGGCACGCCGACCTCCACCAGGTCGCAGCCGCCCTCGACCATCCCGTTGAGGAGGTCGACCGAGCCGTCGACGGTGGGGAACCCCGCGGGCAGGTAGCCCACCAGGGCGGCCCTGCCCTCGGCCTTGACCCCGGCGAACAGCGCCTCCAGGCCCATCACGTCTCCCCAAACCCGAAGTACTTCGCCGCGGTGTCCATGTCCTTGTCGCCGCGCCCGGACAAGCTCACCAGCACCAGCCCGTCCGGCCCCAGCTCGCGGCCGAGCACCAGCGCGCCCGCCAGGGCGTGCGCGGACTCGATCGCCGGGATGATGCCCTCGGTGCGGGCGAGCAGCCGGAAGGCGTCCATCGCCTCGGCGTCGGTGGCCGAGCGGTACTCCGCGCGACCGGTGTCCTTGAGGTGGGAGTGCTCGGGGCCGACGCCCGGGTAGTCCAGACCGGCGGAGATCGAGTACGCCTCGATGGTCTGCCCGTCCTCGTCCTGCAGCAGGTACGACATCGCGCCGTGCAGGACGCCCGGGGTGCCCTGGGAGAGGGTCGCGCCGTGCTCGCCGGAGTCGATGCCGTGCCCGCCGGGCTCGATGCCGACCAGCCGCACGCCGGGGTCGTCGACGAACCCGTGGAAGATGCCGATGGCGTTGGACCCGCCGCCGACGCAGGCGGTGACCACGTCGGGCAGCCTGCCCGCCTGGTCGAGGATCTGCGCGCGGGCCTCGGCGCCGATGACCCGGTGGAAGTTGCGGACCATCAGCGGGAACGGGTGCGCGCCCGCGGCGGTGCCCAGCAGGTAGTGGGTGGTGTCCACATTGGTCACCCAGTCGCGCAGGGCCTCGTTGATGGCGTCCTTGAGCGTGCGCGAGCCGGAGGTGACCGGGATGACCTCGGCGCCGAGCAGGCGCATGCGGGCGACGTTCAGCGCCTGCCGCTGGGTGTCGACCTCGCCCATGTAGACCACGCAGTCCAGGCCGAGCAGCGCGCACGCGGTGGCCGTGGCGACGCCGTGCTGGCCTGCCCCGGTCTCGGCGATGACCCGCTTCTTGCCCATCCGCTTGGTGAGCAGCGCCTGGCCCAGCACGTTGTTGATCTTGTGAGAGCCGGTGTGGTTGAGGTCCTCGCGCTTGAGGAACACCCGTGCGCCGCCCGCGTGCTCGGCGAAGCGCGGGGCCTCGGTCAGCAGCGAGGGGCGGCCCGCGTAGTCGCGCAGCAGGCGGTTGAACTCGGCGACGAACTCCGGGTCGAGGCGGGCCTTGTCGTACTCGGCGGCCAGCTCGTCGAGCGCGCCGATCAGCGCCTCGGGCATGTAGCGCCCGCCGAAGACGCCGAAGTGGCCGCGCGGGTCGGGGTCGTGCCCGCTCTGGGCGTGCGGGTCGAACTCCGGCGCGGAGCCGGGCTCGGGCGTGGGGTCGGGCTTGGCGTCGGTCATCGGCTCGGCCTCGGGCATGCGGGGTGGGAACCGGCGGTCACCAGCTGCTGCAGGGCCGCCTTGGGGTCGCCGGAGGTGACCAGCCCCTCGCCGACGAGCACGGCGTCGGCGCCCGCGCCCGCGTAGGTCATCAGGTCGCTGGGGCCGCGGACGCCGGACTCGGCGATCTTCACCGTGTCGAAGGGCAGGCCCGGGGCCAGGCGGCCGAAGACGTCCCGGTCGACCTCCAGCGTGTGCAGGTTGCGGGCGTTGACGCCGATCACCGACGCGCCCGCCTCCAGCGCGCGGTCGGCCTCCTCGGCGGTGTGCACCTCCACCAGCGCGGTCATGCCCAACGACTCGACCCGGTCGAGCAGGGACGCCAGCACCGGCTGCTCCAGCGCCGCCACGATCAGCAGGACCATGTCCGCGCCGTGGGCCCGCGCCTCGTGCACCTGGTAGGGGGAGATAACGAAGTCCTTGCGCAGCAGGGGAACATCCACCATCGCGCGCACCGCGTCGAAATCCGCCAGGGAGCCGCCGAAGCGGCGCTGCTCGGTGAGCACGCTGATGACCCGCGCGCCCGCGTCGGCGTAGTCCTTGGCCAGCGACGCCGGGTCCGCGATGGGCGCGAGCGCGCCCTTGGACGGGCTGGACCGCTTGACCTCGGCGATCACGCCGACATCCGAGCCGCGCAGGGCGGCGTGGGCGTCGCGGGCGGGCGGGGCCTTGGCGGCCAGCGCCTTGATGGTCTCGAACGGGACCAGCGCCTCCCGCGCGGCGAGGTCCTCCCGGACACCGTTGACGATGGACTCGAGGATGCTCATGCGGCACCCTCGATCGTTGTACTGCTCGTGTAATCCCTCACAAGCACTGCCCCTTCCCGCCGGTCCGATGCTAACTCCGGCGCCGCAGGCCACTCCGAACCGGGTCGGCGCTTCAGGCTTGCGCGTCGGTGGGATCATCGCCCTCGCTGAGCGAGCGCCACAGGTCCGGCTCGGCCTCGCGGCCGGTGGACGGCGCGGCGTAGCGCGATCCCATGCGCGGCATCCGGTGCCCGGTCAGCGCGACCACGACCCCGGCCACCACCAGGAGGACCCCGCCCGCGACCGCGGCGGCCGCCCCCCACGACGGGGATTGCGCGCCCAGCCCGGCCCAGATCGGGTAGACCGCGGCGGCGGCCAGCACCGGGCCGAGCAGCCTGCGCCAGAGGCCCGCCAGGGCCAGCAGCCCGGCGACGCCCGCCAGCGCCAGCAGCGCCACCGGGACGAGCGCGGGCGCGACCTCGGCGCCGGTCACGGTCACCGCGATCGGCACGTCGGTGCCCGGCCGCGGCTTGAGCTCCCCGCCCCAGGCCAGCGCCGAGGCGCCCCACAGCGCGCCAGCGGCCAGCACCAGGGCCAGCACCGCGGTCCAGAGTGGACGCCTACCCATCCGTCGGCACGGCCGGGCGCATGGTCTCGGCGGTGGCGATGGCCGCCAGCACCGCGCCCGCCTTGTTGACGCACTCGGTGTCCTCCGAGCGCGGGTCGGAGTCGGCCACGATCCCGGCCCCGGCCTGCACGTACGCCACCCCGTCGCGGATCAGCGCGGTGCGGATGGCGATGGCGGTGTCGCCGTCCCCGGCGAAGTCCAGGTAGCCGACGACGCCGCCGTAGAGCCCGCGCCGGGTCGGCTCCAGCTCCTCGATCAGCTCCATCGCGCGGGGCTTGGGCGCGCCGGAGAGCGTGCCCGCGGGGAAGCAGGCCGCCACGGCGTCGAAGGCGGTCTTGCCCGGGGCCAGCTCGCCGGTCACCGTCGAGACGATGTGCATGACGTGGCTGTAGCGCTCGACGCGGAAGAAGTCCACGACGTGGACGGTCCCCGGCGCGCAGACCCGGCCCAGGTCGTTGCGGCCGAGGTCGACGAGCATGACGTGCTCGGCGCGCTCCTTCTCGTCGGCGAGCAGGTCCTTCTCCAGGATCTGGTCCTCGTCGGGGTCGACCCCGCGCCAGCGGGTGCCCGCGATCGGGTGCGTGGTCGCCCGCCCGTCCCGCACGGTGACCAGCGCCTCCGGGCTGGAGCCGACGATGTCGAAGCCGTCGAGGCGCAGCAGGTACATGTACGGGCTGGGGTTGGTGGTGCGCAGCACCCGGTAGACGTCGAGCGGGTCGGCGTCGGTCTGCACCTCGAAGCGCTGGGACAGCACCACCTGGAACACCTCGCCCGCCCGGATGGCCTCCTTGGCGGTGCGCACGGCGGACTGGAAGTCCTCGGGGGTGCGCTTGCGCCGGTAGACCGGCTGCGGGCGGGTGAAGACGGTCGCCGACGGCGGCGACGGGGTCTGCAGGGCGACGGTCATCGCGTCGAGCCTGGCCACGGCGTCGTCGTAGGCGGCGTCGACGCCCTCGGCGGCGTTGTCCCAGTTCACCGCGTTGGCGATGAGGGTGATGGTGCCCTCGTGGTGGTCGAGGGCGGCCAGGTCGGTGGCCAGCAGCATGACCATCTCGGGCAGCCGCAGGTCGTCCTCGGTCAGCTCGGGCAGCCGCTCCAGGCGGCGCACCGAGTCGTAGCCGATGAAGCCGACCATGCCGCCGGTCAGCGGGGGCAGGCCGGGCAGCGGGTCGGTGTGCAGCAGCCGCACGGTCTCGCGCAGCGCCTCCATCGGGTCGCCGCCGGTGGGCAGGCCGACCGGCGGCACGCCGGTCCAGTGGGCCTCGCCACCGGTCGCGGTGAGCGCGGCGGGGCTGCGCACGCCGACGAACGACCACCGCGACCAGGACCGCCCGTTCTCCGCGGACTCGAAGAGGAACGTCCCCGGCCGGTCGCCCGCGAGCTTGCGGTAGACCCCCACGGGGGTCTCCGCGTCGGCCAGCACCCGGCGCACGACCGGGATGACCCTGCGGTCGGCGGCGAGGGCGTGGAACTCCTCGCGCGTGGGGCTGACCTCGCCCATGCCGGTGGAAGCCGGGTAGCGCGGCTGCACACCGATAGCACTCACCATGCGCGCCATTCTGCCGTGCCCGCGGCGCGGGACGGGCCCCGGCTTAATTCAACATGTGTTGAGCGCAGTATCGCGGTGGGTCATGATGGGGGCGTGACCGCTGAACCCGAGCGCCGCCGCGGCCGCCGCCCCGGCGGGGCCGACACCCGAGCCGCCCTGCTGACCGCCGCCCGCGCGGTGTTCACCGAGAACGGCTACGACGGGGCCACCGTACGCGCCATCGCCCGCCGCGCCGGGGTCGACCCCGCGATGGTCAACCACTGGTTCGGCGGCAAGGAGGCGCTGTTCGCCGAGGCGGTGCTGCACCTGCCGTTCAACCCGCAGGCGATCATCGCCGAGATCCTCAAGGGCGACCGGGACCGCATCGGCGAGCGGATCATCCGCGCGTTCCTGACCAACTGGGACGCCCAGGGCGGCGGGGTGTTCGCCGCGATGCTGCGCAGCGTCTCGGCCCACGAGCGGGTCGCCAGGGCGCTGCGGGAGTTCTTCGTCCACCAGGTCTTCGGCCAGCTCCTGACCAAGTTCGGCGACGTGGAGACCGCGGAGCTGCGGGCGAACCTGGTGGCCAGCCAGATGATCGGCCTGGGCGTGGTCCGCTACGTGGCCCGGTTCGACCAGGCCGCGACCGCGGACGTGGAGACGCTGGTGGCGGCCGTCGGGCCGACCATCCAGCGCTACCTGACCGGCCCGATCGACTAGAGCAGCCGGTCGCCGTCGAAGCAGGTCCGGTCGCCGGTGTGGCAGGCCGGGCCCGCCTGGTCGACCACCAGCAGGACGGTGTCGCCGTCGCAGTCCAGCCGCACCTCGTGGACCTGCTGGGTGTGCCCGGAGGTCTCGCCCTTCTCCCACAGCCTGCCGCGGCTGCGGGAGAAGTAGGTGGCGCGGCGGGTGGTCAGGGTGCGGTGCAGGGCTTCGTCGTCCATCCACGCGACCATGAGCACCTCCCCGGTCCCGCGCTGCTGGGCGACCGCGCACACCAGGCCGTCGGCGTTGCGCTTGAGCCGCGCGGCGACCGCCGGGTCCAGCTCACTCACCGGGTACCCCCTTCAGGTACTCGCGCGCGGGCTTGGTCAGCACCAGCACCGCGGCGTAGATGTGGGCGGCGGCCAGCACGCCGGAGAGCACGCGGAACCCCCAGTGCACGTCGCCGAGGGCGATCAGCATGTGGGCGAGGGCGACCAGGCCCGCGGCGACGAACGCCGCCGTGCCCGCGGCGTGCCAGCGGGTGGCCAGGCCGACGGCGGCCAGCAGCGCGATCACCGAGACGATGATGGGGAAGACCAGCGCGCCCGCGTCGCGCAGCGCGCCCGCCCCGATGAACAGCACCGCGCCCACCACGAAGATCGCGGTCGGGACGGTGACCTCCAGCGGCCGCCTCACCGGACCTCCACCCCCGCGGCCCGCAGCGCGTCCTTGACCTCGGGGATGCGCAGCTCGCCGAAGTGGAAGACGCTGGCGGCCAGCACGGCGTCGGCGCCCTCGGCGACCGCGGGCGGGAAGTGCTCCAGCGCGCCCGCCCCGCCGCTGGCGATCAGCGGCACGTCGACCGCGGCCCGGACCAGCCGGATCAGCTCCAGGTCGAAGCCCGCCTTGGTGCCGTCGGCGTCCATGGAGTTGAGCAGGATCTCGCCCACGCCCAGCTCCTGGCCGCGCGCGGCCCACTCCACCGCGTCGATGCCGGTGCCGCGCCTGCCGCCGTGCGTGGTCACCTCGAAGCCGGAGGGGGTCTCGGCGCGGCGGGCGTCGACCGACAGCACGACGCACTGGGCGCCGAAGCGGCGGGACGCCTCGCCCAGGAACTCCGGGCGGGCGATGGCGGCGGTGTTGATGCTGACCTTGTCCGCGCCCGCGCGCAGCAGCTTGTCGATGTCCTCGACGGTGCGGACGCCGCCGCCGACGGTCAGCGGGATGAAGACCTGCTCGGCGGTGCGGCGCACCACGTCGTAGGTGGTCTCGCGCTCGCCGGAGGAGGCGGTGACGTCGAGGAAGGTCAGCTCGTCCGCACCCTCGGCGTCGTAGGCGGCGGCCAGCTCGACGGGGTCGCCCGCGTCGACCAGGTCGGTGAAGTTGACGCCCTTCACCACACGCCCGGCATCGACGTCCAGACATGGGATCACCCGCACAGCAACAGCCATGCCACCAGCGTACGAGAGCCCGCGGCAGGCCCGGCCGCAAGGGCGGCGGGTCCGATGTGGAGCGATCAGCTCGGCCGGGTCTCCCGGCGCACGGTGTCGAGCAGCGCCCGCAGGTCCTCGATCAGGTGCTTGACCGCGACCCGGACCTCCTCCAGCTTGAGATCGCGGTCCACTTGGGCCGCCTCCCGGCCCTGGCTGCCGCGCCAGCGGCTCTGCGCGCGCCTGCCCAGCACGGCGGCCCGGCGCAGCAGGGCGACCGCGGGCCCGTTGGCCTTGACCAGCTCCCGGCGCACCGGGACCAGCCCGGCCAGCAGCCGGTGGCTGGTCGTGCCCACGCCCAGGCGCACCATGTCCTCGGCGGTGCGGGTCTCCTTGAGCACGGCGTCGTCGACGGCGAACAGCCCGCTCAGCTCGGCCAGCCGGGTCGAGCCGTCCTCGCCCGCGTCGATCGCGGCCAGGGTCGACTCCCAGGCGTCGACGGCCCGCTGCAGCAGCTCGACGAAGCCGACGACCGCCGGGTCGGCCCGCACCTGGCTGCGGTCTCCCCCGAGGCCGTCCAGCAGTGTGGACAGTGCTGCGGCAGCGGACATCGTGGACCTCTTCTCGATCAGTCGCGGCCTGAAAATAGCGATCTCCGCGGGGGCGGCATACCTCTTCTCGGAGGAACTCTCGGCTGTCGAAGCGGACCGGGGCGCGCCGGGGCCGGTGGCGGCGGCCGCGGGCTCGGCAGGCGAACCTCTTGACCGGTGAGATGGCAACGGCGGCGGCCGAATGGCGGTCCCCCCCGGCCCGCGCGCCTTCCTACCTTCGCAGGTGAGGACTCCCCCAGGAGGTCACCATGATCGCCGCTGCCGCCGCCGTGCTCGCGCTGATGGCGCCCACCGCGCCGATCGTCGGCGGGGACCTGATCTACGTCGACGGGCGGCGGTGCGTCGTGGGGTTCAACGCCAAGACCGGCAGCGGGGCGCACCGGCTGCTGGTCAGCGGGTCGTGCACCGGGTCGGACCGGCCGGTGGTCGCCATCGCGCCGCCGCCGGGCGCGACCTCGACCCCGCTGGTGCGCGGCCCCGGTGGGACGACGGTGACCGTGCGCGGGATGCGGCGGGCGCCGATCGGGGCGGCGGTGTGCACCGCGGGGCCGACCACGGGGTGGCGGTGCGGGACGGTCCAGGCGATCAACGTGACCGTGAGCTTCCCGGGCGGGACGGTCAGCGGGCTCACCCGCACGTCGATCTGCCCGGCGCCCGGCGAGGTCGGCACGCCGGTCATGGCGGGCGACCAGGCGCAGGGGATCACGGTCGGCGGGAGCGGCAACTGCACCACCGGTGGCGCCACCTACTTCATGCCGCTCCCGCCGACCCTGTCCGCCTACGGCCTGACGCTGCACACGGCCTAGCCGCTGACCTTCTGCGACCCGGCCAGGGTCGCCAGCGACTTCGCGTGCCGCACGCCCGACGCCGGGCTGAGCCGGTCGGCCAGGTAGTACCAGTCGACCTGCACGCGGGCCCGGGACACGTCGACCACCGAGTAGCCGTGCGAGTCCAGCTCGACGTACTTGAGGTGCCAGTTGCGCGCGGCCAGCGCCGCCTCGGCGACCGGGGAGATCGACCGCGGCGGAACCTTGAGCAGGTCGTCGATGTTGTCGCTGGTCACCGACGGGGTGACGAACTCGACGGCGGCGCTGTTGCCGTTCCACCAGTAGCTCGACCGGTCGAGCGGGACGTCCGCGGCCCACGAGGTGTGGATGTCGCCGGTAAGGAAGACGGTGTCGCGGACGCGGTTGTCCTTGAGGTGGTTGAGGAGCTCCTGGCGGTCGGCGGTGTAGCCGTCCCAGGCGTCGGCGTTGGCGGCGACGCTGCCGACGGGCAGGCCCAGCAGCTCGCCCAGCGCCTCCAGGAAGCGGGATTCCACGCCGCTGAGCGAGATCGGGGTGACCATGACCGAGTTGCCGACCAGCTTCCACCGGGCGTCGGTGACCAGGCCGGACTTCAGCCACGCCATCTGCGGGTCGCCGGTGATGGTGCGGGCCGGGTCGTGCGGGTCGCCCTGGGAGGGGGTCGTCTGCTTGGAGCGGTAGCTGCGCAGGTCCAGCAGCGACAGCTCGGCGAGCCTGCCCCAGCGGAACCGGCGGTAGATCTCCCCGCCCGGGCCCTGGCGCACCGGCATCCACTCGAAGTACGCCTGGCGCGCGGCGGCCTTGCGCGCCGACCACGGCCCTTCGCCCGGCTGGTGGTTCTCCGCGCCGTCGGACCAGGTGTCGTTGGCGTGTTCATGATCCCACCAAGCGGGTCAGCCAACTACAGTCGTAAGCGGCCTACCAGCGAGGATGTGGACCGATGAGTACCAGACCAGCCCGCCGAGTGCGGCGCAAGTTCAGGAAGCAACTGAGCGACAAGGCGACCGTGGTAGTCCCGTTCACCCCGGACGGAGATGCGTCGCTCTGCTACATCCGTCAGTCGCACTACAGCGACGAAAGCATGAGTAGCGCAACTCAGAAGACCGACACTCATCGATGGTCGAATGCCTACGGAATTTCTATCGCGGAAACTGTCGAAGACTTGCACGTTTCCGGCGACTTGGACCCGTTCAAGCGGGACGGCCTCAAAGAATGGCTGAGCGACGCTCCGCCGCGCCCGTGGAAGACTCTGGTTGTGTCGAAATTGGATCGACTGGTCCGGAACGTCATGGATGCCCTAGCCCTCTTGGAATGGTTGCGGGCGCGCGGAAAGCGACTCATCTGCATTGCAGAGGGGATTGATTCGTCCAACTCGATGTCCGAGTTCCTGATCACGCTCATCGTCGCCTTTGCCAGGATGGAACGGGAGCGCATGCGCGAACGATTCCTCAGGGCGAAAGCCGATCTCAAATTGGCGGGGCGTTGGGCTGGCGAGGGGCACACCTACGGAACCATGCCGGTCGAGGTCCCCGGTGGGGGCTGGATTCTAGGGCTTGATCAGTACGCGGTGAAGATTCTGCACCAACTGTCAGAGCAGGCGCGGCGCGGCGTCAACCTGGCCGATATGTGTCGCTGGCTGGACGAGCACCACGTAGTGAGCCCCCGAGACCGTCAATTGCAACTCTCGGCAGAAAGGCGCGGCGAGGACCCCGCCACGGTCGAACTCAGCGGGCGCAAATGGAGGGCCAGCACTCTACGCAAGTTGCTCGGACGCCCCGAACTTGTCGAGTTGGGCATCTTTGAACCCGCCGAACAGAGCGAAATTGTGGCCAACCTAGACGCGAAGACCCGACGGAAGAGCCGGGGCAGCAACCAACCTTATCCGTTCTCGGGAATCCTGGTTTGCTCGGAATGCCTTGAACCGCTATGGCACCGGATTGCCGCATCCACACGCCGCCGCCCGAACGGGTCAGAGGTGACATACGAGTACAACTACTGGTGTTGCCCCACCCGCAAGCATGGCCCGTCGATGCGGGCCGAGGAAATCGAACCCCTAGCGGAACAGACATTCTACACCGTGTTCGCACTGGTTCCCGTTCGAGAGCGCATCATTCTGCCTCCGAGCAATCATGCGAACGAAATCGCCAAGCTCGAACGAGAATATGCGCGACTAATGGCCGGAGTAGCCAAAGCTCGCACTCCGGACGAACGACACCGGGTTATGCGCGACGGCGATCAAATCCTGCGAGACATTGACATCCTTCGAGCTCTCCCGGCAGACCCTGGCGGAGTCCGGTGGGTTCCCACCGACCGGACGTGGAACGAAGAACTTGCAGATCTTTCACCAGAGGAACGACGGCTGCGCTGGATCGAGCTAGGATTTCAGTTTGCCGTAAGCAAGAATGCCGACGGCTCTCTGAGGGGAGGTTTCCGATTGCCGGATGGATGGGAAGAAGCAATGCCTGAACTCTTGAGCTACCGGAATCGGATCACAGGAAACGCGATCGTGCCACACACCTATACAACACCGAGCTAAACCGAGCATTGGATAGAATTTCAGACCTCAACAGGGAACCCCTCCGCAAGCGACGGAGGGGTTCCCTGTGTCTACGCAGACTTCTTCGGTTTCCTAATGATCAGCGCTTCACATGCTTCTTCGATCTTCTCGGCCAGTTGGCGGGAATCAACACCTTCAACTGTGACCCACAATGAGCCATCTGATCCCTGCTTGAGCATCAAAGCAATCTGCTTGTTCTCGCCTACTTGAATACTGTCGGTTCGGAGTCCATCAGGAGAATGATCAGACGCCGTGGGGATCACCCCCACGCTCCCCAGGGAGGGAGTTCCGGCCCGCGTCCCCCGATGGCGGTTCCGGGAAGGTTCCTGGGGTCGCCGAGCAACTGCGCGTCTGCCTCCCTGACGATAGTTTGGCCAGGTCAGAGCGGGGAGCCTGGGGCAGGGAGGGGACAGGGAAAGGTCCCTGACTCCCTACCGACTCCCTGTCCTGCTCCCTGCGGTCGCGGCGGGTGAGGGCGTCGGCGATGTCCTCGGCACGGACGACCATCGCCCCGTCGGACTTGCGCGCCCGGATTCCGTGTTGCCCCAAGACTGCGCGCAGGTCTCGCGCAGTCCAGGGCTCGTATTCTGTCGGGTTGAGCGCGACCAAGCGGGCGATGACAACCTGAGTGCGGACACGGGATTCTCCATTGGTAACACGTTGAATGTCGGACAGGTGATCGACCGGCGCAGCCTCGATTTTCAGGGCAGTTCCGGTGATAGTGGCCGCATGTGCGGTCGCGGTGCGCAACGCCAGAGCGCGGGCAACGACTGGCGTAATATCGTCGCGTCCATCCTCGAAGGGAAGGTAGAAGGTCCGCACGAGATCAAACAGGTTATCGGTCACCCCGACCGCGACGCAGGTTCCCCGGTCAGTTCCCATGCGGAGTTCGGTTGCCCGGATTCCGGCCCGATACTTGCCCGAGCCAAGCAGTCCGTCATTGGCGATGTGGTCGGCCACAGCAAATGCCGCCCCGCACGAGACATTGCGAGTGACCTCTTTCGGGATGCTGTCCTTTGTCGGCGACTGTGTAGCCAAGAGCAAGATTATTCCGTACTTGCGGCTACGTTTAATCAGCCGCACGGCCAACTCTTCGGCCTTCTTGCCGAAACGGGGATGCTGGAACAGTTCGTGGCATTCATCAATGGCCATGAGTAGCGGGTGAAGCCCCAACTCTGGCCGGTCCGCCAAACGACGCGAGACCTTCGGCGGTCGCCCGGGTTGGGCACCCAAGACCTTGCCGCGCCGCTCCATCTCGCTCAGCAACGCCTCTAGGGCTGCTACGGCGTCGGCGGCCACCGCATCGTCCAGCCCGACCCGGTAGCGGCTCAGACGCGGCGCTAGGGGCTCGAAATCAGGGCTCTCGCCCATCACGAACACCCACAGCTCGGCCGTAGGGTCCAGTGCCGCGCCCAACAGCAACACGCGCAGTGCGTTGGACTTGCCTTGCCCTGGTCGGCCACCGATCAACCAGGTGGATGCGATCAACGGCGCATTGATCACCAGTCCGCGCTGCGAGAGCCCGAACGGCACCCCGTCGAACACGTCAGCGCCGCCCTCGTGCAACAACGGCCAATCCCCGGCACCACCGGAGAGGGTGCCCTTGTCGGCCACCCACAGGTCCAACACCCCATCCTCAGCCCCGGTGGTCGGCCACGTCTCCAGCGCCGCGCGACCGAGATTGGCGGCAAGCACCTTGCGGCGGTCGGTGACCATCGCGGCCGTCACCCCGAGAGGTAGCCGGACTTGCGCGTACGTGCCGTCGCCGTCCTTGCGGGCAGGCACGGTGTAGACCAACTCGCCGCCGCGCTTGACAAAGGCATTGAGCGGAGCGATCCCGAGATTGGTCAACGCGCGGGAGATCATCCGTTCGTCCACCCACGAATCGGCGTCGTCACGGTCCGGGCGGGTCAACCACCCCGCACCCGGGGTCCGGTCCCGCCCCTCCCACACCGCAGCCACGGCCAACCCGACGCTTGCGACGGCAGGCAGCCACGCCCACGCGACCAGCGCCGCATCCGCCACGGCATCGCGGAGCGCGTAAACGGCTCGCAGCCACCCCGGCAGGTTCTCCCGGTCGGCGAACATGTCGACCAGAGCCAGCAGCAGCAACACCACCACGACTGCTGCCACCGTGACCACCGTGCGCCGCAGCGCAATGCCCAGCTTCGACCATCGCGCGCGGGCATCAGCGCGGATCAACTCCTGCGCCGTGCGCCTGGCGGCCGTGTCCCCGGCCAAGCGCGCGGCGCGGGCATCGGCGCGCAGATCGGCATAGGACAACCAGCGCCAAGCCTTGCCGATCCACCGGCTCACACCGCGCGTCAGGAACCAGAGCAACCGCACCAGATCACGCGGTGCCTTCCGCAGCCGGTACCCGGCCACCGACCGCGCCCGAACGACCCATTCAAGATCAAGTATGGGCCGTCCCGCGGCGGAGGCCCGTCGCGCCCATCGTGACCGCTCTTTCTCCTGCACCACAACGGTTTCAGAATCGACCAGCTCGGCATCAAAGACGTGGGGGACGAGCATCCGCCCATCCTGTTCGTGTCCGTCCTGATCGGTCATCGGCGACCACCGCCTGAACGGCTCCGGCGGGTGTCAATCGTGGTGACCGTCAGCACCCGCACCAGCGTTCCGGCCGCTAACAGCGCGGGCAGCAGCAACGCCCCTGCCTTTACCGCCCAAGAGCTGGACGGATGCGTCAATGCCAACCACTGAACCCCACAGATCATCAGCGCCGACACCAGCGTCCGTCCGGCGAGGGAGAAGAGTCGCGCCCCGGCGCGTACCGACTCAGCCGCTGCTCGCCGCCGCCGCGCCGACACCCGGCACAGCCACAACACGACCACTGCGACGGCCAAGCCGGCTACCGCCTGACCCGGGGTGAGCTGCCACCCATCCATCAAGCATCACCACCCCGGCAGTCATCGCGCCGGTCAAGCCAGGCGAGGAAGACCCCGGCTCGGTCGTCGGAGTCCAGTGGACCCCACACCCCGGATGCCTCCGGTCCGTGGCTGCGCAGGTCCCACTCCAGGCACTCCCGTGCCACTGGGCACCCACCGCAGATCGACGCTGCACGCGCCCGATCTGCGCGAGGGTTCCCCGTCCACTTCGGGACTTCACCGCAGGTGTAAAGCCACCCGCACGTCCCGCGCGAACGCACCTCTCCCACCAATGCCTCATCCGAGACCGACTCGCATACGTCAAGGTCGGCAGCAATCCGCCGCCACCGGTCAAGGTGACTCATCGCGCACCGCCGATGCCGAACTGGACCATGTGCGACAAGACGCCAAGCGGGACCAGCATCCGGCCGCGCCGGTGCACGACGGGCAAAACGCCAAGACGAATAGCGCGGCGCACCTGGCACTCGGTCCGACCAGTAGCAAAAGCCACTTGCCGAACAGAGAGAAAACATGAACGCGAGAACTTCATTGCTGTCACCTCTTGCTTGAGTTGCCCCCGCATGTCTGCGGGCTGTGCCTCAAGTAAGCGGGTGACGAGCGCTTAACTTCTATATCAAGTTTGGAATGTCCTATATCTGCCGAGAAATACCCCAGGTCAGCCCTCTGGCAGATAGATCAACATCCCGAGATTGAATACTCAGGCCACCGGATATTCTCCTGCGGAATACTTGATCTTCCCCACCTCCGACGGCACCTCACCCATGTGCTGCATGCTTCCTGCGCAGGGGTTCGGACAAGCCTGCCATCAACCCTCAAGCGAGTGAACGCCGACGCAACCTTACCCACCGCTGGCAGGGAGTATCCGCCAGATGCATGCCCCATGCCGATCCTGATATAGACACCTTCCGATGGTTGGGGCAAAGATCAATCAGGTCAACCCAGCGGCCGTCCGATCTTGCGGCAGGGTGGAGTGATCATCACGGCATCGCTAACCAGTGGAATCGCACATGTAGCACGCGGGAGGAAGGAGTGCGAGCGCCTAATCGATGTCGTTCTTAATCTAGAGCATGTCGACTGGGAGACAGTGCTGGCGATTGGCGACGTTGAGTACCACCAAACAGCAGATGGCCCGTTTCCAAATCAGCAACTTCGGATAAGCGTAAGTCCATCCAGAGGGATAGCGGCCATTAGCTTCACCGACCACCAAGACCCGGACATGACTGTCGCCAACTCGCACAATCCGAGCCGAACACTCGAAGAGCACCTACTCATCTTCAATGGCGCATCCGGTACCACCTTCCCGGCCGATGCGTGCATCTCTATTCCGACTGCTCGCCGCGCACTTCGAGAATGGCTGGAAACACGAAAGCGTCCCTCATGCATTAGATGGCGTCCAGCGTGAAGGGAAGCAAGCCCGCACAAACTCGCCGACATCGGAGACCCCGTGGAATCTCTACTGTGGATCTTGGGCACTCTCGCCGGGTATGCCGTTCTGAACGCGCTAGCGGTCAACCCGATCTGCAACTGGTACGCCAAGCGTAAAGCGGAATCCGAACGCCAACGGGTCGCCGTCGCGTTCCTACGCCTTTACAGCGGCGTTCCACCGAGGCGGGGGCGATGAACGAGGGTATAGCCGCGCTGGTGGCACTAACTCGACAGGGCTGGACATTCGTCTACCCCACCGACGAGAACGGGGAGATCACTAAGGGTCTCGGCGCTCGATTCTACCCCGGCGCCTGGTGGGACGGCCTAGTCATCTTCGATGAAGACGAGTGCGAGGCAATTCGCGTTAATCCAGACGATGAAGTGACATGGAAGCGCTGCGGGAATGTTCTCGACATGGCACAGGAAGTATCGACCTTGCCTCCCCCGGGCAACCGCTTGGCTCCCAATCTCTCCCAAGGCTGGCACATGCGCGAGGGTCTGTGGAGATTGCAGCGCTAGCAGCGGTTCGCCCGCATAGGTTATTCAACGTGGCCAAGTCAAGCAGAGAGGTTCCGCCGCGCCCGTGCCTATGATGCCCGCGAGGAAGCGCGGCGGCCACGGCCCAGACTCCGTATCCGTCGCCGAACTAGTCGAACGCGAAGCCAACCACGGGCACCCCTTAAGGCTAAACTGGCCCGCCCAATGTCTTGACGCACTCGGAACCGTCCGAGACTGGCAGGGTGACGAGTGGCCAACCGGGGAGTTGCCCGTTTGCACCCCCGAGCTGCCGACACAGCTTGGCGCTCAGCAGGGAAACAGCAACAACGGCAGAAACCAGCGGACCCATCTTGCCCAACCGGCAAGCGCTAAAGTTCCAGCCACACGGCGCTACCAATGGCGGCCGGATTCCGCGATGTTGGAAAGACTCCTGAACGGACTCCGCAACCTCTAAGTTCCTGCGGCTGATCAAGGATCAAAATGAGCAGTTCCACCCCTCTCCCCTTCCACGAAACCGCCACCGGCATTGCGGTGATTGCGGCTTGGCGCGCACGTGGCTGGTCGGTGATCGACACCGACTATGACCTTTGCTTTCTGTCCTACCCACCGACGTTGGGCGGGGCCTTCGACCCCATGCCGTATCGGTTGAAAGACCTCGGCATCGTCAACCTTGAATGCACGTTGAGCGCCCATGACGCCGGGTATCGTGCGGTGATCGAGTTGTTCGGCGTGGACGGAGGTTGCGACCGCCACCGTTCATCGACGGTCACCGAAGACGTGAGCGTCGACAGCATGCCCGAAATCATCGCCCAAGCCGAGAGCACCGCACGCGAGACCGACCGAGATGAATTGTCTTCCTGCTTCTTGTTCGGCGACTGCGCAATCCGCCTCGCACAATAATCCTCCAAGGAACCCCAACAGTGCAAACGTACAGGACGAATCTGCGCCCCCGAATACAGGCATGGTGCCTAGAGGTCCGATTGGCGAAGGTACCCGCCCCTATGGCTCCGAGAGGGTATTGATTCGAGATGGGTGGCAGTATCCGGCCGCCGGAGGTCCGGGATCGAGTGTTGGGCGTACTCCTGCGAGCGGCTCGGACTAAGGCGGGGCTTACACTCGGAGATGCAGAGAGGACCACCGGACTCTCCCTTACCACGTTGAGTCGTATCGAGACCGGAAAGCGGAAGATTGCCGGTGACGAGCTCGGTATCCTGCTGGCACTTTATGGAGTTCCGCACCGAGACCGTGCGCGAATGATCGCCGCGTCCCGTGTGGGCTCCTTGACGGTGTGGTGGCAGGATTGGGGCGACCCAGGGTGGCAGGCTGAAGTTTGGGCGGAGCATCAAGCGCAAGCGGCACAAATAACCGAGTGGTCGATCCTTGCGGTCCCAACGTGGTTGCAGACTCGCGGCTATGCATTGGGAATGCTTGCGGCTAGCGGGATGCCAATTCAGAGGTGTCATGACATCTGGGAGATGCGGCAGCGGCAACAACGGGCCGTAGGTCCGACGGATTACACGGCCTATATCCATCAGAACGCATTGAGATTTTCGTTCGGCGGTGTAGAAGCTTTTATTGAGCAAGTACGCCATCTGCTGGAGATGTCAGACCGGGTTGGGGAATTCGGGTCGTACATTCGGATGCAGCGGCAAGCTTTCTGGCACACTCGTGGGTCTTGCTTCATTTCGAGCGCGAATTGCCGCTTGTCCACGTGCCCCTGCGCGACGAAATTGGAATATTCTTTCAAGCACGCGAAGCGCATGCCTACCTAAAAGAAGCACGTCGACTAAGGGCGGCGGCATGCTCACGGGAGCGAACCCGCGAACTGCTGATAGGTGCCCTGAACGACGCACAACTACGGGGTCGACCTCCATCATGGGCCGCTCGACACCGCTAAGAATTACCTACCCAGGCTGATCTTCGCCAACTCGGCCCATTCGTAACGCTTCGCATCCCGGTTGAGGTCGATTAGCGAGATGGCGTCGATCTCCAGATCGACGCTCATCGAAGGATAGTCGTTAAGCGCGCGGACAAGTTCGGTGGCAGGCCACGCGCTATTGCTGTACGCCAGGGTCACGTGCGGGCGAAAGCCATCAGCCTTCTCTGGAACGTTCTCAGGACCCCATACTTGAGCTATCGCTTTCCTGACTGCTACCCGTACAGCAGCAAGCTGCTCCAGAGGAACAACAGGCATCTGTACGGTCTCAGAATCCGCGTGCGCGGGACCGACCGTGACAGAGATGGGTTGCAAGTTCGCCAATACCGGGCGAACCTCTTCTACAATTCGGTCGACCTCGTTCCGTGAGACCTCATCAACAAACCCCAATCCTTGCACAGTCAGGTGAAGTCCCTCAACGCCCACCTGATCAAGTTGCCCAAAACGATCTAGCAGCGGTCGATAGTGGTCAACAAGCGCGTGAGCGTTTGGCTTAGATTCGAAAGTGAAGTGCCACGTGTAGAATGACCGACCTACTTTCCAGCCTGGCCGCCACCACCAGTGGTCAAGCATTTCCAACGTGTCGGTCACGCTTCCTCCGTCTTCTGTGATTCAATCTCTCGCACGCCGGAATCAGCCTTGAAACTGCGGATTGCCTCTCCTATCTCTAGAGCGCGAGGCTCATTCCCGTTCGGCAACGCAGCGGACATATCGGCAATCTCGGAGACCCGTCGCAGCAGCGGCTTTACTCGGTTCTCGGGTTCCGTTTGCAGAACGGGCCCTAGAGCCTCTTGCGCGCCGTCCAACTCACCGTGGGAGAGATACGCCTTCACCACCTGGCACCGCGCCATTCGTTCCGACCCAAAGTTGCGCAACTGGAGCGGCGCGGTGTCGAACAGCCGAACAGCCTCGGCAGATAGCGCCAATGCGGACTTCGAATCCCCGATCGCTAGATATGTGTCAGACCAGAAGCTTGTCGCTCTAGCTACTGAACAAGTGAAAGGTCCACCCAGAGAGTCGTTGCCGAGAATCAACGCATCGGCATTTCGCTTGGCCTCTTGCAGAGCGGGCGACCAAGAGCCGTGGTCGCCCAGCCGAGCGATGTCCAGCGCAAGTGCACTTGAGAGAAACAGCTTTGCCGATCCTGTCGTCGCATACTTGAGTCCGTCCTCTGCCGCGCGCTTGGCCTGGGCAAAATCTCCAGACCAGAACGACGCCGTGTGCTGACATGCGCGTACCCACGCCTTAAGCTCGTCGGCCTCTGCATTTTCGGCGCATGCCCATGCGGTTCGGAAGTGACTCTTTGCGGCCTGCGATGCCCCCATATCTGTCGACATCCATCCAAGGAGCGACAAACTCCACCCTGCGGCCGTGTACAACTCCACCAATCGGGATGGCTTGCGGCAACCCTCGATCATTTGAAACAAGCGATCGCGCAGCAGCCTTATTCGGTTGAACAGCGGTCCCGTAGGTGCGATCAGATAGTTGTTCGATATCCACCGGATCTCGTCTGAAACCTCTTCAATAGTCAAGTCGCCGACCGCATCGGACTCTGCCCAAGAAAGTAGGCGTGCGGACTCGTTCGCGGCTTCCATGACGGCATCCTCGATTGCGTCGGCGACTCGGATGACGCGGCGGCTTCCCGGCAGATCAAACCATAGTTTGTCGGCGGGAAGGTGCATGATCCTCGCGTACCTGATGAGCGTTCTTAGGTTCTGCTCAGGTTCGCCGTTTTCCAGCCTGCTCACTTGCGCCTGAGTGAGACCACCCAGCCATCGGCCGAGTAGCGCCTGACTCAGCGCCTTGCCGAAAATTCGTAGGTGGCGGGGGTGGTGCCGGTAAGCCTTCAAAACCCGGCCGATGTGCCGACTGTCGAACGCAGCAGTAAATTCGTCGGTCTCAAAGAATTCGCGGTCCAAGTTCGCGGGTGGCGATGACATCTGATCACTGAGTTCGCGGTGGCAACGTCCGCACATGCTTGCGGTGTTGTCGTCAGCCAGCGACGCACTGCACCTCGCGCAACGGCGACGGCCCACCCGACTCGTCTCGCCCATCTCCCGTCCCCACTCAGGCAACAGAGACACCACCCGTTACCAGCGTACATAGACGCAGCGTGGCCGTGCCATCGCAGCAGCCGTGGTGGGAATCAGAACGGTCGGCACCCCTGCTGCTCGGTCAGCTACACTGTTGTGAGTTGACGCGCCTGGTGGTCATCCCAGGTGAGGAACCAGGGCTTGGCGGCGTGCAGGGCGCGCAGGTCCGGGTCGGTCTTGTAGAGGGCGTGCCGCTGCCGGTAGTCGGCGAGGGTCAGCATCTCGTGCGCGGGCACGTGCGGGCGGATCGTGACGCCGCGCGCGCCGTAGCCGCCGACCGGGTACTCGTAGAGGTAGTCGCCGACGTGCAGGACGCCGTCGAGGTCGGCGCGGGCGGCGAGGTGCC
Source organism: Actinokineospora sp. NPDC004072 (assembly GCF_053604195.1). Lineage (NCBI taxonomy): Bacteria > Bacillati > Actinomycetota > Actinomycetes > Pseudonocardiales > Pseudonocardiaceae > Actinokineospora > Actinokineospora sp. NPDC004072. Next base: position 213,879 of record NZ_JBSGHB010000002.1, on the reverse strand, counting down.
GGTAGGCGGCGAAGTGGCCCGCCTGCCAGTTGGAGCAGGACACCAGGCCCAGCTTGAGCCCGGCGACATCGGCGTCGGCGGCGGGCGCGGTGGCGGTGCGCCCGGTCGCGGAGGCGACGCCGTCGACGAGGAAGCGGTAGTGGTAGGCGGTCGCGGGGTCCAGCCCGCCCGCGTCGACCTTGACGGTGTGGTCGCGCTCGGGGCCGGTGGTGACCGCGCCCGCGGAGACGACGGCGGTGAAGGCGGCGTCCAGCGCCACCTCCCAGCGGACCTCGACGGTCGGGCCGAGCCCGGAGCCGGGGGTCGCCTCGGGCGTCGGCGTCACCCGGGTCCAGAGCAGGACCCGGTCGGGCAGCGGGTCGCCCGAGGCGACCCCGTGGGCGAACTGCGGGACCTCGGCCGCGGCCCGGGCGGCCAGGGCGGCGGGGACCAGCAGGGCCCCACCGGCGACGGCGGACGTGCGGAGGAAGGTGCGGCGAGTGGTGGGAGTCACGCCTGCCAGTGGTACACGCGGAAGGTTTCTGTCACACCCGCTACTCGGGTGAAATACCGCCGAACACCGCGCGGCCCTACGGTTGACGCCATGACGGGCAAGTACCTCCTCATCACCACCTACCGCCGCAACGGCCGCGCGGTCCCGACCCCGGTCTGGTTCGCCCAGGACGGCGACGAGCTGGTGATCTGGACGGTGACCGACTCGGGCAAGGTCAAGCGCATCCGCGGCAACCCGCGTGTGGAGATCGCCCCCTGCGACTTTCGCGGCAACCCTCGCGGCGACGCGGTCCCCGCCACCGCCCGCCTGCTCGACGCGACGGAAACCAACCGCGTCCGCACGCTGCTGCGTCGCAAGTACGGCCTCATGGGCACGTTGACCATCCTCGGCAGCCGCCTGCGCCGAGGCGCGGCAGGCACCATCGGCATCGCCGTGCGCCCGGAGTCCCGCGAGGCGGCTCCCGCCGATCCGCCCGCAGGCGCTAGCTGACCGCGGCCAGGGCCTCGGGGAGGGTGAAGTTGCCGTTGTAGAGGGCCTTGCCGATGATCGCGCCCTCCAGGCCGTCGGCGGCGAGTTTGGCCAGGGTGCGCAGGTCGTCGAGGCTGGAGATGCCGCCGGAGGCGATCACGGGGGCGGTCGTGCGGGCGCAGACCTGAGCGAGCAGGTCGGTGTTCGGGCCGGTGAGGGTGCCGTCGCGGCTGACGTCGGTGACGACGTAGCGGGTGCAGCCCTGGGCGTCGAGGCGGGCGAGGGTCTCCCAGAGGTCGCCGCCGTCGGTGGTCCAGCCGCGGCCCGCGACCCGGATGCCCGCCTCGGAGATGCGCACGTCGAGGCCGACGGCGATCTTGTCGCCGTAGCGGTCGATGGCGGCGGCGCACCAGTCGGGGTTCTCGATGGCGGCGGTGCCCAGGTTGACCCGGGCGCAGCCGGTGGCCAGGGCGGCGGCGAGGGTGTCGTCGTCGCGCAGGCCGCCGGAGAGCTCCACGGCGATGTCGAGCCTGCCGACGACCTCGGCGATCAGCTCGCGGTTGTGGCCGCGGCCGAAGGCGGCGTCGAGGTCGACCAGGTGCAGCCACCGGGCGCCGTCGGCCTGCCAGGCCGCGGCGGCGTCCCACGGGGTGCCGTACTCGGTCTCGGTGCCCGCCTCGCCCCGGGTGAGGCGGACGGCCTTGCCGTCGACCACGTCGACGGCGGGCAGCAGCTCAAACGTCACCGCGCCACTATCCCACGCCCCACGCGCCACTAACCCAACCGCCGCTATCCGCGAACGCCACTATCCCGAACGGCACTACCCCAACGGCTATGCCACCGAGACGAGCCAGTTGCGCAGCAGCTGCGCGCCCGCGTCGCCGGACTTCTCCGGGTGGAACTGGGTCGCCGCCAGCGCGCCGTTCTCCGCGGCGGCGACGAACTCGCCGCCGTGGTCGGCCCAGGTCACCAGGGGGGCGACCATCGGCGGCTCGGGGTTGAGCTCCCAGGTGCGCGCGGCGTAGGAGTGCACGAAGTAGAAGCGGGCGCCGCCGAGGCCGTCGAAGAGCACCGACTTCTCCGGCGCGCGGACGGTGTTCCACCCCATGTGCGGCACGATCTCGGCCGCCAGCCGCTCGACCGCGCCGGGCCACTGCCCGCAGCCCTCGGTCTCGACGCCGTGCTCGATGCCGCGCTCGAACAGGATCTGCATGCCCACGCAGATGCCGAGCACGGGCCGACCGCCCGCCAGCCTGCGGCCGATGATCCGCTCGCCGCGGACCGCCCGCAGCCCGGCCATGCAGGCCGCGTAGGCGCCGACGCCGGGCACGACCAGGGCGTCGCACTCGACCGCGGCATGGAAGTCGGCGGTCACCTCGACCTCGGCGCCGACGCGGCGCAGCGCGCGTTCGGCCGAGCGGAGGTTGCCGGAGCCATAGTCGAGTACGACGACACGTGTCACGGGGCCAGCCTAGCCGGCGCTGGCCGTGATCGAACTGTGACCTTGGGCCTGCTTCGGCCGTCACCCGACCGGGTACGTGATCCGCGGGTGGTGGTGGCGATGCGCGATCGGCTGACGCGGTGGGCGCTGGCTTCGGTGCTGGTGGTCTCCGCGATGGTGAACGGCTACCTCGCGGCCAGCGAGGACGTCCTGTGGCCGGTCGCGCTCGCCCTGCTGTGGGTGGGCCTCGCCGCGGCGCTGCTGACGGCCGAGGCCCCGGTGCCCGCCGCGCCGCGGACGACGCGGCGGGCGCCGCAGCGCTCCCCCGCCGAGGTCTAGTCCGATTGAGCGGACTCGTCCCCATTCCGGTAACACCCCCCGCACACCCCGCGACGCAGCACGCGGGCGCCCTCCTTCCACTCCCCCAGCCGAAGGACGGCAGACATGCGTGTGCGGAACCCCCGAAGACGCGCGCTCGCGGCCGCGGCCTGCGCCGCCGCGGCCCTGCCGCTGGTCGCCACCCCGGCGGCCGCGGCCCCCGTGCCGGGCACCGACGTGCTCTACACCCGCGACGCGGACTTCGACCAAGGCGTCCTCCAGGACGTCAACCACGACGCGCCGAACAACGACCAGCTCCAGCTCGACCGGACCACCACGTTCTTCCCCTACGTCAACGTCGCCGCCTCCGCGCGCGGCACGATGGTGCGCATCGACGTCAACACCGGCGAGATCGTCGGCGAGTGGCGCTCGGCCCCCGACGGCCGCGGCCGCAACCCCTCGCGGACCACTGTGGACAGACTCGGCAACACCTGGCTGTCCAACCGGGACGAAGCCGATGGCGGCCAGGGCTCGGTGACCCGGGTCGGCGTCGTCGTCGGCGGGACGCGGGTCGACGGCGCCGGGACGCCCGACCCGGGCGGGGACCACCTCGCCGGTCCCTTCTCCTACAACACCTGCGTCGACCGCGACCTCGACGGCCTGATCGCCACCAGCCGCGGCCTCGGCGACATCCGGCCGTGGGCCAACGCGGGCGGCGTGGACAACGACGGCGGGGTCGACACCGCCGCCGACGAGTGCATCATCAACTACACGCGCGTGGCGGGGAACAACACCCGCACCGTCGCGGTCGACGCGCAGAACGACCTGTGGACTGGCGGGTCGGACACCCAGCACGAGAAGCTCGACGGCGTGACCGGCCAGGTCGTGCCCGGCACGCTGTTCTCCCTCGGGTGCGGCGGCTACGGCGGCCTGATCGACCCGGCAGGCACGCTCTGGTCGGCCCGCTACGGCGCCAACCTGCTGCGCTACGAGACCGGAACCGGCTCCGGGGCCTGCCTCGACACCAGCCACGGCGACTACGGCCTCGGCCTGGACCCCAACACCGGCGAGATCTGGCACACCAACCTCGGCGGCAACCGGATCGCCAAGCTGGCCCCGGACGGCACCCTGCTCGGCGCGTTCGCCCACGGCAACAACTTCGCGCAGGGCGTCGCGGTCGACGGCCACGGCAACGTGTGGGTGGCGCACTCGCTCAACGGCGCGACCACGGTCGGCCACCTGCGCACCGACGGCACCTACGTCGGCAACGTGCCGCTGCCCGGTGGCAACGGGCCGACCGGCGTGGCCGTGGACAGCAACGGCAAGGTGTGGGTCACCAACATCAACACCAACAACGCCCAGCGCATCGACCCCGCGGCGGGTCCGATCGGCGGCGGCGGGTTCCCGGTCGGCGCGGTGGACCTGACGGTCGACCTCGGCGCGGGCGCGGGGCCGTACAACTACTCCGACATGACCGGATCGGTGCTCGGCGAGGTCACCGCGCCGGTCGGCACGTGGTCGGTGGTGCAGGACGGCAGCTTCGCCGACCAGCGGTGGGGCACGGTCACCTGGAACACCGAGCCGCAGGGCAGCGAGCCGCCCGGCACGTCGATCACCGTCGAGGTGCGGGCGGCGAACACCGAGGCGGGGCTGGCGGCGCTGCCGTTCACCGCGGTCGGCAACGACGTGCCGTTCGCGGCGACCGGGCGGTTCATCGAGGTCCGGGCGACGCTGCGGGCGAACGCGGCCGGGGACAGCCCGGTGCTGTCGGACCTGCGGGTCAGGACGGCGCGGCGCAGCGGGGTGTTCTCCTGCCAGGCGACGGCGCTCAACCTGGCCGGGATCGTCGTGGCCAGGGCGAACCCGCCGGACGTGCCGTGCGCCGACGACCAGGCGAGCGTGGCGGATGTGAACCTCAACGCGGGCATCCTCAACGTCCGGGCGCACGCGCTGACCGCGACGACCACGCAGACCCCGGATGATCTGCTGGTGCCGCCCGCGGCTGGTGATGCGTCGACGGCCTCCGCCCGGGTGGAGTACACGCGGATCTCCACGCTGCTGGTGACGATCGAGGTGGGCGTGATCCGGTCGCAGGCGGCGGCGACCTGTGTGGACGGACCAAGTGGACTGGAACCGGTGTTCACCGGGTCGTCGCAGATCGCCAGTCTGCGGATCAACGGGGTCGCGGTGGCCGTCGGCAGCGCACCGCTGACCATCCCGCTGGTGATCGGCACGCTGAGCCTCAACAGCCAGACGATCTCGGGCGGCACGATCACCCAACGCGCGCTCGCGCTCGACACGCTGCTGACCGATGTGGTCATCGGCGAGGCGAAGGCGAACGTGGAGGGGACGCCGGAGACGCCGACCGGCAACCCGTGTAGGTAGGGGCGCGGCGGGGGCGGCGCCTGCCGCCCCCGCTTGCCCGCGGGTGGTCTACTGGGGGGCGAGATGGATGAGAAGACGATGATCCGCCGCTCGAAGCGGCTGGCGAAGCTGCTGCGCCACGACCCGCGCGGGCTGGGCATGGACCCCGCGGGCTGGGTGCCGGTGGCCGAGGTGCTGGCCGCGCTCGGGATGACCCGCGCCGAGCTGGACGAGGTGGTGGCGCGCAACGACAAGGCGCGCTTCGCCTACGACCCGGCAGGCGACCGCATCCGCGCCAGCCAGGGGCACTCGCTGCCGGTCGACCTCGGCCTGACCCCGGCCGTCCCGCCTGCGGTCCTCTACCACGGCACGACGGCGGCGGCCCTGGAGACGATCCGGGCGGAGGGCCTGCGGCCGATGCGCCGCACGCACGTCCACCTGTCCCCCGACGTGGCGACGGCCACCCGCGTCGGCGCCCGCCACGGCCGCCCGGTGGTCCTGGCGGTCGCGGCGGGGGCCATGCACGCGGATGGCCTGCCCCTCTACCGCAGCGCGAACGGGGTCTGGCTCGCCGACCACGTCCCGCCCGGCTACCTCAGCGCCTGACGCCCGCCCGCGCGGCGATCCACTGCGCGCCCGAGCCGCCGAGCGCCATCGCCAGGCCGATCGCGGGCATGATGGCGAAGAACAGCGGGAAGACCGTCGCGGCCGCCTTCATGTCGGCGACGAACTCGTAGCCGCCGTCGTCGGTGGCCAGGATGCTGATGAGGTAGTACAGGCAGATCACCAGCTCCAGCACGACGCCGATGAGGTACGGCGTGCGGGTGGCGCCCGCGGTCAGCTTCACGCCACCGAAGATCAGCAGCACGCAGCCCGCGATCTGGGCCAGGACGACGAGCAGCCCCAGCGCGACGCTCCCGCCCTCGTCCGCGGCCGCGCCGAGGCCCGCGATCAGCATGATGGACGTGATCAGGGTGATGCCCGCCTGCACGTAGCCGAGCACGGCGGCGGTCATGATGGTGCCCGGCCTGGTCAGCGGCGCGTGCTCGGGCGGCGCTGCGGGCATCGCGCCGTAGGGCGGCATGCCGCCGGGGGGCGTCTGGTAGTGCTGCGGGTCGCCTGGCTGGGTGCCGTACGGCTGCGTCATGACTTCTCCTCAATCCCCACCACCGGGTCGGGTGGGCCAGATAGTGGCACAATCGCCACCGCCGCCTCAGCGGTTACGCCAGATCGGAAACCCCGCGCGGGCACTTCGACCGACGTCGAGCCTTCGCCTAGCCTGGGGCGCGTGTCACCCACTCTGCCCGAGCAGCTCACCATCGGCGAGGTCGCCGACCGCAGCGGGATCCCGCACACCGCCCTGCGCTTCTACGAGGAGCGCGGCCTGATCGCCGCCCAGCGCAGCGCGGGCAACCAGCGCCGCTACCCCCGAGCCGTCCTCCGCCGCCTCGCCTTCATCCGCACCGCCCAGCGCGTCGGCCTCACCCTGGAGGAGATCCGCGACGCCCTGGCGACCCTCCCGGACGGCCGCACCCCCACCAAAGCCGACTGGGCCCGCCTGTCCAAGATGTGGCACGCGGAGATCGAGGCCCGCATCGACGCCCTCCAGCGCCTCCGCGACAACCTGACGGGCTGCATCGGCTGCGGCTGCCTGTCCCTGAAGTCCTGCACCTTGATCAACACCAACGACCACCTGGCCGCCTTCGGCCCGGGGGCGCCGCGGCTGAAGGCGTCGTCGGAGGGCGGGATCGGGTAACGCGCCGGCAGCACGAGCGGCACCCAGCCGGGCGGCACGGGTAGCCCTCGAACTCGGGCTGTTCTCAATGGCAGCAGGTGGCGACACCGGACACCAAGCGCTATCAACGTGGCGGTTGCCTACACCCGTTAAGGCGTTCCTACAATTGTTCCTCAACTGCTAACGTGATCAACTCCACTGTCGACACGTGGAGGTGCGCGGGCGGTGAAGATGAGGATGCTTTGCTTGGCGAACTCCCGGAAGCACAGTCACCGATGTGTTGCCGGAGTCGGTGAACCTCCCAGCTGGATTCGACCGATCGGCGACCGCGAGGGCCACGGGGTTACCGAGGAGGAAATCACCACCCAGGATGGGACGCAGCCCAGACCTCTCGACGTGGTGGAGTTCGGCGTAATCAGATATGCACCCAGTGGGCCCCATCGAGAAAATTGGCTCCTGGATTCCAGCACGCCTTGGCGGCGGGTGGGGCGGTGCACCTGGCAGCAGGCAGCAGGCTTGATAACGCGGCAGCCCCTGTGGGTCAACGGGCACCAGAGCCGTGGTGGCATCAACGACTACGTCCCCAACAGCCACGTGGGCCATCTGACGGATTCCCTTCGGCTTATCCTCGCGCGACCTACCATCCACGTGCAGCCAGCCTATGACACGTCCAAGGCGGCAGACGTGCGAGCTACTTTTCACCACGCAGGGCAAACCTACCGATTGAAGGTTACCGACCCCGCCGCAGAGGATAGGTTCCGCACCAAGGGGATCGGCGACTATCAGCTCGGCGATTCGCTCTTGACCATCAGCCTGGCCGAGGAGATGTGGAACGCATATTCGCAGCAGTGGCAGCATTACAAACTGGTGGCTGCCGTCTTAGAAGAAGCTGCTGTATAGTGAGGCCGCGATGAAGTGCGGGCAGCGTTTCCTGACGGTCGGTCACTCCACCCACGAAGGGGAGACCTTTGTGGATCTCCTGCGCGCTCACGGGGTCACCGCCGTGGCGGATGTGCGGTCGGTGCCGTTCAGTCGGCACACCCCGCACTTCAACCAGCGAAGCCTCGAACGCGGCCTAGCCCGGTCGGAGATCAAGTATGCCTTCCTCGGCAAGGAACTGGGGGCGCGTTCCACCGACATCGGCTGCTATCTCGACGGCAGGGTTCAGTACGCGAAACTAGCGGCAACCGCGGAGTTCGCGAGCGGGATCGAACGCCTGCAAGAGGGCGCGAGCAGGGAGCGCATCGCCATCATGTGCACCGAAGGTGAACCTTTGGACTGCCATCGCACGATCCTGGTGGCGCGGGTCCTCGTCGAGGCTGGCGCGGCAGTCGACCACATTCATCCCAAAGGGGACCTCGAGTCGCATGCGGATGCGATGACTCGCCTCATGGCGAAATTCGACCTGGCGGAAGAAGATCTGTTCCGCACCCACGCCGAACGGCTGGGCGAGGCGTTGCGACGCCAGGAGGAGCGCATCGCTTACGTGGACGAGCACTTGAAATCTGGCCAGGGGGACGAGGTATGAAAGTCTATACCCTCGGTTTCACGAAGAAGTCCGCGGCGAAGTTCTTCGGCCTGCTCCGCGCGGCCCGGGTTTCCACCCTCATCGACGTCCGCCTCAACAACGTGTCACAACTGGCGGGGTTCGCCAAGCGCGACGACCTGGAATTCTTCCTGACCGAGCTGTGCGGCATGGCGTATGCCCATCACCCTGAGCTGGCTCCGACCCAGGACATGCTCGACGACTACAGGAAACACGGCTGCGGATGGGCCGCGTACGAGGAGCGGTTTCTCGAGCTCATGGCAGAGCGCCGGATCCAGGACACCCTTGATCGCGACCTGGTGGACAACGCCGTCCTGTTGTGCAGCGAGGACAAACCGCACCAGTGCCACCGGCGGCTGGTCGCCGAATACCTGGCTGACCAGTGGGGCGACACAACTGTCGAACATCTTGTGTAGCGAGCACGGCCTCGCCCCCGGAAGCTAAGGGTTCACAGGGACAGGTACCAGGCCACCGCGCCTCCCAGGGCGAGGGCGGCTAGGAGGCCCAGTACGACTGCGGCGGCCTTGGTCGTCTTCCACATCGTGTAGGCGCCGCCGATGAGGATGCCTGCTAGGGCTACCAGGGCGATGCTGACGAGGGAGGACATCAGAGGATGCCCTTGGTCGAGGGGATTCCGGGGGTTCGGGGGTCGGGTTCGGCTGCGGTGCGGAGGGCTCGGGCGAAGGCCTTGTACTGGGCTTCGGTGATGTGGTGGGGGTCGCGGCCGTGGAGGACGCGGAGGTGGAGGGCGATCTGGGCGTGGAAGGCGATCGACTCGAAGACGTGGCGGTTGAGGACCGTGGGGTAGTTGCCGCCGACGGTGAAGCCGATCATCATGTCGGGTTCGCCGGTGTGGACGCAGTACGGGCGGCCGGAGACGTCGATCGCGGCGTGGGCCAGGGTCTCGTCCATCGGGATCCAGGCGTCGCCGAAGCGGCGGATGCCGGTCTTGTCGCCGAGGGCGGTGCGCAGGGCCTGGCCGAGGACGATGGCGACGTCCTCGACGGTGTGGTGGGCGTCGATGTGGGTGTCGCCGGTGGCCTGGACGGTCAGGTCGAGGGCGCCGTGGGCGCCGAAGGCGGTGAGCATGTGGTCGTAGAACGGGACGCCGGTGGCGATCTCGACCTTGCCGGAGCCGTCGAGGTCGAGTTCGACGACGACCGACGACTCCTTGGTCGTCCGCTCCACCCGGGCGGTGCGGTTGGTCATGGGATGATCTCCTTGCTGGCGGCCAGGAACGCATCGTTCTCGGCCGGGGTGCCGATGGTGGTCCTGAGGTGGCCGTCGATGCCGACGTCGCGCACCAGCACGCCGCGGTCCAAATAGGACTGCCAGGCGGCGGCGCGGTCGGGGAACGGGCCGAACAGGACGAAGTTGGCGTCGCTGGGCACCACGGACGCGCCCAGGCCCGCCAGCGCGGCGGCCACGCGGTCGCGTTCGGACGACAGCAGCCGCACCGAGGCCAGCGTCTCCGGCGCGTGCCGCAGGGCCGCCCGCGCGCCCGCCTGGGTCAGCGACGACAGGTGGTAGGGCAGGCGCACCAGCAGCAGCGCGTCCACCACGGCCGGGGCCGCCGCCAGGTACCCGAGCCGCCCGCCCGCGAACGCGAACGCCTTGCTCATCGTCCGGCTGACGATCACCTTGGTGGGGAACTCCGCGATCAGGTGCGCGGCGCTGTCGCGGGAGGAGAACTCCGCGTACGCCTCGTCGACGACCACCACGCCGGGCGCGGCGGCGACGAGCGCGCGCAGGTCGGCCAGCGGGATCGACTGCCCGGTCGGGTTGTTCGGGCTGGTCACGAACACCACGTCCGGCGCGCGCGAGGCCAGCACCGCGCAGGCGGCGTCGACGTCGAGGGAGAAGTCCGCCCGCCGCGGCGCGGGCACCCAGTCCGTGCGGGTGCCGGAGGCGATGATCGGGTGCATCGAGTACGACGGCTCGAACCCCAGCGCCGTGCGGCCGGGGCCGCCGAACGCCTGGAGGATCTGCTGGAGGATCTCGTTGGACCCGTTGGCCGCCCACAGGTTCGCCGCGGTCAGGCCGACACCGGTCGCCCCCGACAGGTAGGCGGCGAGGTCGGTGCGCAGCGCCACCGCGTCCCGGTCGGGGTAGCGGTTGAGCGTGCCCGCGATCTCCTCCACCGCCGCGGCGATGTCGGCCACCAGGCCCGGCGGCGGCGGGAACGGGTTCTCGTTGGTGTTGAGCCGGACGGGCACGTCCAGCTGCGGGGCGCCGTAGGGCGTGCGCCCGCGCAGGTCGTCGCGCAGCGGCAGGTCGTCGAGCCCCACCGAGGCGCCGGGCGCGGTCACGAGCGGCCCTCGAAGCGCGCGGTGACGGCCTCGCCGTGCGCGGGCAGGTCTTCGGCGGTGGCCAGCGCGACGACGTGCCCGGCGACCGACCGCAGCGCGTCCTCGGTGTACTCCACGACGTGGATGCCGCGCAGGAAGGTCTGCACCGACAGCCCCGAGGAGTGCCGGGCGCAGCCGCCGGTCGGCAGCACGTGGTTGGAGCCCGCGCAGTAGTCGCCCAGCGACACCGGCGACCACGGCCCGACGAACACCGCGCCCGCGTTGCGGACCCGGGCGGCGACCGCGGCGGCGTCGGCGGTCTGGATCTCCAGGTGCTCGGCGGCGTAGGCGTCGACCACGCGCAGCCCGTCGTCCACCGAGGACACCAGCACGCAGCCGGACTGCGGACCCGACAGCGCGGTGGTGATGCGCTCGCTGTGCTTGGTGGCCTTGACGCGCACGGCCAGTTCGGCGTCCACGGCGTCGGCCAGGGCCACCGAGTCGGTGACCAGCACGCTGGCGGCCAGCGGGTCGTGCTCGGCCTGGCTGATCAGGTCGGTGGCCACGTGCGCGGGGTCGGCCCCGGCGTCGGCCAGCACCGCGATCTCGGTCGGCCCGGCCTCGGAGTCGATGCCGATGAGGCCGCGCAGCAGCCGCTTGGCCGCGGTGACGTAGATGTTGCCGGGTCCGGTCACCATGTCGACCGGGTCCAGCGCGGACCCGTCGGTGTCGGTGCCGCCGTAGGCGAGCAGGGCGACGCCGTGCGCGCCGCCGACCCCCCACACCTCGGTGACGCCCAGCAGCGCGGCGGCGGCCAGGATCGCCGGGTGCGGCAGCCCGCCGAACTCGGCCTGCGCGGGCGAGCAGACCACCAGCGACTCGACGCCCGCGGTCTGGGCGGGGACGACGTTCATGACCACGCTGGACGGGTACACCGCCAGCCCGCCGGGCACGTACAGCCCGACCCTGGCCACCGGCACCCACTTCTCGGTGACCGTCCCGCCGGGCACGACCCGGGTGGTGGTGTCGGTGCGCCGCTGGTCGGCGTGCACGCGCCGGGCGCGCTCGATCGACTCCTCCAGCGCCGCCCGCACGGCCGGGTCCAGCTCGGACAGGGCCCGGTCCAGTTCGGCCGCGGGCACCCGGACCGCGGCCGGGCGCACGCCGTCGAAGCGCTCGGTGTAGTCCAGCGCCGCCTCGGCCCCGCGTTCGCGCACCGCTTCGACGATCGGCCGCACGTGATGCAGCACGGCGTCCACGTCGACCTGGGCCCGGGGCAGCGTGGTGCGCAGCTCGGCGGGCGTCGGGACGGCGGAGCGCAGGTCGATTCGGGTGAGCATGGCGTCCTTTCCGGCAGGCCCCACCAGCGTAGTGCGCCGCCGCCGTTCCGCTGCGTGCTGGTCGACCGACTTCACATGCCGCCGACCAGCTCCACCGCCCGGTCGATCTGCTCGTCGTCGACGAAGTAGTGCGGCGAGGCCCGGACGATGGTCTCCAGGCCGCGGCGGGTCATGTCGAAGCGGGTGGAGGCCCGGTCGCTGACGGTGACGGTGACGCCCACCTCGCGCAGCCGGTCGCGCAGCTCGGCGGCGGCGACGCCCGCCTTGCCGAAGGTGACGATGCCGCAGCGGCGCCTGCCCAGGTCGTGCACGGTCACCCCGGGCAGGGCCGACAGCCCGGCGCGCAGCCGCTCGGCGCGGGCGGCGACCTCGGCGGCCACGACGTCCACGCCCAGGTCGAGCAGGTAGCGGGCGGCGGCGTAGAGGCCGAGGCGGCCTGCGACCGAGCTCTCCCACAGCTCGAAGGCGCGGGCGTCGTCGCGCAGCTTGACCTGGTCGGCGTCGACCCACTCGCCGCCGCGCAGGTCGGGCAGGCGCGGGCGCAGCCGGTCGCGGGCGGCGGCGCGCACGACGAGGAAGCCGGTGCCGCGGGGGCCGCGCAGCCACTTGCGGCCCGCGCCGGTGATCACGTCGACGCCGGTCGCGGCGGCCGACACCGGCACCTGGCCAGCGGACTGGCAGGCGTCGAGGAAGACCAGCGCGCCGACCTCGTGGGCGGCGTCGACGACCTCGCGGACGGGGTTGACCAGGCCGCCGTTGGTGGGCACGTGCACCAGGGAGACCAGCTTGACCCGCTCGTCCAGCATCGCGCGCAGGGCGTCGACGTCGACCTCGCCGTCGGGGGTGGAGGGGATGACCTCGACCTTCGCGCCCGCGGTCAGCAGCGGGATGGCGGTGCCGCCGTACTCGGCCTCGGTGACCAGGACGCGGTCGTCGGGCCCGAGGTCGAGCCCGGCGAAGGCGAGCAGCCAGGAGCGGGTGGCCCCGTCGGTGAAGGCCACCTCGTCGGGCTCGCAGCCCAGCAGCTCGGCGAACAGCGGGTAGCCCTGGTCGAGGTCGGCCTCGGCGGCGGCGCGGTAGCCGCCCACCTCGGCCTCCCGGCGCAGGTGGCCGATCACGGTGTCGAGGACCGGCCGGGGCGGCAGGGAGGACCCGGCGCTGTCGAGGAAGACCTGGTCGTGGCAGCCGGGGGTGTCGGCGCGGGCGGCGGCGAGGTCGAAGGCCATGCCGCCACTCAACCACTCAGCGGGGTGCCCAGTCAGCCAGGTTCCACCACGCGCCCCAGGTGTGGTCGGCGGTGGGGCCGTCGACGACGGCCTGGTGGCCGTTCCAGGCGTCGCGGTGGACGTAGGTGTGGCCTGCCTGGGCGAGGATCACGGCGGCCGGGCTGGTCCGGTTGGCGCGCTGGGCGGCGTGCACGGCGACCACGGCGTCGACGGGCTCGGTCGCGGCGCGGGCCTGGTCGAGGGCCGCCGCGGTGGAGCCGCCCGCGTCGTGGAGCAGCGAGCGCAGGGCCGACTCCGGGTCGACGGGGTCGCCCACGACCCGGTAGCGGGCGGCCGACGCGCCGCCGGGCTGCGGGACGACCTCGATGCCGATCTCGGCGGCGGCCTGGGCGAACGCGGCGACCAGCTGGGCGGCTTCGTCGTCGCCCTCGGGGTAGCTGACGGCGAACTGGGCGCGCACGCCCTCGCGGGTGCGCGTGCCGTCGGGCCCTGCGACCCAGCCCGCCGAGGTGAGCACGGTGGCCGCGGTCGCGGGCTCGAAGGCGAACGCGGCGGCGGGCTCGGCGTGCTCGGCCTGCACGTCGGGCACCGGCACCGAGGTGGGCGCGCCGACGCCCGCGAGGACGCCGTCGAGCACGGCCTGCCGGTCGAGGGCGAGGTTGAGGGCCAGCCGGACCGCGGGGTCGCCGGTGACCGGGCCCGCGGGCAGGGTGATCGCGCGCAGGTCGGCGGCGCGGTGGGTGAAAGTGGTCATGCCGTCGGCGCCGTCGAACTCGGCGGCCAGGGCGGCGGGCAGCGGGGCGCCGTCGACGGTGCCGTCGCGCAGGCGGGCGGCGCGCTCGGCCGGGTCGGGCACGAACTGCACGGTGACCTCGGTGATGGCCGGGCGGTCGCGGAAGTAGCCGGGGTTGGCGGTGAGCACCAGGCGCTGGCCGGGCTCCCACGCCGAGACCCGGTAGGGGCCGGTGCCGACGGTGCGGTCGGTGCCCGCGGACTCGCTGGGCTCGATGCCCAGGGTCAGCAGGGCGGGCAGGTCGGGGTAGGGCCGGGCCAGCTCGAACTGGACGGTGGTGGGGTTGACCGGCTTGACCTGCTCGATCATCCAGAACCGGCCCTTGCCGATGACGGGCCGGTAGCTGGCGGCGACGTCGGTGGCGTCCAGGCCGGTGCCGTCGTGGAAGGAGACGTCGGTGCGCAGGCGGGCGGTCCAGGTCCGGCCGTCGGCGGAGGGGACGGGCAGGCTCGCGGCGAGGGCGGGCGCCAGGCCGGTGGGGGTGTGCTCGACGAGGCCGTCGTAGATCTGGGCCGCGCCGTAGGGGGCGTACCCGGCTTGCGGGTCGAGGCTCTTGGGAGCGGTGCCGACGGCGATCACCAGCGACGTCCCGTCCGGGTCGCCGGAGGCGGGGGGCGGCGGATCGCCCGTGCACGCCGCGAGGAGGAGGACGGCGAGCACAATTGACAGCCTGGAGAGCACGGGACCGAATCTATAGGGAGTGGCTGTGCGCGTTGCGCTGTGCCAGATCAGCAGCGGCGATGACCCGGCGGCGAACCTGGCCGCCGTCCGGGCGTGGACGGCCCGCGCGGCCGCGGAGGGCGCCGCGGTGGTGGTGTTCCCGGAGGCGACCCAGTGCCGCTTCGGCGTGCCGCTGGGACCGGTCGCCGAGCCGCTGGACGGGCCGTGGGCCGCGGGGGTGCGGGAGGTGGCGGACGCGCACGGGGTGGTCGTGGTGGCGGGGATGTTCACCCCGGACCCGTCGGGGCGGGTGCGCAACACGCTGCTGGTGACCGGGCGGGGCCAGCACCGCGGCTACGACAAGATCCACCTCTTCGACGCCTTCGGGTTCGCCGAGTCCCGGACGGTGGCGCCGGGCTCTGAGCTGCTGACCTTCGCGGTGGACGACGTGGTCTTCGGGGTGGCGACCTGCTACGACATCCGCTTCCCGGAGCTGTTCCGGGCGCTGGCGGCGTCGGGGGCGGTGGCGATGCTGGTGGGGGCGTCGTGGGGGGCCGGGGAGGGGAAGCTGGAGCAGTGGGAGCTGCTGTGCCGGGCCCGGGCCCTGGACTCGACGTCGTGGGTGCTGGCGTGCGGCCAGGCGTACTCGGGACTCGAAGGCCCGGCGCCGACGGGGATCGGCCACAGCACGGTGGTGGACCCGACGGGCAGCGTGGTCACCCATGCGGGCGCGGACCCGGAACTGGTGGTGGTCGACATCGACCCGTCGGTGGTGTCCAAGGTCCGCGAAACGATCCCCGTGCTGGCGAACCAGAGGCTGTGAGGGTTTGGGGGCGACCGGACCCGGTGCTGCGACCGGCAGGCGCACCGGGACCAGGCGGCGCTCCCGATCGCCGGCGCGGTCGTGCCGGTCCGGCCCTGGAAGGCCGCAAGACGCTCCCGCGAGCGGTATGGAAGGTCGGGGACTTGCGCGGGGCAGCCGGTGGTGCGGTCGGGCCGGGGTGGCTGGTCGGTGGTGGGGCGGGGTTCTCGGGGGCTAGCGCCTGGTCAGGAGGATTCGGGCGCCGCGTTCGGGGATCAGGGTGATGTTGCGGGGGCGGGCGTGTTCGCGGGGGCCGTCGGGGGTGATGGTGTAGCGGGTGAGGAGGGCGCGGAGGACGGTTGCGGCTTCCTGGAGGGAGAAGCCTGCGCCGATGCAGCGGCGGACGCCGCCGCCGAAGGGGATCCAGGTGCCGGATTCCGGGGATGCGCCGAGGAAGCGCTCCGGGCGGAAGGTGTCTGGGGCGGGGTGGTGGTCGGCGTCGGCGTGGACGAGGCCGATGCTGGGGGTGACGATGGTGCCCGCGGGCAGGAGGTGGCCCGCGATCTCGGTGGGCTCGGTCAGCTTGCGGGCGACGCTGTAGATCACCGGGCGCAGGCGCATCGCCTCCTTGGCGACGGCTTGCAGGTACTCGTCGTCGCCGTCGTCGGCGGCTTGGCGGGCGCGGGTCTGGACGTCGGGGTTGCGGGCGAGTTCGTGCAGGGCCCAGGCGAGGGCGGTGGCGGTGGTCTCGTGGCCTGCCAGCAGCAGGGTCATCATGTCGTCGCGGAGCTGGGTGGCCGGGGTGTCGGGGTCGGCGGCGAGCAGGCGGGACAGCACGTCCTGGCGGCCGTCGAGGTCCTGGCCGCGGCGCTCGGCGATCTCGGCGTTGAGCAGCGCGTCGGCCGCGGCGAGGTTGTCGCGCATGGCGCGCCACGGCGGCAGGTGCTGGAGCTTGGGGTAGGTCCAGCCGAAGATCTGGATCGGGCCGACGTCGGCGACCTTGCCGATGCGCGGGCGCAGCCGGGTCAGCCGCTCGCCGTCGGCCATGCCGAAGACCACGCGCAGGATGATCTCCAGCGTCACCGCGTTCATCGGGCCGTGGACGGGGAAGGGCCTGCCGACCGGGAGCCGCTCGGCGGTGTCGGCGGCGAGCTTGGCCATCATGTCGGCGTACCCGCGCAGGGCCGCGCCGTTGAACGCGGGCATCAGGCGCTTGCGGGAGCGCAGGTGGTCGTCCTCGTCGAGGATGAGCAGGGAGTTGCGGCCCATGACCGGGGCCAGGATGTCGTTGCCCTCGCCCGCGTGGAACACCGACGGCGGCCCGGCGAAGACGGCGCGGATGTCCTCCGGGCGCGTGACGACCACGACCGTGCGGCCCATCGCCAGGCGCAGGGTGAACACCGGCCCGTACCGCTGCCGCCACCGCGGGGCGACGCGGTGGCGGGAGTGCATGAACAGCGCCGTCTGCACGGCCCTGGGCAACCTGGGTCCAGCGGGCAGGGTGCTCATCCCCCGGTTTATACATCCGTATAGATCACCGGGTCAACTACGCTTCCCCGGGTGGGCCACCGAGACCAACTCCTCGCCGCGGCGCGGACCCTGCTGCAGCGCAAGGGCTACGCCCGCATCACCGCGCGCGACCTGGTGGCCGAGTCCGGCACGAACCTGGCCTCGATCGGCTACCACTTCGGGTCGAAGGCGGGCCTGCTGAACGCGGCCTTGGGCGAGGTGTTCGACGAGTGGATGGCCCAGCTGTCGGCGGTCGCCATGGCCGACCCGCACGCCTCCCCCGTCGAACGCGCCCACCTGACCTGGGCGACCCTGCTCACGCACCTGGACGACCAGCGCCCGCTGCTGCTGAGCTTCATCGAAGCCCTAGCTCAAGCCGACCGCGAGCCGAACCTCCGCGCCCAACTCGCCGACCTCCAACACCGCCTGCGCACCGGCATAGCCGCCCTGGTCTCCGCCTCCTGCGGCGGCGACCCCACCCCGGACGACCCCCGCTGCACGGCAGTCGCCTCCTTCGTCCTAGCCGCCTGCGACGGCTTGGCCCTCCAATGGGTCATCGACCCCGACCGCTCGCCGAACCCGGATGACCTGCTTCGGGGCCTGCGTGAGTTGTTGACGACTGCTCGGCAGCAGTAAGGGTCAGCGCAGGTCTAGGCCGAGGTCTAGGGACGGCGACGAGTGGGTTAGGGCGCCTACGGAGAGGTAGTGGACGCCGGTTTGGGCGTAGGTTCGGGCTACGGACAGGGTCAAGCCGCCCGAAGCCTCTAGGCGGGTGTTGGTGCCGCGGGCTCTGCGGACTGCCTCGACGCACTCCTCCGGGGTGAAGTTGTCCAGCAGGACCAGCTCCGCCTGCTCCGCCAAGGCTTCGTCCAGCTGGTCGAGGGTGTCGACCTCTACCTCGCAGGGCAGGTCGGGGGCGTGGGATCGGGCGGCGGCCAGCGCCTTGGCGACCGAGCCTGCCGCTACGACGTGGTTGTCCTTGATCAGCACGGCGTCGCCCAGGCCCAGGCGGTGGTTGACGCCGCCGCCGCAGCGGACGGCGTATTTCTCCAGGAGGCGGAGGCCGGGCAGGGTTTTGCGGGAGTCGCGGACGGCCGCGCCGGTGCCCTCCAGCGCCTCGACCCAGGCGGCGGTGGCGGTGGCGATGCCGGACAGGTGGCAGACGAGGTTCAGCGCCGTGCGCTCGGCCGTCAGCAGGCCGCGGGTGTTGCCGCGGATCACCAGCGCAGGCGATCCGGGGACCGCGCGGCTCCCATCCTCCACACTGGACACAACCTCCAGATCCGGCACCACCCGCTGGAACACCGCCAGCGCCACCGGGATGCCCGCGAGGACGCCCGGTTGGCGGGGGGTCAGCTCGGCGGTCGCCACCGCGTCGGCCGGGACGGTGGCTTCGGTGGTGACGTCGGGGCCGTAGCGGAGGTCTTCCTCCAGCGCGGTGGTGATGACCCGATCCAGGTCCAGGTTCATGCGGCGCCTCGCAGGGACAGGGGCCAGGCCAGGACCGGCTGGCCGGACGGGGTGGTGCGGATGAACAGGCGCCGGGCCACGTCATCGCGCTGCGGGTGGTCCGTGCGGACGTGGCAGCCGCGTGACTCGGTGCGGGCCGACGCGGAGGCGATCAGCGCCCGGGCGACCACCGTGAGGGCCGCGTCCTCCACCAGCTCCCGCGTCGCCAGCACTCGATCCACAGAGGACACATCCAGCACCGACCCGACGACCGCAAGACCCTCGGCGTCCCGGCCGATCCCGGCATACCGGCTCATCACCCGCTGCAAGGAATCCCGGGCGGCGACCGGCGCGACCGGCAGCTCCCCATCCACAGCCGGCCGAGCGAGAACACCGGCCGCGATGTCGGCCGTGACCGCCTCGGCCGCGCGAGCGCCGACGACCAGGCCCTCCAGCAAGCTGTTGGACGCCAACCGGTTCGCCCCGTGCAGGCCCGTGCTGGCGACCTCGCCCGCCGCGTACAACCCGACGACCGGGGTACGACCGTCCACAGTGGCCACAACACCGCCGCACGCGAAGTGCGCGGCCGGAGCCACGGGGATCGGCGACACCGACGGATCGATCCCCGCGGCCACGCACGCGGCGTGCACGGTCGGGAAGCGCGACTGGAAGGACTCCAGGCCGGTCGCGTCGAGGAACACGTGGTCGTCCACACCCCCCGGGGCGGACGCCACGTGCCGGGTGATCGCCGCGGCCACCACGTCGCGCGGGGCGAGGTCGGCCAGCGGGTGCACCCCCGCCATCACCCGGTTCCCCAGCGCGTCGACGAGCACCGCGCCCTCGCCGCGCACGGCCTCGGTCACCAGCGGGCAGCGCCCGCGCGCCCCCGCGCCGGTGTAGAGGACCGTGGGGTGGAACTGCACGAACTCGATGTCGGCGACCGGCGCCCCTGCCCGCAGCGCCAGCGCGACGCCGTCACCGGTGGCGACCTCCGGGTTGGACGTCGCCTGGTACAGCTGGCCCAGCCCCCCGGAGGCCAGCAGCACCGCCTGCGCGCCCAGCACCCCCGGCACGCCCGCGCCGTCGAGCACCACCAACCCCGCGACCGCGCCGGAGGTCGTCCGCACGGCGTCGACGGCCACATGCCCCTCCAGCACGGGGATGCGCCCGTCGCGGGTCGCCGCGAGCAGCGCCCGCTCGACCTCCGCGCCGGTCGCGTCGCCGCCTGCGTGCACGACGCGGAAGGCGCTGTGGCCGCCCTCGCGGGTGCGCGCCAGCCGCCCGTCCGGGCCGCTGTCGAACACCGCGCCGCGGGCGATCAGCCGCGCCACCGCGGCCGGGCCGCCTGCGACGATCGCGCGCACGGCGTCGGCGTCGCAGAGCCCCGCGCCCGCGGTCAGCGTGTCCTCGATGTGCTGGTCGACCGTGTCCCCGGTCCCGTCCGGCAGCACGACGGCGACGCCGCCCTGCGCCCAGCGGGTGTTGCCGTCCTCGGCGGCGGCCTTGGTGACGACCAGCACCCGCAACCCCAGTTCGCGGGCCCGCAGCGCCGCGGTCAGCCCGGCGACGCCGGTCCCGACCACGACGAGGTCGGCGCGGGCCGCCCAGCGCGGGCTCACTCGCCGCCGCCGGGCGTGCCGATCTCGATCATCCGCTGCACCGCGCCCCGTGCCCGGCGGGCGGTCTCGGCGTCGACGTGCACCTCGTCGGCGTTCTCGCGCAGGGCGCGCAGCACCGCGGCCGGGGTGATCATCTTCATGTAGCGGCAGGAGGCGCGGTCGTTGACGGCCTCGAAGGTGACCCCCGGCGCGGCCTTGCGCAACTGGTGCAGCATCCCGATCTCGGTGGCCACCAGCACGGTCTTGGCCTTGCTCGCCTTGGCCTGCCCCACCATGTCGCCGGTGGAGAGGATCTTGACCTGCGACTCGGGCACGATGCCCTCGCCCGCCAGGTACAGCGCGGAGGTCGCGCACCCGCACTCGGGGTGGATGTAGAGGTCGGCGTCGGGGTTGGCGGCGGCGCGCGCGGCCAGCTCCGGGCCGTTGATGCCCGCGTGCACGTGGCACTCCCCCGCCCAGATGTGCAGGTTCTCCCGCCCGGTGACGCGCTTGACGTGCGCGCCGAGGAACTGGTCGGGCAGGAACAGCACCTCGCGGTCGGCCGGGATCGACGCCACGACGTCGACGGCGTTGGAGGAGGTGCAGCAGATGTCGGTCTCGGCCTTCACCTCGGCGGTGGTGTTGACGTAGGACACCACGACCGCGCCGGGGTGCTCGGCCTTCCAGGCGCGCAGCTCGTCGGCGGTGATGGAGTCGGCGAGGGAGCAGCCCGCGCGCGCGTCCGGGATCAGGACGGTCTTGTCCGGGCTGAGGATCTTCGCGGTCTCGGCCATGAAGTGCACGCCGCAGAAGACGATGGTGGAGGCGTCGGAGCTGGCGGCGATGCGCGAGAGCGCGAGGGAGTCGCCGGTGTGGTCGGCGATGTCCTGGATCTCGGGCAGCTGGTAGTTGTGCGCCAGCAGCACCGCGTCGCGCTCGCGGACGAGCCTGCGCACCTCGTCGCGCCAGGCGGCGTCCGCCACGACCCCGCCGTAGGGGGTCGGGTCGAGCAGTTCGGCGGTCATCAGGTCCTCCATCCGTTCGGCAGTTTCCGTTCCCGAGGTTTTCGCCTTAGGATCGAAAACATGGCAGATGCTACCACCCCCGACAGCGCGTTGGCCCACGAAGTCCTTGCCGCGGTGCTCCAGGTGAGAGACGGATCACTGCGCGTGCTGCTCTGGGAACGCGCACGGGAACCGCACGCGCACCGGTGGTCACTGCCGGGCGGGCGGCTGGGCGCGGCGGAGGACGTGGAGACCTCGATCCTGCGCCAGCTCGCCGAGAAGGTCGACGTGCGCCAGGTCAGTCACGTTGAGCAACTGGCGGTCTTCAGCGCGCCCGACCGCGTGCCCGGCCCGCGCGTGCTCGCGACGGCCTTCCTCTGCCTGGTCCCATCGCACCTGGACCCCGAACTGCCGCCGGACACCGCGTGGCACGCGATAGACGCCTTGCCACGCACCGCGTTCGACCACGGTGCCATAGCGCTACGCGCCCGCAACCGGCTGCGGGCGAAGATGTCGTACACGAACATAGGTTTCGCGCTCGCGCCACCGGAGTTCACGATCTCGGCGTTGCGCGAGCTGTACTCGGCTGCGCTGGGTTACCGGGTTTCCGCCACGAACTTGCAGCGGGTGCTCGCCCGCCGCGGCCTGCTGGAGGCGACCGGCCAGACGACCAAGCCCGGCCGCAGCGGCGGCAGGCCCGCGGCGCAGTTCCGGTTTGCCGAGACGGCGATGGTCGTGACGGACCCGTTCGCGGTGCTGCGGCCGCCGTCAACCGGCAAAAGCGGCTGAATACCGGACAGCGGACCCGTGCGCTTCGTCGTAGCGTGGTCGCGTGCCCGAGTCGCTTCCGCTGTTCCCCCTGCAGGCGGTCCTGCTGCCGGGAGCGAGCCTGCCGCTGCACATCTTCGAGCCGCGGTACCGGCAGCTGACCGTCGACCTGGTCACCGGGGCGGTCCCGGGCCGGGAGTTCGGCGTGGTCGCCATGCGGCCCGCCAACGACCACGAGGTCACCGATGTCTCGCAGGTGCGCGAGATCGGCTGCACCGCGGCCCTGCGCCAGGCCAAGCGCCTGCCGGACGGCCGCTACGACATCATCACCACCGGCGGCCGCCGCTTCCGGCTGCTCGACCTCGACGCCACGAGCGCGCCCTACCTGCTGGGCACGGTCGAATGGCTGCCCGACACCGCCCTGCCCGACGGCTCCCCCGCCACCGTCACCGCCCTCGCCGACGCCGCCCGCGCCGCCCACCGCCGCTACTGCGAAGCCGCGTGGCAGGACGAGGACTGGTCCGAACCACCCCCGGACCTCGACGTCTGCGAACTCGCCCACGTGATCGCCGCGGACTGCCTGCTGACCCTGGAGGACCGCCAACACCTGCTGGAGGAAACCCGCCCCATCCACCGCCTCCGCTTGGTCCTGCGCCTGCTGAACCGAGAAACCGGCCTCCTCACCCGCTTGCGCGCCGTCCCCGCCCCGCCGTCGGAGTTCACGACGCCGATCAGCTTGAACTAGGGCGGGTTTGCGGGAGGGTGGTAGCGCGCTGATCAGCGCGTTGAACTGAGGTGGGTTTGCGGGAGGAGAGGTCGGCGGTCACGCGCCGCCCACCGCTGCGAACGAGGACGGTTGTGGGGCGCTTGCGGGAGGTGGTGACGCTCCGCGGTCAGCCCTGCTGGCGGTCCGCGCCAACCGCCGCTTGCTCGTGGAAGCTTCCCGCTTGAACAAGGGCGGGCTCGTGGGAAGCGCTTGCGGGACGTGCAACGGCCCCGGCCGATCAGCCTGGACGGCGGGTAATGCGCCGAGCACCGATCTAGGGCGGGTGGTGTGAGGAGGGGGCTGCCTCGCCGACCACCGCTCAACCGCTTGGGTGGTTCGGGGTGTGCTTGCGACACCCCGTTGGCTGCCTCGGTGGGTGGCCTCGCGTGGGTCGCCGCTGGGACTTGGGTGGGGTGCGGTGGACCGGGTGTTAGCCGAGGCGGCGGCTTAGGTCGGGGGTGCTGTTCCAGGCGGCGGCGAGGGTGTAGGTCAGGGCGGTGGTGAGGGGCCAGGCGATGATGGCCCAGGCTGACTCCAGGCGCGGGGCCAGGGCGATGACGTCGCCGACCTGCGGCGCGGTGGCCACGGCGTAGCGGGTTTCGGCCCAGGCTACGCCTACCTGGGTGGCCAGCCAGGCGGCCAGGGCTGAGCCGCCGGTGGCGGCGATGAGGATGACCGGGCCGCGGCGTTCGCGCAGGAGCCAGGTGGCGTAGCCGGTGATCACGCCTGCGGCCAGGGTCAGCAGCAGGAACAGGGCCAGGTCCTCGAAGCGGTGGTAGCTCTCCGCGCGCAGGGCGACGAACTTGCCGCCCTCGACCACCGCCGACATCTGCTCCGGCGCCAGCCTCGACCACGCCCACCCGATGAGCATGCCGAACAACGCCACCGTCGACAGCACGCTGACCGCGGGCAGCAGGTCGCGCTTGACCACCACGCGCGGGCGCGGCGGGGTGGGCCAGGGCAGGTACGCCGGGACCTCTCGGTGCTCCTGCTGCTGCGTCACGAACCCTCCGCACCCGTCACGAGATCGACGGGGAGAAGCCTACGCCGTGGGGTGCAGGTCGGAGAGCTCGCCGTGCCTGCTGCACCGGGCCGTCCAGCCCACGGGCGTCACCTGGACGACCATGCGGCGGGCGCACTCGGCGCAGTAGCGCGGCGGTTCCAGGGCGGTGCGGGGGGTGTGGCAGCCGGTGTGCCCGCCCTCGGCGACCGGCTGCCCGCAGTGCACGCAGAACACGGCTACAGGCTCTCGCTCAGCGCCTTGATCGGCATCTTCAGGTCGTTGAGCATGTCGAGGTCGCGCTGGGCGGGCCTGCCGAGGTTGGTCAGGTAGTTGCCCACGATGATCGCGTTGATCCCGCCCAGCATGCCCTTCTCCGCGCCGAGGTCGCCGAGGGTCAGCTCGCGGCCGCCCGCGAAGCGCAGCATCGTGCGCGGCAGGGCCAGGCGGAAGGCGGCGACGATCCGCAGGGCGTCGCGGCCCTCGATCGGCTCGTAGTCGGCGTACGGGGTGCCCGGCTGCGGGATGAGGAAGTTCATCGGCACCTCGTCGGGCTCCAGCTCGGCGAGCTGGACGGCGAACTCGGCGCGCTGCTCGTCGGTCTCCCCCATGCCGATGATGCCGCCGGAGCAGACCTCCATGCCCGCCGCGCGCACCATGCGCAGGGTGTCCCAGCGCTCCTCCCAGGTGTGCGTGGTGACGACCTTGGGGAAGTGCGAGCGGGCGGTCTCCAGGTTGTGGTTGTAGCGGTGCACGCCCATCTCGACCAGCTCGTCGACCTGCTCCTGGGTGAGCATGCCCAGCGAGCAGGCGATCTGGATGTCGTTGCCGGAGTCGCGGATGGCCTTGATGCCCTCGCGCACCTGCGAGAGCAGCCGGGCGTCGGGGCCGCGCACGGCGGCGACGATGCAGAACTCGGTCGCGCCGGTCGCGCGGGTCTGCTCGGCGGCCTTGACCAGGCCGGGGATGTCCAGCCACGCCGAGCGCACCGGGGTGGGGAAGCGGCCGGACTGGGAGCAGAAGTGGCAGTCCTCGGGGCAGCCGCCGGTCTTGAGCGAGATGATCCCCTCGACCTCGACCTCCGGGCCGCACCACTTCATCCGGACTTCGTGCGCCAGGCCGAGCAGCTCCTCGACGCGCTCGTCCGGCAGGCGCAGCACCTGCAGGACCTGGGCCTCGTCCAGGCCGACGCCGCGCTCCAGCACCTGCTCGCGGGCCACGGCGAGCACGTCGGTGGTCGTGCGCTCGGCGGCTGCCGTCACGGTGGTCCTCCTCGATCCGGGTACGGCCGTTCGAGGCGTCAGTCTGCCGCATTCCGCTGACACCGACAGGCGATGTTGCTCACGCCGGATGGCGGCCTGCGAACTCCTTGGCGTCGAACTCCCCGCCCAGGGCCGGGGCGAGGGCGCGGCGCGCGACCTGCGCGAACTCCTCCGGCGGCAGGGCGGCCGCGCCCGCGGGCAGCGCGCCTGCCAGCGGCGCGTGGGTCACCGAGGGCAGGTCCTCGACGTTGCAGCGGGCGGCGAGGTCGGGTGCGGCGGGCCAGGAGCCGATGACGATGCCCGCGCACGCCACGCCGCGGGTGCGCAGCGCCTCGGCGGTGAGGGCGGCGGCGTTGAGGGTGCCCAGGCCCGCGCTGGCGACGACGAGCACGGGGGCGCCCAGCGACCAGGCGACGTCGGCCAGCGTGCCGCCGTCGGGGTCCAGGCGCACGAGCAGGCCGCCCGCGCCTTCGACGAGCACCAGGTCGTGGGTCGCGGCCAGCTCGCCGACCGCGGCGGCGACCTCCGAGGGGCGCACCGGCGGCATCCCGACGCGGCGGGCGGCGGTGTCGGGGGCGAGGGGGTCGGGGAAGCGGCGCAGCTCCATGCCGGTGACCCCGCCCGCGAGCGCCCGGACGACGTCGACGTCCCCCGGCTCGTCGGCCGACACCCCGGTCTGCGCCGGTTTGAGCACCGCGACCCGCCTGCCCGCGGCCACCGCGAGTGCGGCGACGGCGGCGGTCACGACGGTCTTGCCGACCTCGGTTCCGGTCCCGCTGATCACGAGCACGCTCACGCCGAACTAGGCTAGACCTGGCAATTGGTATGGACCTAAACAGGGGATGGGCGATGGCCGAGGTGACCCTCTACGGAGCCGACTGGTGCGGCGACTGCCGCCGGGCCAAGGCGTGGCTGCGCCGAGCCGACGTCCCCTTCACCGAGATCGACGTCGAACACGACGCCGAGGCCCGCGCGAAGGCCGTCGAGCTGGCCGGTGGGCGGACGAACATCCCGGTCGTGATCCTCCCGAGCGGCGAGGTCCTGGTCGAGCCGACGAACGCCGACCTGGAGCGGGCGCTGGGCTAGGCCGCTGCCGCCGCCACCACTCCGGCGGCGATGGTGGCCACGTCGTCCGAGGTGCTGATGAACGGCGGCATCGTGTAGATGAGGTCGCGGAAGGGGCGGAGCCAGACGCCTGCGTCCACGGCTGCCCGGGTGGCCGTGGCCATGTCGACGGGGTGGTCGAGCTGGACGACGCCGATCGCGCCCAAGACCCGCACGTCGCGGACGCCGGGGAGGTCGCGGGCGGGTTTGAGGCCGCTGATCAGCTCCGCCTCGATCCGCTTGACCGTGCCGCGCCAGTCGGTCGAGAGCAGCAGGTCGATCGACGCCGAGGCGACCGCGGTGGCCAGGGGGTTGCCCATGAAGGTGGGGCCGTGGGCGAGGACGGGCAGTTCGCCGCGGGAGATGCCGTCGGCGACGCGCGGGGTGCACAGGGTGGCGGCGAGGCTGAGGTAGCCGCCGGTGAGGGCCTTGCCGACGCACATGACGTCCGGGCTGATGCCTGCGTGGTCGGCGGCGAAGAGCTCGCCGGTGCGGCCGAAGCCGGTGGCGATCTCGTCGAAGATCAGCAGGATGTCGTTGGCGAGGGTCAGCTCGCGCAGGACGTGCAGGTAGCGGGGGTCGTGGAAGCGCATGCCGCCCGCGCCCTGCACGACCGGTTCCACGATGACCGCGGCCAGCTCGTCGGCGTGCTCCTCGATGACGCGCGCCAGGTGGGCGACGTAGTCGTGGTCGAAGGCGGCGGGCGGGGGGTCGGCGAAGACCTGGACCGGGAGGACGCCGCGCCACAGCGAGTGCATGCCGCCCTCGGGGTCGCAGACGCTCATCGGCTGGAAGGTGTCGCCGTGGTAGCCGCCGCGCCAGGTGAGCAGGCGGGTCTTGCCGGGGCGGTCGGTGGAGCGCCAGTACTGCAGGCACATCTTGACCGCGACCTCGACCGACACCGAGCCGGAATCGCAGAGGAAGACGTGCCGCAGCGGGTCCGGGGTGATCTCGACGAGCCGGGTGGCCAGGCGGACGGCGGGCTCGTGGGTCAGGCCGCCGAACATGACGTGGCTCATCCGGCCGAGCTGGTCGGTGATGGCGGCGTCGAGGACCGGGTTGCGGTAGCCGTGGATGGCCGCCCACCAGGAGGACATGCCGTCGACCAGCTCGCGGCCGTCGGCGAGGGTCAGGCGCACCCCGTCGGCCGAGCGCACGACCAGGGGGTCCTGGGTGCCGGGCATCGGCGAGTACGGGTGCCAGACGTGCGCGCGGTCGGCGGCCAGCAGCTCATCGGGGGTCACGCCGAGTGAGGCTAGTCGACCCCGGCCAGCGCCTTGCGCCGCGCGACGAGGCGGGCGATCTCGCGGCCGTGGTCGGTGGGCACTATCCACTCCCCCGGCGGCACGGTGATGCGCACGGCGGGACCGGGGGTGACCGTCACCCGGACCTCGCCGACCCCGGGCACGGGCAAGGTGGCGCGCCGGGCGACCATCACCTGCTCGACGCTCCCGACCCCCGACAACGCCACCGCGGGCCGCACCGTCTTGAACCGCCCCCCGGCCAACGAGATCCGATCGGTCCCCACGACCAGCTCCAACCCCCGAGCCCCCCGCGCCTGCCACGGCACCTCGACCGGCGAGTCGGCCAGCTCCGGGGTGTAGGGCTCCAGCACGATCGCGCGGGCCTTGTCGGCGACCCACCAGCCGCCCGCCCCCAGCGCTAACGCCGCGGCGACCCCGATGAGCCAGCTCCCGCAACCGACCCCGATGACCGCGCCTGCCGCCACCCCGAGCACCGCCGCCCGCACGGGCCACCGCCGCGGCCGGAACCGGATGGCCCTGAACCACGCCACGCCGACCAGGGCGAGCACCACGGGCAGCACGACCAGCCGCCAGTCCCCGAGCAGTGAGACGACGATGCCTATCAACGGCCCCACCAACGCCACCGCCCCCAGGCGCCCCCACACCCGCCGCAGCCGCGCCGCCACCACCCCGGAACCCTCGTCCTGCCCCCGCACCCGTCGAACGCTACCCCGGCCCCCGACGGTTCGCGGGTCGCCACACCGGATGTCGAGCCTCAATCACCAATCACAGTCCCGGACGCCTGCCGTGCCGCTAGCCCGGAAGGACGGCTGCCTTCGCCGGGCCGGCCCAACGGCCCGTCCGGCGGCTTCCGGGCCTGGTCAGGAGCACGCTTCGCTGCGGGTGAGGGGTCGAGGCAGTGGTCCGGGGGAAGCGGTGCGTGGCGATGCCTGCCCGAGGCGTGCGCCAGGCGGCATGTGGGGCTGGCGGGCGGAGGCTGGCGCGGAGGTTCGGGGGCGGAGGGGGCGGGCTGCGGCCGCGGGCAGCGGCCTTGGCGGGCGCCCGCCTTGGTTAGGTGCGCTTCCGGGGGATGCGGCATGGAGGGGCGAGCGGTGGGCTCATGCCTCCCGGCGAGAGCAGGCACGGACCTGCGAGCAGCACGCGCGGGGTTGGGCAGCAGCGGCAGCGGGCGCGGCGAAGCGCGGCGGGGGCGGGCGCAGCGGGGGCGGGCGCAGCGAGGCGCGGCGGCAGCGAGCGCAGCGGGGGCTGGCACGGCAGCAGTGGGCGCGGCGAGGCGACGGCAGCGAGCGCAGCGGGGGCGGATGCGGCGGCAGCGGGCGCGGCCGGGTGCGGCGGGCGGGGCACGGGCGTGGGTGCGGCGGAACGCGGCACCAGCGGGCACGGCGGGAGTGGGCACGACGGCAGTGGGTGCGGATGGGGGGCACGGGAGCGGGTGCGACGGAACGCGGCGGCGGTGGGCGCAGCGGCAGCGGGCGCGGCAAGGCGCGGGTGCGGTGGCAGCGGGCGCAGCGGGGGCGCAGCGGCGGCGGGGTGGGGCGGCAGCGGGCCGGGTGCGGGTGCGGCGGGGTGCGGGTGTGGGGGTAGGGGGCGGGTGGTGCGCGGTGAGGGTTGGTGGGGTGGGCCACCGGGCCACCGCACCGCCGACGCGCTGGCGGTGCGGTGGCTGGGGGTCAGCGGACGCGGACGGGGAGGGATTCGAGGCCGCGGATGATGGCGCTGCTTCGGTAGCGGAGGGTGGTGGTCGGGGTGGTGGCGAGGGTGAGGGTGGGGAAGCGGCGGAGGAGTTCGCCTAGGGCTATTTCGGCTTCCATTCGGGCCAAGGGGGCGCCGACGCAGTAGTGGATGCCGTGGCCGAAGGCCAGGTGGGCGCCGGGGGCGCGGTGGACGTCGATGGTGTCGGGGTTGGGGAAGCGGGCCGGGTCGCGGTTGGCGGAGGTGAGGGAGAGGAGGACGAATTCGCCCTCGGGGATGGTGACGCCGCTGAGGGTCAGCGGGGCCGTCGTGTAGCGGAGGGTGGCGATGTTGATGGGGCCGTCGTGGCGGAGGAGTTCTTCGACGGCGCCGGGGAGGAGGGTGGGGTCGGCGGTGAGGGCGGCTCGCTGGTCGGGGGTGCGGAGGAGGGCGAGCATGCCGTTGCCGATGAGGTTGACCGTGGTCTCGTGGCCCGCGACCAGCAGCAGGAAGGCCATCGAGACCAGTTCGGTCTCGCTGAGGCGGTCGTTGTCCTCGCTGGCCTCGCAGAGGGCAGTCAGCAGGTCCTCGCCCGGGTTGGCGCGCTTGGCGGCGATGAGCTTGAGCAGGTACTCCAGCATCGACGCGCTCGCGGCCTGCATCTCCTCCGGGCCCGCCGAGGACAGCAGGACCCCGGTCCACCTGCGGAAGTCGTCGCGGTCGTCGTCCGGGACGCCCAGGACCTCGCAGATCACGGTCATGGGCAGGGGGAAGGCGAACGCGGTCAGCAGGTCGACCTCATCAGGCCCCTCAGCCATCGCGTCCAGCAGCGATGTGGTGATCTCGTGGACGCGCTCGCGCAGGCCCTCGACGCGGCGGGTGGTGAACGCGCGGTTCACCAGCTTGCGCAGGCGGGTGTGGTCGGGCGGGTCGGTGTTGAGCATGTGGCTGGCCAGCTCGGCGCCGAAGCCGTCCATCGGCACGTCGCCGTAGTGGCGCTTCACCAGCTCGACCATGCCCCGGTAGTCCTTGCTCAGGGTCGGGTCGGCCAGGGCGGCGCGGACGTCGGCGTAGCGGGTGACCAGCCAGCCCTGCATCTCGCCGGGCAGCTGGGCGCGGCGGACCGGAGCCGCCTCGCGCAGTTGGGCGTACAAGCCGTGCGGATCCTGGACGAACTCATCGCCCACGTTCAGCACGACATCGTGTTCCAATATGGACACCTGAAACCCCCTCAGGGACGATCCCGCCATCCCCAGGGTACCGAAATGATCAGGTGAGGCAGCCCGGTCCGAGCAATGCCTTCAAATCGCCCATCAGCGACGGTGACGGCGTCACGCTCAAACCGTCATCGAGCCGCAGCAGCGTCTGCCGGTGCCCGTTGATGAGCTTGAGGTGCACGACCGTGCGGCCCGGATGCGCGGTGAGCACGTCTTTCAGCTGCGTCACCATCTGCGGGGTGCATTTCGTCGCCGCCATGCTCAACCGGAATGGCGCGTCGGAAACGGTCAGATCGGGCACGGCCAAATCGTTGGCGATGAGCGAGGTGCGGTCCTCCCGCTTGGCCACCCTGGCCTTGACCAGCACAATCGCGTCTTCCAGCACGCTCATGCCGACCACGGCGTAGGTCTTGGGGAAGAATAGCACCTCGATGCCGCCGTTGAGGTCTTCCAGCTGCGCCGACGCCCACGGCTCGCCGTTCTTGTTCACCCTGCGGTTGACCGAGGCGAGGATGCCGCCGACGGTGACCTGCGCGCCGTCGGCGATGCCGCCTTCCAGGATCGCCGCGATCGGGGTGTCGGACTGGGCGGCGAGGATGTGCTCCACGCCGTCGAGCGGGTGGCCGGAGACGTAGAGGCCCAGCATCTCCCGCTCCAGGGCGAGCTGGTGCTTGGACTCCCACGACTCGTCGGGCACGCGGACGTCGAAGACGCTGGTGACGTCCTCGTCGCCCTCGCCGCCCGCGCCGAAGAGGTCGAACTGGCCGACGGCTTCGGCCTTCTTGGTCTCCATCACCGCGTCGATGGCGTCGGTGTGCACCAGGAACAGGCCCTTGCGCGGGTGCTTGAGCGAGTCGAACGCGCCCGCCTTGATCAGCGATTCGACGACCTTCTTGTTGCAGGCCGATGCGTCCACCTTGCGCAGGAAATCCGAGAAGTCGGTGAAGTCACCCTTCTCGTTGCGCGCCCGGATGATCGATTCCACCACGTTCGCGCCGACGTTGCGGATCGCGCCGAGTCCGAATCGGATGTCCTCGCCGACCGGGGCGAAGTCGCGGGCGGACTCGTTGACGTCCGGCGGCAGCACGGTGATGCCCATCTTGCGGCATTCGGCGAGGTAGACCGCGGCCTTGTCCTTGTCGTCGCGGACGCTGGTGAGCAGCGCGGCCATGTATTCGGCCGGGTAGTTGGCCTTGAGGTAGGCCGTCCAGTAGGAAATGAGGCCGTACGCGGCCGAGTGGGCCTTGTTGAAGGCGTAGTCGGCGAAGGGGACCAGGATGTCCCAGAGCGTTTTGATCGCGTCGTCGGGATATCCGTTGTCCTTCATGCCCTTGGCGAAGTTGACGTACTCCGCGTCCAGGACTTCCTTCTTCTTCTTGCCCATCGCCCGGCGGAGCAAATCCGCTTGTCCGAGCGTGTACCCGGCGAGCTTCTGGGCGATGGCCATGACCTGCTCCTGATAGACGATCAGGCCGTAGGTCGTGCCGAGGATGTCCTCCAGGGGCTCGGCGAGCGCCGGGTGGATCGGGGTGATCTCCTGCTGGCCGTTCTTGCGCAGCGCGTAGTTCGTGTGCGACTTGGCGCCCATCGGGCCGGGCCGGTAGAGCGCGCCGACGGCCGAGATGTCCTCGAAGTTGTCCGGGCGCATCAGGCGCAGCAGGTCGCGCATGGGCCCGCCGTCGAGCTGGAACACCCCGAGCGTGTCGCCGCGGGAGAGCAGCTCGTAGGTCGGCTTGTCGGTGAGGTCCAGCGTCTCCAGGTCCGGCACCGGCTTGTTGTTGCGCTCGATGTTGTGCAGCGCGTCGTCGATGACGGTGAGGTTGCGCAGGCCCAGGAAGTCCATCTTCAGCAGGCCGAGCGCTTCGCAGGTCGGGTAGTCGAACTGCGTGATGATCGCGCCGTCCTGCGGCCGCTTCCACAGCGGGATCGACTCCATCAGCGGCTCGGCGGAGAGGATGACCGCGCAGGCGTGCACGCCCGCGTTGCGGATCAGGCCCTCCAGGCCGCGGCCGGTGTCGATGATCTCCTTGACCTGCGGGTCGCTGTTGTACAGCTCGCGGATCTCGGTGGCCTCGGCGTAGCGCTTGTGCTGGGGGTCGAACAGGCTGTTGAGCGGGATGTCCTTGGCCATGACCGCGGGCGGGTACGCCTTGGAGATGCGGTCGGCGATGGCGTAGCCGGGCTGGCCGTAGAGCACCCGCGCGGAGTCCTTGATCGCGGCCTTGGCCTTGATCGTGCCGAAGGTGATGACCTGGGCGACCTTGTCCGAACCCCACTTCTCGGTGGTGTAGCGGATGACGTCGCCGCGGCGGCGCTCGTCGAAGTCGATGTCGATGTCGGGCGGGCTAACCCGGTCGGGGTTGAGGAAGCGCTCGAAGATCAGGCCGTGGGCCAGCGGGTCGAGGTCGGTGATGCCCAGCGCGTAGGCGATCAGCGCGCCCGCGGCCGACCCGCGGCCGGGGCCGACCCGGATGCCGTTGTTCTTGGCCCACTGGATGAGGTCGGCGACGACGAGGAAGTACGCCGGGAACCCCATCTGCTGGATGACGCCGATCTCGAACTCGACCTGCTTGCGGTGCTCCTCGTCCACGCCGTCCGGGAAGCGGCGGTGCATGCCCGCCCAGACCTGCTCGCGGAAGTACTCGTCCTCGGTCTTGCCGTCCGGGATGGGGAAGCGCGGCATGAGGTTGCGGAACTCGAACATGCCCGACGGATCGACCTTCTCGGCGATCAGCAGGGTGTTGCGGCAGCCCTCCTGCCACGGCTCGGAGGCGTCGACGGCGCGCATCTCGTCGGGCGACTTCAGGTAGTAGCCGTCGCCGTCGAAGCGGAAGCGGGTCGGGTCCTGCAGGGTGCTCGCGGTCTGCACGCACAGCAGCGCGTCGTGGGCGTCGCGGTCGCTGCGGTAGGTGTAGTGCGAGTCGTTGGTGACGACGAAGGGGATGTCGAGCTTGCGGGCGATGTCGACCAGCCCGCTGCGGACCCGGCGCTCGATCTCGATGCCGTGGTCCATCAGCTCGACGTAGAAGTTGTCCTTGCCGTAGATGTCGCGCCAGGCGCCCGCGGCCTCCAGCGCCTCGGCGTCGTGGCCCAGGCGCAGCCGGGTCTGCACCTCGCCGGAGGGGCAGCCGGTGGTGGCCATCAGGCCCTCGGCGTGCTCGGCGATCAGCTCGCGGTCCATGCGGGGCCACTTGCCGAGCTGGCCCTCCAGGGAGGCCCGGCTGGAGAGCTTCATCAGGTTGGTCAGGCCGGTGGCGTTGCGCGCCCAGATGGTCTGGTGGGTGTAGGCGCCGGAGCCGGAGACGTCGTCGCCCTTCTGGGACGGGTCGCCCCAGCGGACGCGGTCTTTGTTGAAGCGTGACCCGGGCGCGAGGTAGGCCTCGATGCCGAGGATCGGCTTGATGCCCGCGGCGGTGGCCTGCTTGTAGAAGTCGTAGATGCCGTTGGTGTGCCCGTGGTCGGTGATCGCCACCGCGGACATCCCCAGCCGCTCGCACTCGGCGAACATGTCCTTGAGCTTGGCCGCTCCGTCGAGCATCGAGTACTCGGTGTGCACATGCAGGTGAGCGAAGGAGTCAGCGGCCACCCGGGCACCCTATTACTGACGGCCCGCCCCCCGCGGCATTGGGGCCGGGGTGTCATCGAACTGTTCGACGAGCAGGATGGCGACGTGCGGTTTTCCCCTACGACACAGGAGAAACTGGCCGACGAGACCGCGGAGTTGATCATTGTGTCCGGTCGCGGGGAGTGGTCGCGCGCCCTGGTCGACGGTGCTCCGCCGACGTCCCCGGGAGCGCTTGCGGACGCGGTGGCCGACCGGCTGCGGGTGCTGGGCAGACCGGTCGTGCGGGTGCGGGCGGGCGACTTCCTGCGTCCGGCGTCCCTGCGGTTCGAGCGCGGCCGGGAGGACCCGGACGCCCGCTACGAAGGGTGGCTGGACGAGGGCGCGCTGCGGCGGGAGGTGCTCGACCCCCTCAGCCCGGGCGGCAGCGGCCGGGTGCTGCCATCGCTCTGGGACGCGGTGGCGGACCGGGCTACGCGGGCGGGGTATGTGGAGGTGCCCGCGGGCGGGGTGGTGGTGGTCGACGGGGAGTTGCTGCTGGGGCGGGGGCTGCCGCACGAGGTGTCGGTGCATCTGTCGATGACTCCGGCGGCGTTGGCTCGGCGGTTGGAGGAGGCGTGGGCTCTGCCTGCTTATGCGCGTTATGAGGTGGAGGTGGATCCGCTGATGACGGCAGATATCGCGGCGCGGGTGGACGACCCCCGCCGTCCGGCTCGGCGGGTGGGGTGAGGGGGCGGTGGATGGGGTGGCAGGTCGGTGGGGGGTGGGCGAGTGGATGGGGTGAGGGGTGGAGCCGGTGGATGGGTGGCAGGTCGGTGGGGGTGGAGCCGGTGGATCGGTGGCAGGTTGGCGGGGTAGGGCCGGAGAGTGGGGGTGGCAGGTCGGTGGGGCGGCGGGTGAGGTTGCGGGGGCGGGCGGTGCTGGGTGGGGTGGCGGGCGGACGTCGCCGGGCGGGGAGGTGAGCGGGGCTGGCGAGAGGGGATCGGGCGGGCCGCGGGAGGCGGGCGGTGCTGGGCAGGTGGCGGGTGAAACGCTGCTGAGGGCTGGGGGTTGGGGCAGGTGCGAGCGGCGCTGGGGTGGGGCGCGAGCGGTGCCGGGCGGGGTGGCGGGTGAACGCCCCCGGTGAGCGGCGAGGCGGGGCTGGCGAGTGGGGTTCGGTGGGCGCGGTGCGCGCTCGGAGGTGGTGTGCGCTCGGGCGCGGTGCGGGCAGGGGCGCGGTGCGGGCTCGGGGTGGTGGCCGCTGTGGGCGATCGGGTGATCACCGAGCGGGGTTGGGGTCGTGTTGTCCGTTGGCTTCCGGGGCGGTTGCCTGGGGGACCGGGTAGCGTGCGCTGCGTGACGGATGCTGTTGACGCTCGCCTGCTCGGCGTGGTCGCCGAGATGGGGCGGGCGGCCGTGCACGAGGTCGCCGGGCGGCTGGGGATGGATCCGCGTGAGGTGGCCTCGCGGCTGGTGGCGCTGTCGGCGTCGGGGCTTCCGCTGCTGGTCGGGGTGGAGTGCGACGCGAACGGGCTGCGGGCTGCGTTGGCGCGGATGCAGCCGGGGTACGGGTACGCGCCCGGCTACCCCGCGCAGCCGTATCCGCAGCACGCGGCGAATCAGAACTTGCCGAGTGGGGCCTATCCGGGAGTGCCCGGCGGTCCGCAGACGGCCGGTCCCGGTGGCAGCGCGCCGCAAG
This sequence comes from Actinokineospora sp. NPDC004072, assembly GCF_053604195.1. Lineage (NCBI taxonomy): Bacteria > Bacillati > Actinomycetota > Actinomycetes > Pseudonocardiales > Pseudonocardiaceae > Actinokineospora > Actinokineospora sp. NPDC004072. The sequence continues at coordinate 178,552 of NZ_JBSGHB010000002.1, read as the reverse complement.
GCTTTCCCGGGCAAACCGGCCCGGACGGCAGCCAGCAGGCTGGCTACGGGCAGATGGTCCCCGGTGGCAACGCGCAGCAGGGCTTTGTCGGGCAAGCCAGTCCGGACGGCAGCCAGCAGGCCAGCTACGGGCACATGGTCCCCGGTGGCAACGCGCAGGGCTTTGCCGGGCAAGCCAGTCCGGACGGCAGTCAGCAGGCTGGGTACGGGCAGATGGTTCCCGGCAGCCCGCCGCAAGGCTCTCCTGGGCACCATCCGCAGGGGATTCCTGGGGGGAATCCGCAGCAGGGGGGTTCCGGGGGGCAGGGGTTCTACGGCAGCGGTCCCACCGTTCCCAGCAGCGGTCCGCAGCCTGCCATCCCCGGCACCGGACTCCACTCTCCCGGCAACGGCCCACACTCCCCCGGCAGCGGTCCGCACTCCCTCGCCCCTGGCAGCGGCCCACACTCCCCTGGCAGCGGTCCGCACTCCCTTACCCCGCCCAGCGGCCCCCACCACATCGCCCCGGGCAGTGGGCCGTACGCGGTCGGGCCGTATGCGCCGCCTAGTCAGCCGTTTCCTGCGCAGCAGTTGCCGCCGCCCGATCCCGGTGATCCGATCAACACCTGGGGGCCGCCGCAGACCTCCACCTGGGCGCGTGGTGATCAGCCGCCCAACAGCATGGAGCGGACGCAACCCGCCCCCCGGCCCGTGCTGCGGCGGGAAGGCGTCGCGGGTGAGGCGTTGGAGACCGAGGGGCTCGAAGGCGAGCGGCTGACGATCAAGTTGATCGAGGTCGTCGATCCGGCCGACTACCTGTTCACCGCTGCCGGCTACACCCTGCAACCAGGTGAGCGCTCCGTCGTCGTCCACACCGAGCTGGTCAACCGCGGGCCGGTGAAGTTCGCTGGGCTGCCGGACCTCTACCTCGTCCTCGTCGCCGATGACGGGCAGGAGATCGGCAAGGCGCCTGTGTCCCTGTCGTCGCGGCCTGCGCATCGGATCGGGGTCGCGCCCGGGGAGACCGCTGGGGGGCACACCGTCTACGTGGTCCCCGAGGACATCGCCATCACCGCCGTCCGCTGGACGCCGCGGCCCGATGAGGAGTCGCGGGCGCTGACGTGGCGGGTGGAGCCCTAGGAGCGGCCGAACAGCCTGCCCAGCAGGCCCGGCTTGCGCGGCTCCTCCGCCGGTTGGGCCGGGATCGGGCTGGTGGGCGGCTCGCGGTCGTAGGCCACCGGGGGCTCGTCGGCGGGGGCGCCGATGACCGGCGGGGCGACGCCGCCGTCCAGGATGCCGCCGGGGGCGAACGGGGCGTCGTCGTGGGGCGCGTTCATGGGCGTCCTCCGCGGGGGTCGGTTCAGCCCAACCTAGCCGACCCGCGGTCAGGATTCGATGCTGAGAATCTCCAGCGCGGCGGCCAGATCGGCCGGGTATTCGCTGGTGAACGACACCCAGCGGCCGTCGGCGGGGTGGTGGAAGGCCAGGGTGCGGGCGTGCAGCCACTGGCGGGTCAGGTTCAGCCTGCCTGCCAGGACCGGGTCGGCCCCGTAGGTCAGGTCGCCGACGCACGGGTGGCGCAGGGCCGAGAAGTGCACCCGGATCTGGTGGGTGCGGCCGGTCTCCAGCTTCACGTCCAGCAGCGACGCGGCCCGGAACGCCTCGATCGTCTCGTAGTGGGTGATGCTGGGCTTGCCGCCCGCCACGACCGCCCACTTGTAGTCGTGCCGCGGGTGCCGGTCGATCGGCGCGTCGATGGTCCCGACGCTGGGGTCGGGGTGGCCCTGCACGAGCGCGTGGTAGCGCTTCTCGACCGTGCGCTCCTTGAACGCGCGCTTGAGCACGGTGTAGGCGTGCTCGCTCTTGGCCACGACCATCACCCCGGTCGTGCCCACGTCCAGCCGGTGCACGACGCCCTGCCGCTCGGCCGCCCCCGAGGTCGACACGCGCACGCCCGCCGCGGCGAGCCCGCCGATCACGGTCGGCCCGGTCCAGCCGGGGCTGGGGTGCGCGGCGACGCCGACGGGCTTGTCGACCACGGCGATGTCGTCGTCCTCGTGCAGCAGGACCATCCCCTCGACCGGGATGGCCTGCACCTCGACCGGCCGCTCCGGCTCGGGCAGGGTGACCTCCAGCCAACTGCCCGCGACCAGCCGGTCGGACTTGCCCGCCGGGGCGCCGTCGACCAGCACGTCACCGGCGTCGGTGAGGGCGGCGACGACCGTGCGGGACAGGCCGAGCAGCTTGGCCAGGCCCGCGTCGACCCGCATGCCGTCGAGCCCGTCGGGGACGGGCAGGGTGCGCGCGTCCCTCACTTCTTGACCACCTTGCCGTCGTAGTCGCGGCCGCGGAGGGTGAGCAGGACGATCAGGATGCCGCCGATGGTGATGGCCGAGTCGGCGGCGTTGAACACCGGGAAGACCTCGGCGTTGGGCGCGAACACCGAGATCATGTCCACCACGTGCCCCTCGAAGAAGCCGGGCGCGCGGAACAGCCGGTCGGTGAGGTTGCCCATCGCGCCCGCGAGCACCAGGCCCAGGCCGATGGCCCAGCCGGTGGAGCGCAGCTTCGGCAGCACCCAGATGATCCCGATGACGACGCCGGTGGCGACCAGCGTGAGCAGCCACGTCATGCCGGTGGCCATCGAGAACGCGGCGCCGGGGTTGCGGATGAGCTGCAGGTAGACCAGCCCGCCGAGCACCTCGACGGGCTCCTTGTGCTCCAGCGTGGCGACCGCGATGACCTTGGTCACCAGGTCGACCGAATAGGCCAGCAGGGCCGTCGCGATCAGCCACAGCCCGCGCCACGGGAGCACGGGGTCGGCCGCCGGTTCCGGCGTGGTCTCGGTCGGGTGTTCGCTGCTCACCCGCCCATTGTCCAACGCCGGGCTCAGGCGGCGAGGAACCGGGGCAGCGGACGCGGGTCGGGCACCGGGCTCCAGCGGCCGTCGACCACGGCGTACTCCGCCCGCGGCCCGCGCGCCACCAGCAGGCGCAGCGCCCGGCCGAGGCGGTCGACGTGCTCGGGCGCGGTCCCCAGCCCGACGCTGGCCCGCACCGCCTGGGTGCCGCCGCACGCGCGCCCGGCCAGCCGCCGGACGGCGATGTGGGCGCAGAACGCGCCGTCGCGCACGCCGATGCCGTGCTCGGCGGACAGCACGGCGGCCGCGAGCCCGGCGTCCACGCCGTCGATGGTGAAGCTGACCACGCCGACCCGGTCGTGGTCGGGGCCGAAGATGGCCAGCTCGGTGGCGCCGGGCACGTGGGCCAGCGCCGTGCGCAGGCGGGCCAGCAGGGTCTCCTCGTGGGCGACGACCGCGGGCCAGGACGCGGCCAGGGTCGCGCAGGCGACGGCGATCGCGTGCACGCCGACGACGTTGGGCGAGCCCGCCTCGTGCCGGTGCGGGGCGTCCGACCAGGTCACGGCGAAGCCGTCGGCGACGGTGCGGGTGGCGCCGCCGCCGATGAGGTAGGGCTCGGCGCGCTGCAACCAGTCGGCGGGGCCGATGAGGGCGCCGACGCCGAAGGGCGCGTAGAGCTTGTGGCCGGAGAGCGCCACGTAGTCCACGCCCAGCGCGGTGACGTCGACCGGGCGGTGCGGGGCGAGCTGGGCGGCGTCGAGGACGACCCGCGCGCCGTGGCGGTGGGCGACCTCGGCGAGCGCGGCGACCGGCCAGACCTCGCCGGTGACGTTGGACGCGCCGGTCAGCACGACCAGGCCCGCCCGCAGCCCGCTCAGGGCGTGGTCGAGCACGTCGACGGTGTCCTCAGCGCGGTCGGGGGTGCGCAGGTGGTGGGCGTCGCGCCAGGGCAGCAGGGCGGCGTGGTGCTCGGTGTCGAACAGCACGACCGGGGTGCCCTCGGGCAGGGCGCGGGCGAGCAGGTTGAGGCTGTCGGTGGTGTTGCGGGTGAACACGACCGCCGAGTCCGGCCCGGCGCCGACGAACCGGCGCAGGGTCTCGCGGGCGTTCTCGTAGACCCGGGTGGAGACCTTCGACGGGAAGCCCGCGCCCCGGTGCACGCCCGCGTACCAGGGCAGCAGGTCGTCGACGGCCGCGCGCACGGCGGTCAGGCTGGGGGCGCTGGCGGCGTGGTCGAGGTTGGCGTAGTCGATCAGCTTGCCGTCGATCAGCGGCACGCGCTGGCCCGCGCCGACGACGGCGGGTAAGTCGGCCTCGGGGTGGTGCGCGGCTACCCCCATGACTACCTCCTCGGGCATGACGACATCCCGACGGTAGCGAGGAGCGGGTCACGCGCCTTATCCCAGAAGGCTCATGCCGTCCCGGTCTCGCCCCGCCACCGGGCGTAGCGGCCTGCGCGGTCGACCGCCCGAAGGCGCGTCTCGGCGGCGTCGCGCACGGATTCGGTGGTGACCACGAGGACGTGGTCGTCCTCCTGGAGGCGGGTGGTCTGCTCGGGGGTGAACGCGGTGCCGCCTCTGGTGACCAGGCTGACCATCGCGCCGGGTGGCAGGCGCAGTTCGGCGATGTAGACGCCGTGCAGCTTGGAGCCCTTGGGGATGGTGATCTGGAGGAGGTGGGCGTCGAGCTCGTCGAGGCTGGCGACGTCGACCTGCACCTCGCGGGGGTGGGCGCCGGAGTCGAGGCGGAGCAGCCGGGCCAGCGGTTGGAGCGTGGTGCCCTGCAGCAGGGTGAGCACGATGACGAGCACGAACACCGCGTCGACCAGCCGTTCGGCCCCGGGTCTGCCCTGGGCCATCGGGATCATGGCGAGCACGACCGGGACGGCGCCGCGCAGCCCGGCCCAGGAGAGGAAGACCTGCTCGCGCCAGGGCATGCGGAACCACGACACCGACAGCGCGACCGACACCGGGCGGGCGATGAAGGTGACGACCGCGCCCGCGACCAGGCCGGGGATGATCGCGTCGAGCAGCCTGCCGGGGCTGGCGTAGAGGCCCAGCAGCACGAACAGCCCGATCTGGGCGAGCCAGCCCAGGCCCTCGGCGAAGGAGAGCGTGTCCGAGCGGTGCGGCAGCCGGGCGTTGCCCAGGACGACACCACAGAGGTAGGCCGCGAGCAGGCCGGAGGCATGCGCGAACTGCCCGCCCGCGAAGGCGAGCACGCACACCGAGACCGCGGCCAGCGGGTAGAGGCCGGTGGCGGGCAGCGCGGCCCGCCGCAGCGCGCCCGCGCCGAGCCAGCCGAGCGCCCCGCCGATGAGCGCGCCGACGACGAGCTCGTAGACCATCAGCGCCGCGGCGTCCCACCCGATCGGCTCGGTGCCGACGAGCAGGACGACGGCGATGTAGCAGGGGGCGTCGTTGATGCCGGACTCCAGTTCGAGGGAGCCCGCGAGCCTGCGGGTGATGGGGAGCCTGCGCAGCACGCTGAACACGGCGGCGGCGTCGGTGGAGGCCAGCACGGAGCCCCAGAGCAGGGCGGTGCGCCAGTCGAGGCCGAGGAGGTAGTGCAGACCGGCCCCGGCTATGCCGATGCTGATGAGGACGCCTGCGGTGGAGAGGGCGAGGCCGGGTCCGACGGCGGGTTTGATGTCGGCCCAGCGGGTGGTGAGGCCACCTTCGACCAGGATGAGCACGAGCGCGGCGAGGCCGAGGGACTGGGTGAGCCCGGCGTCGGAGAACTGGATCCCCAACCCGGTCTCGCCGAGCAGCACGCCGATGCCGAGGTACAGCAGCAACGACGGCATCCCCAACCGCACCGCCACCCGCACCGCCACCGCGGCGACGAGAACCACGGCCGCCCCCACCCCCAGCGCCGCGGTCAGCTCGCCCACCCGCACCCTCCAAGCCCCACCGCGGCCTCGGACGGAGCCCATCCCCGCCGGACCGCATTTTTCCACCCCAGGCAGGTCACCGGCCTGATGTGCGTCGAACTCGCTTTGTGGTGGGGGGTCGGGGGGTGGGCGGGTTTCCGGGCTGACCTCGGCACTTCTGCTGATCGGGGCCGGTCACCGGTGATGATCACCACACGCTGGTGCTTCCAGTCGCCACCGGGCCCAACGTCCGGCCGCGGCGGTGAGGGCCGCGCGATGCGGCAACGGGTTGTCGCGCGCCAGGAGCTCCCAGATCCCCCAGATGGCCACCGCGAAGGCGGTGCGCGTCGGCTCGTCGGTGGCGGACCAGGCTGGGATGGTCTCGGCCCATCGCTCGGCTTCGGCGGGGCTGTGCCCGGCGTGGACGAGCCGCGGGACCAGGAAGGCGATGTCGACCGCGGCGGTGGCTTTGCGTGACCAGGCCCAGTCGACCGCCTTGGGGCCGGTGTCGCTGACGAGGATGTTGAGCGGGTGCAGGTCGGTGTGGACGAGGTCGTCGCCGTTGACCAGCTCGATGGCTCGCAGCTCCCAGTGGATCAGTTCGTCGAGGTGTTCGCGCGCCCACGGGTCCAGGCCGTCCTCGGCCAGGCGTCGCCAGGCGGCGAGCCTGGCCCACTGCTGGGCGAGCCGGGGGGCTTGGGCTGGGCAGCGGGCGAGTTCGGTGGTCAGCGTGGTCGCCAGCTCGGCGATGCCGGGCAGGTCGGCGGACCCCGGGGAAAGGTCCGCGTGCCTGCCGGGGACGTGGTCGAAGCCGAGCAGCAACCAGCCGCCCACCTCGGTGTGCCACCGCAGGCGGGGGGTGATGGTGGTGGGCAGCCATGCGTTGATGCCAGCCTCGTGCCGATGCATCGCCCCGCGCTTGCCGTCGATCTCGATGCCCTTGCAGAACACCATGCCTTCGGCGAGGTGCAGGACCGCAGAGAAGTCAGAGTTGCGCCCCGCCCCCGGGCTGACCACCCGCCGCACCGACCCGACCTCACCTTCGATCGCGGCGCGGATGAGGGCGGGCAGACCTTCCCAGAAGCGGCGGACCACAGATCTTCTCGGGTCAGGTGGGCGGTGGCGGGTCGTCGTAGCAGCCGTTCTTGCAGTGGCTGCATTGGGCGGAACAGCAAGGTGTGCCACCCGATCAGTTCCTCGGAGACCAGCGAGCGCCCGGTCCGGCGCTCGGCCATCACACCGGTCAACGTTCCGCCAGTCGGTCACCGCCCCCTGGTCACGAGCAGCAGGACGCCTGCTCACCGGCGCTGGCCGCGTCTACGGCGATGAGGCCGAGGAGCACGAGCGTGGTGGCCGCGCGCTCCACCGTCGCTCGCATTGATTGTGCATAGGTCGCATTATCAATGCATAACCGACCCATGGGGAGTTCGCCATGAAGCTGACGTTCCTGGGGAGCACGTCGTCGCAGGGGCAGTGTCCGAATTTGTATGCCACCGATCGGGGTACGTATGTGGTTCAGGGCTACCGGATCACCGATCCGGAGGCGCTGGCAACGCTGCGGGAGCGCGGTCTGCCCGAGACCGAGACCGCCGTGGAGGTTCCGGCTGCGCTGCTGGGCTTCGCGCCCGGGTCGGCATGAGCGAGCTGGTCACCGGGGATGACTTCGCCGAGCTGTTCGCGCGCTTCACCAGGTCGGCGTTCCGGTGGGAGGCCCGGCCCACCTACTGCGAGCCCTACGAGGTTGAGCCGCTGCGGCGGTGGCGGGCGGGTGAGCCTGACGACCTGGGCTGGATGGCCGGGTGGCTCGACGGCATCCGGGCCGCCACGGCGGCCGGGCGGCGCTTCGAGCGCGTGCGGCTCTACACCGAGCCGCTGACGGAGTACCTGCGCTGGCAGCAGCACGTCACCCCGGCCAACGTTGCCGCGGGCGAGGACATCCGCGTGATCATTGAGGACCAGGCCCACGCGCTCGGCCTCCCGTCGCACGACTTCTGGCTGTTCGACGGCCTGCTGGTCGCCCGGATGCACTTCGGGGACGACGGGCGGTGGCGCGGCGCGGAGCTGAGCGACCAGCCCGATACCGTGGCCCGGCACCGGGCGTGGCGTGACCTCGCCTGGGAGCACGCCACGCCCTATCAGCAGCACCGCCAGTCCACGAGGAGTCCGTGACCGACCTCGACCAGCGCCGCGCCGAGTTCGGCGAGCGGCTGCGCCAGCTCCGCGAACGCGCCGGGCACGCCTCCGGCGCGGCGTTCGCCCGCCACCTCGGCTGGGCGCAGTCGAAGGTCTCCCGCATCGAGACCGGCGCGCAGCTGGCCACCGACAACGACGTCACCGCGTGGATCGAGGCCACCGGCCTGACCGGCGAGCAGGCGGCGGAGCTGGCGGCCGACGCGCGGGAGCTGCGGCTGGCGGCGGCGAGCTGGAAGCGGCAGGCGCGCGGCGGCCTCCAGGACCGCCAGCAGCACGCCGTCACGATCGAGACCGCTGCGGCCGTCATCCGCGCGTTCGAGACGGCGGTGGTGCCGGGCCTGCTCCAGACCGCCGACTACGCCCGCCACGTGCTCCTGGTCAACGCCGAGATCGCAGGCCGCTCCCCCGACGTCGACGAGGCCGTCGCGGTGCGGATGCGGCGGCAGGCCGTGCTCTACGACCAGACCAAGACCATCGAGATCATCATGACCGAGTCGGCGCTGCGCTACCCGCTCTGCCCACCCGAGGTCATGGCCGGGCAGCTCGACCGCCTGGCCACCCTGCTGGACATCACCACCGCCCGCATCGGCGTCATCCCGCTCGGCGCCCGACTGCCGGTCGTGCCCCTGACCGGCTTCTGGATCATCGACGACCAGGTGATCGTCGAGACCAGCGACACCGAACTGGTCGTCCACGACGCCGACGACCTGGCCCTCTACCACCGCATGACCGACGCGCTGTGGACCGTGGCCGTCGAGGGCCAAGCCGCCCGCGAGCTCATCCGCCGCATTCCGGGCGCACCCTGAGGAACGCATGTCCCGCCTGCCCGGACGGCGGGTGGTCATTGGTCCAGCAGGCGGGCTAGGAGTTCGTCGTGGTTGCCGGGGATTTCGATGATCTTGTCGCGGCCGCGGGCGCCGGTGATGATCTCGATGTCGCGGGGGCGGAGGTTGAAGGTGGCGGCCAGGGCGCGGCGGACGGCTTCGTTGGCCTTGCCTTCGACGGCGGGGGCGGCGACGGCCACGACCAGGGCGTCGCCGTGGCGGCCGCCGACGGCGGGGCGGCGGGCGCCCGGCTTGACGCGCACCCGGAATCGCACCTGGCCATCCTGTCACTCCCCCTTCGGCGGACGTTATTGCCCACTCGATCACCCGGGTGGACGCACCTGACCACCACGGAAAGTTGCAGTGCGCAAGGGGCCGAACGGCGGTCTAGCATGGGCCGATCCGCTGCGCGAAGGGAGGTCGATGACCACCGCACGCTGGAGCGCCCGCCCCCGGACCGTCACCCTGCCGAGGCCGACCACCCCGCACTCGACGCTCATCGCCCGCGGATCGCTCATCGGTCTGGTCGCCCTGGCCGCCGCGGTCCGGGTGGCCGCGCTCGGCGGGCCTGCGCAGGTCGGCGAGATGGCGCACGTCGTCGGGGTGCACACGCTGCGCGAGCTGGACGCCCTGCCCGAGGGCGCGCCGGTGCTCGCCCTGCTCCAGCTGGCCCTCTGCACCGGGATGACCGGCGCGTTCGCCCGGCACGGCAGCGAGCTGGCGGCCGTCCGCGAGCCGATGGTGCTCGCCGCGGTGGCCGTGGGGGTCGGGATCTGGTGGCTGGCGCGGCGGATGGGGTTGTCGCGGTGGACGGCGGGGGCGGCGGTCGCGCTGGTCGGGGTGTCGCCGCTGGCGGTCGCCGCGCAGGTCGGGGTGCGGCCGCAGAACCTGGCCGCGGTCTGGGCGGTGGCCGCCCTGGTCATCTTCTGGACCCCGCGCCGCCACCGCTCCATCACCCCCGACCTGTGGGCGACGGCGTTCCTGGTCATCGCCGTGCTGACGGCCCCGGCCGCGCTGGCGCTGGCCCCCACCGCGGGCTGGCTGATGTGGCGCAGGCGCAGACGGCGGCTGTCGCTCATGGTCGGCTCGCTGTTCGCGCTCGGGGTGGGGATCGGCTGGTCGTCGACGGCCGCGGCCCCGGCGGTCGGGCCGGACTGGCTGGCGCTGGACCCGGTGCTGGCCGCCGCAGCGGTGTTCGCGGCCGTGGCGGCGCTGTTCTCCTACCGGCTGCGACCGCTCGCCGTGGGCGTGCTCGGCCTGATCGCCGCAGGCTCAGTCGTCCTGGCGATCCCGTTCGCCGCCCTGCTGCTCGCCGGAACCATCGAGTGCGGCCTAACCCACCAGGCCCGCACCGGCCGCCACACCCTCAGCCACCCGTACCGCACGCCGACGGCCGCCTTGGCTTCGACGGTCTTGGTGGCGGCGGTCTGCGTGTGGGTGTTCTAGGTCTGCTCCCGCCGCCAGCTGGGTCAGTGTCCTTTGTGGCCTAACCTGGGGTCAGGATTCGGTATGTCGGCAGTGGTTCGGTCAGCCAGGCTTCTGCGAAGGCCAGGCCGGTGACTCGTTCTAGGGCGTGGAGGCTGCTGGAGCGCAGGTGGGCCAGGGTGAAGTCTTCGGGTTGCGCCCAGGCGGGCAGCAGGTCGTTGGCTCCGGCGGGGTAACCGATGAAGGTGGGGTCGAAGCGGGCCACGAGTTGGCCGTTGGTGGACTGGATGAACTGGTGGGCGCTGGGGCTCCAGTAGATGGAGAGGAAGCGGCCGGTGGGGCTGCTGAGGGCGCATTGTCCTCGTCGGCGACGTCGGTGCCTGCGAATGCACTGTGGCGACCTTGCTGGGACGGGGGCAAGGCGCACGCGGGTGGAGGCGGAGGCGCACCGGGAGCGCGGTGGGGCGGACGCGAGTGGAGCGGGCGCGGGTGAAGGTGGAGGTGCGTGGGGGCGGGGCGCACGCCAGTGGAGGCGGAAGCGCACCGGGAGCGCGGTGGGGCGGACGCGAGTGGAGGCGGAAGCGGCGCGCGTGAAGGTGGAGGTGCGTGGGGTAGAGCGCACGCGGGTGGAGGCGGAGGCGCGCAGGGAGTGGGGTGGACCGGACGCGGGTGGAGGTGGGTGAGCGGAGGGGGTGGGCGGGAGGGGGTGCGCGGGAAGGGGTGGGCGGGAGGGGGTGCGCGGGAGGGGGTGCGCGG